>CAYNUP010000226.1:0-4691 GCA_964400565.1 uncultured bacterium | reverse complement strand
CTATAACTTGTTGTCGTCTAAATTTATATCCTTCTAATTGTCTATTCCTTAAATATTTCCATAAATGTTTTTCTGCATCTGTCATATTTCTTCTTAATTTTTTTGAAAAATTTAGAAGTTTTTTCTTATTTTCCATTCACCCTCACCTTCTTCCTCTCCCGTCAAGGGAGAGGAGAATTTAGGTTTATATTCAATCATTTTAATCAAGAAGAGAAGAAACAGGAACTATTTTTATACCATTTGCTTCAAAATCAGAAACTCTTTCTTTTAAAACATTTATTGTTGTTGATTTAGCATGTCCTATTGCAATGGCTTTTCCTTTTTCTTTTGCAATTTTTAGTAATTCATCTATTTTTTTATTTATATCCTCTGGATTTGATGAAACATCAAGAAAAATATCTCTCTTTCCTGCTTTTATTCCCAGTTCTTTTGCAATTTTATATCCACAACTTTTTTGACTTGTTAAACTATCAACAAAATATAAATTTTTCTCCTTTATAAGTTCAAGTAAAATTCTCATTTTTTCTTCATCTGTTGTAAATAGAGAGCCCATATGATTATTAACTCCTTTAACATAAGGTAAAAATTCACCTATATTATCTTCAAATTCACTTTTTATTTCTTCCTCATTCATATCCACTTTTATCAATCCTTTATCCAAGCACTGGGAAGGAGGTGCTGGTTCTAAGGGTAAATGTAAAAAAAGTTCAAAATTTTTACCTTTTAGTTCCTTTACTATATCTTTGCTGTAAGGCGCTTTCGGTAAAATTGAAAGGGTAAGTGGTTGGTTTATTTTTTCTATCTCTTTTATTATTGAAATATTCCAGCCAACATCATCTATAATAATTGCAACTTCTCCTTTTCCTTTTTCTATTTTTTTTGGTATTTCTGGTTTTATTTCAGGTGGATACAATTTCGCTATTTCTATTTTCTCTTTTTTTTCTTCTTTTTTAAATTCTTCAATTATCTTAAAAGTTGCAATCAAAATTGATAAAATTAAAAAAAGAACTAAAGGAACAAAAAATGGATTATGGTTTTTTTTCATTTAAATCATCTTTTTTATCTCTTCAAGGGCTCTTTTGAATTGCAAATCTTCTTCACTTGTAGGTATTATCGGTTTTTCCCCTTCAATTTTAACTTCAATATCAGGTGCTATTCCATCTCCCTCAATACAAACTCCTTTTGGAGTATAATATCTTGCTATTGTTAATTTTATTGCAGAATCATCAGGAAGAGAAACTAAATTTTGGACAGAACCTTTTCCAAATGTCTTTGTTCCAATTGATAGGAAATTTTGGTAATTATCTTTTAAAGCACCAAATAATATTTCAGAAGCAGAAGCACTTCCTCCATTTACAAGCAGAACAATAGGTCCTTTCCATAATTGGGATTTTCTACTGTAAAATTTTATTGTATCTTTTTTATTTCTTCCCTGAGTATAAACAATCAATTTATTAGGAGGTAAAAACATTTCACTTACTTCAATAGCAACATTTAATAAACCCCCTGGATTATTTCTTAAATCAAGTATCAATCCTTTTATTCCTTTTTCTTTAAATTCCCTAAGTGCTTTTTCTAAATCCCTTGTTGTATTTTCCTGGAAACCGCTTAATCTTATATATCCAACTGAATCATAAATTTTTGTTTTAACTGATTTAATTTTAATAACATCCCTTTCAAGAGTAAACTTTAAAACATTTGGGACTCCTTCTCTTAAAATACTGATTGAAACCTTTGTCCCTTTTTTACCCCTTAATTGTTTTGCTGCTTCCATTGTTGTCATACCCTTTGTTGATTTTCCATCTATTTCAATTATTTTATCTCCTTCTTTTATTCCTGCTTTCCATGCAGGTGCATCTTCAATAGGGCTTACAACAGTGATTATCCCGTCCTTAAGGGTTATTTCCATTCCTACGCCCTCAAACTCTCCCCTTGTTTCTATTTCAAGTTCCTTTTTTACTTCAGGTTCGAGAAATGCACTGTAAGGGTCAAGAGACATAAGCATACCTTTTAAAGCACCATATATGAGTTTTTTATTTTCAACCGGTTCAACATAATTTTCCTGGACTATTTTTAAAGTATCAATAAAAAGTTCCAGATTTTTATAAAGGTCATCATCCTTTATTTTTGTCTGTGATGGATTATTTACATTTCCACCAAAAACAACTGTTAAAAATAAAAATCCTAAAAATGCAAGAAATATCTTTTTTCTCATCAGTTTTTCTCCTTTTTTGAAATATATTTTACCCTTTATTTTAACTTTTTTAAATATTCAATTAAAATATTTTTTGCTAAATTTGGATTTGCCTTTCCTTCTGTTTTTTTCATAACCTGACCCAAAAGAAATCCCAAAACTTGCTCTTTCCCGTTTTTCCAGTCATTAACTGCTTTTTCATTTTCGTTTAAAACCTCCTGAACAATTTTTTCAAGTATACTTTCATCTTTTATTTGAATTAAATTTTTTTTATTCACTATTTCTAAAGGAGATACTCCTGTTTCAAAAGATTCTCTAAATATTTCTTTACCTATTGTCCCTGTAATTTTCCCTTCATCTATCAATTTTAAAATTTCTACAAGATAATCTGGTTTTAAAGGAATATCCTGTGATTTCAATACCTTTCCTTTAGTATAAGCAAGAAGTTGGTCCATTATCCAGTTTGCAACAATTTTTGGTTTTTTATATGATCTAACACATTCTTCAAAATAATCAGCAATCCCTTTTTGTGAAATTAAAACACCTGAATCATAATCAGAAAGTCCGTATTCTTTTTTAAATCTTTCTTTTCTTTCATCCGGTAATTCTGTTATCTCTTTTTTTATTTTCTCAATCCATTCCTCATCAATTTCAAGAGGGACCAAATCAGGTTCAGGGAAATATCTGTAATCATGTGCTTCTTCCTTTGTTCTCATACCTTCAGTAATTTCTTCTTTTTCGTTCCACAGGCGTGTTTCCTGGATAATCTCTTCTCCTCTTTTTAATATTTCAATTTGTCTTTTACTTTCATATAATAAAGCTTTCCTCACTGCCTTAAAAGAATTCATATTTTTTACTTCTGTTTTTATTCCAAGTTGGTTTTCACCTTTTTTTCTAACAGAAATGTTTGCATCACATCTTAAAGACCCTTCTTCCATATTGCAATCACTTATTTCAAGATATTCCAAAATCTGCTTAAGTTTTTCAAGAAATTTTTCCGCTTCTTCTGGAGTTTTTATATCTGGTTCTGTCACCATTTCAAGTAAAGGAATTCCACTTCTGTTAAAGTCAACATAAGAAACCAAACCTTCTTCAGAATGCAAAAGTTTTCCAGCATCTTCTTCAAGATGTATCCTTTTAAATCTAATTTTATTTCCATCAACTATAAGATATCCACCTGTTGCCAGAGGTTCCTCATATTGAGAAATCTGGTAATTCTTTGGTAAATCAGGATAGAAATAATTTTTTCTTGCAAATCTACAAAATTTTGAGACATTTGAATTAAAGACAATCGCTGTTTTTATTGCCAGTTCAACTGCTTTTTTATTTATAACAGGTAGACTTCCGGGCATTCCAGTGCATACAGGACAAACATGGGTATTTGGAAGACCTCCAAATTCAGTCAGACATCCACAGAACATTTTAGTTTTAGTTAGAAGTTCCACATGAACTTCAAGACCAATCACAATTTCATATTCATCCATTTTATATCTTTTTTATCCCTGCTTTTATTATTGCTTTCAATGAGCTATTCCCATTTAATTTAAGTTGGTCTCCTCTCTTTATTGCCTCAGATAAATTTGGTAAACTTGAAAATGGTTCAAGCGCTATATTATAATTTCTTCCCCACCATGGATAATTATAACTTCCTTTTGCAATTCTCCAGAACCATATATATTTAAAAATTTCTTTTGGAAATTCCATAAAAAATCCTATTTTCAATTTTTTATTTAAAATCTCATAATAACCCTCTTCAATTTCTGAAAGGAAAATAATATCAGAAACATTGTCATTTTCAGAAGGGACTTTACTTATATCAACCAATTTCCCATCAACTCCTTCAACAAATGGCCATTTACCCTCAGTTTGTTTTAAATTGGTAAAAGATTTTCCATCTCCTGGTACAACTTTCACTTTTGCTCCTTTAATATTTATAATACAATCTTCGGATAAAAACGGTTTTCCAAAAGCAGGATGATGACCCCATATAAAATCAATTTCTTCGCTGGAAAGATTAAAAACTTCTTCCTCTATTTCTATGTATGGCAGTCCACTTTTAATTGTAATTGTTTTTTCAAGATAAAATGGTGTTCTGTAAGTATAAACATAAAATTTTATGGATAATTTTTCTCTGCTATCTTCAACTATTTTATACTCCCATGGCAAAAGAGCAACCTCTCCATGAAGTCCTATAACTGCTCCTTTATATTCAGATACTATCCCTGCATTTGGAAATATTTCCTGCCAGCCACCCGGATAATAATCAATAAAATTTCCAATTTTTGTTGAAACTGTTTGAATTAATTTTGATTGTGGGTAAATCGGGATTGGGCTTCTCCACATAAAATCAATATCCTTTTCTTTATATAAAAACTCAACTATATCAGTTCCTTTATCAATAAGAATTTCTACTCTTATCAATTCATTTTCAATATAAAGGCATTTATAGCCCTTCCATATAAATTCCATAAATCTACAACCATTATTCCTTATGAAC
>CAYNUP010000225.1:0-11248 GCA_964400565.1 uncultured bacterium | reverse complement strand
ACTTTAGAAAGAGGAGCAAAATAGAGCCAACATCTCCAAAATTTTTCAAAAAAATTTGCTTTTTGTAAAATTTTGGTATAAATTTATTACAAAAGGAGTAGAAAATGGATTTAATAAGTACAATTAAAGGGTCTATGCTTGAAAGTTTTTTCCCAAAAGGATGGGATTTGAAAAAAATAGATAAATGTTGTAATAATCCACCAGAAAAAGTATTAGAAAGACAAAAGTGGTGGCATAAAAATTTTTCTCCTATCCCCTGTGAATCCCTTGAAGAATTTAATATTAAGATGGGGCATGAAATTGCGATGGAAATATGTTTAACTAAAGAAGAAAAAAGAAAACTTATTCTTATTCTTCCTGTTGGACCAATGGGAATGTATAAATGGGTTGTTTATTTTTTAAAAGAATGGAATGTTGATTGTAAGCATGTTTGGGGATTTAATATGGATGAATGGAGTGATAAAGATGGAAATACTCTTCCTTCAACAGAACCGGGTGCTTTTCAAAATGCAATGGAAAATGCATTTTATGGGCCACTTGAAGAATTGACTGTTCCTAAAAATCAAAGATTTTTTGCTACGAAAGAATTATTGCCCAAGTATCCAGAAAAAATAAATTCTTTAGGAGAAAAAGGTGCAAAACTTGTTGTTATTTTTGGAATAGGTAGGGTATTTCATATCGCTTTCTGGGAACCACATTTTGCAGAAGAATTTAAATCAGAAGAAGAATGGAAAAAACAGGAATATCGTCTTGGTGCAAAACTCCATCCATTGACAATTGAGCAGAACGCAATAACAAGTTTTAAAAGCAGAACAACACTTGTTCCATGTTTTGCAAATACTATTGGTCCTGGAATATTTTTAAAAGCAGATAAGATTATTGGTGGAGCGGATGGAACACTTGGAAGAGGAATGATGTGGCAGGGAATGAGTTTATGGGTTACATTAAGATATGGACCGGATATTTGGGTTCCGAGTAGTTTTATGCCAACTTTACCAGGTAAATTATTTTTCTTAAAAGAACTTGCAGGACCATTAATACCTGAATGTAATTAAAAAAATGGGGAAATTGAGATTTGGACTGATAGTCAGAGGAAAAAAAGAGATAGAAGAAAGTTTTGAAAAAGTTGTATCTTTAAACTTTTCTCTTTGTCAGTTAGGTTTTCTGGCAGAAGAAATAGACCTTATTGACCCTTATTATATAAGAAAAAAAGCAGAAAATTATGGAGTTGAAATTTTTTCTGTATTTTTATTATTTAAAGGTCAGATTTTTAATAATAAAGATGGTCCTGAAACAATGGGTCTTGTTGCTCCTAAATATAGGGAAGAAAGATTGAAACTTTCTTTAAAATTTTCTGATTTTGTAAAGGAAATGGGTGTAAAAAATATAGTATGTCATGTTGGCTTCATACCTGATGATGAAGAAAATCCAATCTATAAAACATTCATACCTGTAATGAAAAAAGTTGTTGAAAAATGTAAAGAAAATGGTCAAATATTCTGTTTTGAAACAGGTCAGGAATTACCATCTACTTTAAAAAGGATTATTATTGATATTGGGATGGATAATATTGGTATAAATTTAGACCCTGCAAATTTAATTCTTTATGGCAAGGCAAATCCAATTGATGCAGTTGAAATTTTTGGGGAATATGTAAAAAGTATGCATGGAAAAGATGGATTATGGCCTAATAGGGATGAATATCTTGGGAAGGAAGTCCCGATTGGTGAAGGAATGGTAAATTTTCCCCTACTTTTAAGACGTCTTAAAAAGATTGGTTTTAATGGTCCTATAATAATAGAAAGAGAAATAAGTGGAGAGAAACAAATAGAAGATATTAAAAAAGCAGTTGAATATTTAAGCCCGTATATTTAGAAATTAAAATGTAGATTTTATTAGTTCTAAAAAATCTTCTCTCTTTAAAGTAAATTTCATCCTCTTCATTGCTCTTTCACATCCCTTAATTGATAAATCAACAAGTTCTTCTATATCTTTTTCTTTTACTCCCATTTCTCTTAATTTTGTGGGTAATCCAATGCTACTTATGAAGTTCTTAAGTTCATAGATTGGCCCTATAATTTTTTCCATTTCTTCTATTTCATTTTTATAATTATTCCTTTTTAAAAACTCCAGAACATAAGGTAAAAATACAGCGTTAGCAGTTCCATGATGTATTCCATATTTTATTGTAAGAGAATATCCAATACCATGAACTATAATTGTTCCTGTTTTATTTATAGAATATCCGGCAAAAGTAGAAGCAAGAAATACATTTTCCTTGCTTTCTTTATCTCCATCAACTGCTTTTTTTAAATTTTCCTTTAATAATTTTAAACTTTCTATTGAAAAAATCTGTGAAATAAAATCAGAATTTATTGCAAGATAACTTTCAGCAGAATGAGAAAAAGCATCCATTCCAGTTGCGGCAATAAGTTGAGAAGGAAGATAATCAAGAATATTTGGGTCCATAATTGCTAAAACAGGCATAATTTTTTCACTGCTCATAGTTTTTTTTGTATTTTCCCTTTTATCCACTATTACAGCATATCTTGTAACTTCACTACCTGTTCCACATGTTGTTGGGATTGCTATAATTGGTAATACCTCATTTTCAAAATGCGCTTCTCCAAAATAATTCCTCAAATTTCCTGGATTTTTAACCATTGCTGCAATACATTTTCCAACGTCCATTGCACTTCCACCACCTATGGCAAGAATTACATCACATCTTTCTTTTATACAGAATTCAACCCCTTTTTCAACATTTTCAATATCTGGTTCTGGATTGACATTGGAAAATATAGAATATTCTATTTTCTCTTTTTCCATTATCCCTTTTATTTTCTCTATTAATCCTGTTTTATAAACAAAGTTTTTTCCTGAAACAATAAGAACTTTTTTTCCATAATTCTTAATAAGGGGTAAATATTTATCAATCCCGTTTCTCTCAAAATAAATTTTTGTAGGAGAAAAAAAGTAAATTTTTTCCATTTTTCTTAAATAGTTATAAAATTTACTCCTATACTCCTAAATTTTTCAAAAAATTCAGGAAATGAAATATCTATACAATCAACATTTTCTACAATTACCTCTCCTTCTGCTAAAAATGAAGCAACTATAAGACACATAGCAATTCTATGGTCCCCCCATGAATTTACTCTTGCACCTTTAAGTTTTTTTAATCCCTCTATAATAAATCCATCCTCTTTTTCTTCAATATCTGCTCCTAATTTTTTTAACTCTGTAGATATCGCCTTTATTCTATCTGATTCTTTAACTCTCAATTCTTTCGCACCTTTAACTATTGTTTTGCCTTCTGCTACTGAAGCAAATACTGCAATTAATGGTATTTCATCTATAATATTTGGAACCTCTTCAGGTAATATCTCCACTCCTTTCAATTTTTCTGTATAACAAACTTCTATATCTCCTGTAGGTTCACCTGAAATTTCTTTTTGATTTAAAATTTTTAAATTACCTCCCATTCTTTCAATAACTTTCAAAAATCCTGTTCTGGTTGGATTTAGACCTACATTTTTAATTAAAAGAAACGCTTCAGGAAAAATTAAAGCAGAGGCAATAAAATAGGAAGCAGATGAAAAATCACCGGGAATCCATACTTCTTTACCTTTTAATTTTTGATTACCTTTTATAATTATATTTTTTCCTTCTTTTTCTATTTTTCCTCCAAAATATTTCAACATTCTTTCTGTATGGTCTCTTGTCTCATATAATTCTTCTATGATAGTTTCACCATCAGCAAAAATTGTAGCAAAAATTACGCAACTTTTAACCTGTGCAGAAGGAATTTCCATTTTAAAATTTATTCCCTTCAATTTCTTTCCTATTATTGTTAAAGGAGGATAGGTATTATTATTCCTCCCATAAATTTCTCCTCCCATCATTAAAAGAGGTTTTATAATTCTATCCATCGGTCTTCTTCTTAAAGAACTATCTCCTGTAAGAACAGAATAAAATGGATGAGCAACTAAAATCCCTGATAGAAGACGAATTGTAGTTCCAGAATTACCGCAATCCAAAATATCTTCTGATTCTTTTATTTTCCCTCCTTTTACAATTAAAAATCTTTCATTTTCTTCTATTTCAACTCCAAGTTTTCTAAGGCAATTTAAAGTTGAAATGCAGTCCTTGCTTTTTGAAATATTAAAAATTTTTGTCTCACCTTCCGAAATACTACCAAACATAAGTGCTCTATGTGAGATGGATTTATCTCCGGGTATTTCCACTTCACCTTTCAATCTCTCCGGTTTTTTTATAATTACATCCATTTTCTTACATTTTTTTGCCCATAATTTTAATAAAAGGTGTAATTTCTTCCATTAAATTTTCAAACATTTTGAAAGTTAGTGATTGAAATCCATCTGAAAGTGCCTCTTCTGGTTTTGGGTGAACTTCAATTAAAAGTCCATCTGCCCCTGCTGCTATTGCTGCTTTACTCATAGGAATAATAATATCCCTTCTACCCGTTCCATGACTTGGGTCCACTATAACAGGTAAATGTGTCTCTTTTTTAAGTATAGGTATGGCACTCAAATCCAGTGTGTTTCTTGTAAATTCAGAATCAAAAGTTCTTATTCCTCTTTCACAAAGTATCACTTTGTTATTTCCTTCTTTTAAAATATACTCTGCACAATTAAGGAATTCTGATAGTTTCGCAGAAAAATTTCTTTTAAGTAAAACAGGTTTATTAATTTTTCCCACTCTTTGCAATAATCTGTAATTAAACATATTTCTTGTTCCAATCTGCAAAATATCACTTATTTCACTAACAACTTCAACTTCTTCAGGAGATAAAACTTCTGTTATCACAGGAATACCCAACTCCTCTTTTACTTCCTTTACTATCTTCAAACCTTCTGGACCCAATCCAAGAAATGAATAAGGAGAAGTTCTTGGTTTAAATACCGCACCTCTTAATATTTTTGCTCCTTTCTCCTTTACATATTTTCCTGTAAGATAGAGTTGCTTCTTATTTTCTATAGAACAAGGTCCAGCCATAATAACAAAATATCCTTCTCCAATTTTAACTCCATTCACATCAATTATTGTATCTGATGGATGGAAGTCCCTGCTTGAAAGTTTGTATTCTTTTAAAATACTTATAACTTCACTTACACCCGGTAAAATTCTGAATGTTTCATCTGAAATTCCTCTTGTATCACCTATAATTCCAATAATAGTTCTTTCTGCTCCTTTACTCACATGGGCTTTAAATCCCATTTTTTCAATTTTTTCAACTACTTTTTCAATTTCTTTTTCTGTTGCATCCATTTTCATAATTATTAGATCAGCCATATAATCCTCCTGTTAAAACTCTTATTTTTCATTTTTCACCTCTCCTTTGGATAAGAACCCAAAACTTTTAAAAAAACGGTTGATTTTTCAACTTCTTTAAGGGCTCTTTTTACATTTACATCATCTTTATGTCCAATAAAATCAACAAAAAATACATACTCCCATGCTTTCTTTTTACTAGGCCTTGATTCTATACGTGTCAGGTTTATGTTTTCTTTTTTAAAAGGAACAAGAATATCATGGAGTGCACCAACCTTATCTTTTATTGAAAATAAAATTGATGTCTTATCATTTCCTGTTTTTTCAGAAAAATTTTTTCCAATAACTAAAAATCTTGTAAAATTTTCTCTGAAATCTTCTATCTTTTCAGCAAGAATATTCAGATTATATATAGATGCAGCGATTTCAGAACCAATAGCAGCGGAATTTTTTTCCTTTATTATTTTCTTTACTGCACCGGCGGTACTTTCTGTTTCACAAACTTCCACCTCTGGTAAATTTTCACTTATCCAGTTTCTACATTGTGCTATTGCCTGAGGATGAGAATATATTTTTTTGATTTTTCTAATATGTTTTTCTTTTGAAAGTAAATAATGATGAATTTCAAGCAATATCTCAGCACTTATTTTTAAATCACTTTCAAGAAATACATCAAGAGTATGAGTAACAACTCCTTCTATTGAATTTTCTATTGGAACAACTCCATAATCCGCTCTATCCTTTTCTACCTCTTTAAAAACCTCGTCTATTGTCTTTACAGGAATATACTTTGCCTTTTCTCCAAATTTACTTAATGCTGCCTGATGAGTAAAAGTTCCTTCTGGTCCAAGATAAGAAACAGAAATTTCTTTAAACATATTTCTGTAAACTTTTAGAATTGTTTCCATTATAACTTCTAAATCTTCTGGTTTTAAAATTCCTTTATTCTTTTTAATTAACCTTTCTACAATTTTCTTCTCTCGTGAGGGGTCAAAAAATGGTCTATTTTTTTGCTGTTTTATTTCAAATATTTTTTTTACAAGTTCTCCTCTTAAATTTAAAAGTTCTAAGAGTTTTTCATCTATTTCATCTATTTTCTTTCTAATTTCCTCAATTTCCATTTTTATTCAACTCCTTTAAAATTTTTATAAGTTCTCTTTCCTCAATTTCAATTATTTTAACTTTCCCTAATTTTTTTGGCAATATAAATCTCAATCTATCCTTTCTTATCTTTTTATCATGTTTTACAAATTCAAATATTCTTTCAAAATCTATTTTTTTAAAAGAAGAACACAATTTAAACTTTCTACTCAATTCTTTAATTCTTTGATAAATATATTTTTCTCCTATACCCTTTTTGTAAGAGATATAACTTTCTCCTATCATCCCAAGAGATACCGCATCTCCATGGGAAAATTTCTTTATATTTGAAATTTCAATTGCATGACCGAGTGTATGTCCAAAATTTAAAATTTCTCTCAATCCTTTTTTTTCTTTCTCATCTTTTTCAATTATATCCACCTTTATTTTTATACTTTCCCTTATCAAGAATTCATAATTTTCTTTCAGTTGGTTTAAGGATATTTCTTCAAGTTTTTCAAAAATTTTTTTATTTTTTATTACTCCATATTTTATTATTTCTGCTATACCCTGTTTTATTTCCTTATATGGCAGGGTGGAAAGTGTATCAAAATCAATATAAATAAAAGAGGGCTGGTAAAAAGAACCAACTAAATTTTTTCCAAATTTTATATTTATTCCAGTTTTCCCACCAATTGAAGCATCTACCTGAGCAAGTAAAGTTGTAGGAATTGAAATGTAATTAATCCCTCTCATATAAATTGAAGCAACAAATCCTCCTATATCGCTTATAACTCCACCTCCAAGTGATATAAGAGTATCATCTCTATTTATTCCAGAATATGCAAGTTTATTTATAATTTCAATAACTCTGTTAAAGTTTTTTTGTTTTTCTCCGGAAGGAATAACAATTTCCTTTGTCAGTTTATTTTCTTTTTCTATTGAGGTTTTTATTTTTTTAAAATATAGAGAATAAACATTAGTATCGCTCAAAATTACAAATTTATTTCCAAATTTTCTGTTTTTAATTTTTTCTCCAAATTTTTCTAAAGGATATCCAATATAAATATAATGAGTGTTTTCTCCAAGATTAACTTTAATTTTTTCCATTTTCTTTTTCAACGATTTTCAATATCTCATCCACAATGGTTTCTATTTCTTTTTGAGTAGTGTCTATAGTATAATCTGCTTTTGAATAATATGGTTTCCTTAATTCAAGTAATTCTTTTATTGTCTCTATTACATTTTTTGATTTCATTAAAAGTGGTCTGTCTTTTTTAGGTAGAGTTCTTTTATATATTTCTTCAGGACTTGCTACAAGACATATTAAAATTCCATTCTTTTTTAAATTTAAATAATTTTTTTCTCTTATTACAGCACCTCCTCCAGTAGCAATAACACAATTTTTATATTCTGAAACTTCTTCAATCACCTTTTCTTCTATATCTCTAAAATATTCTTCTCCCTTAACCTGAAAAATTCTCGCAATTCTATCATTTTCTCTTTCTTCAATCAACTTATCAGTATCAATAAATTTTCTATTTAATTTTTTTGCAAGTAAAAGTCCTACTTCTGTTTTCCCAGTCCCCATAAATCCAATAAGAACAATATTCTTATCCATTTTTAAAAAATTTATCAAAACCAGAATTTTCTGATTCTTTCAATATAGGTATGGTAATTTTTTTTCAAATCATCAAGAGAGTCACCACCAAATTTTTCTATGTATTCAGATGCAAAAACAAAAGCGACAAGATTTTCTCCAATTATTGAGGCGGGAACTACAGCACATATATCACTTCTTTCATATTCATATTTTTTTTCCTTAAAATCCCTTATGTCAAAAGAATTAAGTCCCTTTTTAATTGTAGGAATTGGTTTAAAAAAGCATTTTATCCATATATCCTCTCCATTTGTTATTCCACCTTCTATGCCTCCTGAATTATTTGTTTTCCTATAAATTTTATTTTTATAAAAAATCTCATCATGAAATTTAGACCCTGTTAAATTACTTCCTTCAAAGCCAATACCAAATTCAATACCCTTTATCCCAGGAATACTCATAAGAATATAAGAAATTTTTGCATCAAGTCGTTTTTCCCAATGAACATAATTTCCTAAACCCGGACATACGCCTTCAACTATAATTTCAAAAATTCCTCCAATTGTATCACCTTCTTCTTTAACTCTATCAATTTCATTTATCATTTCCTTCTCTTTCTTAATACATCTTACAGGAGAATTTTCAATAATTTCATAATTCCTTTTTACTTCTTCTATATCTCCTTCATCTTTAATATTCCCTATTTGTTTTACTCTGCTATAAAATTTGATATTAAATTCAGAAAGAAACTTTTTACATATTGCACCAATTGCTACCCTCATTGCTGTTTCTCTTGCACTTGCTCTTTCAATGACATTTCTTAAATCAGTATAATTATATTTTAAAAATCCCCATAAATCAGCATGTCCTGGTCTTGGAATATATCTTTCCTTACCTTCTTTAATTTTTTTTATATCCATATACTCTTTCCAATTTTCCCAATCCTTATTTTCTATTAAAATTGATATTGGTGCACCAGTGGTCTTCCCATTTCTTACCCCGCTTAAAATCTCAACCCTGTCCTTTTCAATATTCATCCTTTCACCTCTTCCATATCCTTTCTGTCTCCTTTCCAGTTCCTTATTTATATCTTCAACATCAATATCTAAATTTGAAACCATACCTTCCAGAATTCCAACCAAACATTTTCCATGTGATTCTCCACCAGTTAAAAATCTTAACATTATTTCTCCTTTTTACTACATTATAACTCAATATTTATTTTTTTAAAAAAAGCCCGCGGTCGGATTTGAACCGACGACTTGCTCATTACGAATGAGCCGTTCTACCACTGAACTACACGGGCTATTATTATTTTACCACGAAGTTGGACCTGTTTTAAGATTTAACTTTTGGAAACCTTTTACTCAAAAGGTCTTGGATTAAATGGGAGGTTAAACAATTCAATGACACTTTCAGGATGTGTTTCTATTGAAATTGTTTTTGTTGGATTCTGGGCATCTGGTCTGAATATCGCAATTCTTTCAAAAGGTGGTTTTAATGGGATAATGCCAAAATCTTCCTTTTCCGCTCTTTTTACTGCTCTAAAAGCACCTGATTTAATTAATTCTCTTGCTTTTTCTGGATGAAGATGGATAGCACCTATATTTCTTTTTGCATATTCTTCATATGTACATTCATCTCCTTTCCCTGAGGTCAATCCCCATTTTACAGCAACAGTTTCAATTCCTGGAACCAAATTTTTTGCTTCTATTGTAAAAGCATTATCTCCTGAACCAAAAATTGCTCTTATTCCAAGTTCACTTGCACACATTGCTGCCTGGCCAAATTCACCTATAGAAACACCATTTACAGAAAGGTCTATATATTTAAAACTTTGAGTATGGGGTAAATGGGCATATTCACTTCCTGCCTTTGCATGTTGTCCAACCCATACAACTGCATCATAGGAAGAATCTATAAAAAAATCTGCAAATTTTCTTGGCCATCCCCTTTGTAATTTCACTCTTGGGTCAAGAAGTTTTACATTTATTCCTCCCGGTCCATGCCCATCAAGAACAGTTATTTCTTCAACTCCTGCTTCAAAAAGACCTTCTATGCAACTATTTACCTCCATTGTTAAAAATTCTTTTGCAAGTTCATAATATCTTGAAGAAGGACTACACCAGTTTTCAAAATCTAAAACACCTGCCACACCTTCAAGGTCAGTCATAATATATACTTTTTTTATTTTATTCATTTTGTCCTCCTATTTAAATTTGTGAACTGAAAATTTATTATAAATATAAAGAAATAAGTTCTCTTATTTCATCCAAATATTTATCTGAAATTTTTTTATCAACACTTTCAACAACCAATCTTAAAACCGGTTCTGTTCCCGAAGGTCTTATATGAATCCATCCATCTTTTTTTATTATCTTAATCCCATCTGTAAAATCAATTTTTTCTTTTTTATACCTCTTTTTTATTTTTTCTATAATCTTTTTTATTTTTGCAACCTCAATTTCATATTTTTCTTTTTTCATAAAATAAGAAGGAAATTCAGAAACAATTTCTGACAATTTTTTCTCTTTTCTTGCCATATATTCTAAAATTAAAGACATAGCAACAAAACTATCTCTTCCATAATGAACCAAAGGATAAATAACTCCACCATTTCCTTCTCCACCAACTAATGCTTTTACTTTTTTCATTTTTTCAATCACATTTACCTCTCCTATTTTTGTTCTATACACTTTAACTCCATAAATTTTAGCAATATAATCCACAACCATTGATGTTGATAAATTTACAACAATAGGTGTTTTTATTTTTTCAAGAATATTTTTAATACAAATAGCAATAACAAGTTCTTCTCCAACTATATTGCCTTTTTCATCAACTATTGCCAATCTATCTCCATCAGGGTCCTGTGCAAATCCAATATCTACTTTTTTTTCCTCTATATATTTTGAGAGTTGTTTTAATGTCTCTTTTTTTGGCTCAGGGTCATGAAAAAATACACCATATGGCTTTTCATTTAAAATTTCAATATTACAATTAAAACTGGAAAGAAAATCTTTTGTATATAAAGCACCAACACCCTGACATACATCTACAACAACTTTAAAATTACACTTTTTTATTTTTTCAATTTCAACATTTCTGTAAATTTCTTCAAAGTATCTATTTTTAATTTCAAAATTTTTTATAACTTTTCCAGAAGATTTTTTGAATGAAAGTTTTTCTTTTTTATAAAATTCAATCAACTTTTTACTCTCTTTTTCATTTAAAAATGTTCCTTTTGTTGATAAAAATTTAATTCCATTATAT
>CAYNUP010000224.1:0-2705 GCA_964400565.1 uncultured bacterium | reverse complement strand
CCTTAAAATATTCCTTATGGTGCTTTCTAAAATTCTTAACCCTTCTTCCGGAAAGAGAAAATATTCTATTCTTCTTCTTCCATAGTTGGTGTGTTTCCTTATTTCTATTACTTTCTCTTCTAACTCTCTGGCTACCTTCCTGGGTGAAACAATAGGACTCCTGGATAAATCTTTTAAACCCACCTCTTTCTTCTCACGGTATCTTTTTACCCACTTTCTTACCACATTCCTTGAGGTATGCCAGAGGTATGCTGTCTTCTTAATGCTACCTGTCTTTAGATAGGTCTCTACCAACATCTTCCTGGCTTGAAATTTGTCTATTTGATATATCTTCTGATAGTATATCTCCACGGCCGGTATACCTTTCTCCGGAGCAGATTAAAATGCTCCAATATATTAAACTTCGGTATGCGGGCTATTTTAATCATCCCTTCAAAATTAGTTAAACAGGGGTGGTAACGATCTCTAGGACCATTTACTTTACATCTCTTGACAAATTTTTTTGAGGGTATAATAAAAGTGTGATATAATACCACAAATGAAAAAATGGAAAACTATAAAATTGAAATAACGGAGTTCACTAAATATTTACAATATTTTTTATGAAGCATAATAGAAAATGGCTCTATATATCTTATTATTTTAAATGTTTTGATAAGTTATTTTTTCCTGATAAAGAATGTATAAAAGGTGGAATACAAAGTGCTTGTAAGTTGCCAGAATATATATTGAATAATACAAATGATGAAATCATTTTTGTCTTTATAATATCAGATTTTAAAATCTATCAAAGTTTAAAAAATTTTGAAAATATATTTCCCATTTATTCTAGAAAGGAAAATAGTTTTTCACCCTTCTTCGAATTATTTTTTCTCCTTCTGAAGTTGATTAGAAAATATAAATTTGATTTAATCTATTCTGTTGGTTATTTGTCTTTAGTAGGTAGTGTAGTGAGTAGAATTTTTAAGATAAAACATTTTAGCAGATGTTTTGGAACTTTTCTATCTTTATATTATGAAAAAAAGATTAAAAATGTAAAACTTTTTACAGAGTGGTTATCCATTAAATTACATAAAGATGGAATAATTATGACAGATGATGGAACAAGAGGTAATGTGGTTTTAGAAAAAATGCATGTTCCCAGAGACAAAATTTTATTTATTCCTAATGGAATTGATAAAGAAAAAATTTTTAATATTATAGGTTCTATGAATAGAAATTTTGAAAGAGAAAAACTGGGATTAAAAGATAAATTCGTTATTACCAATATTTCAAGAATAGTAAGTTGGAAGAGAGTAGATTTGGTAATTGAATCTTTCAAAGGTCTCATTGACTATAAAAGAGATTTAAAAGATAAATTTTTTCTTTTATTAGTAGGAGATGGTTCCCAAAGAGATAAAATGATAAAGATGGTTGAAAAATTTGGGTTAGAGAATGTTAGGTTTTTAGGAAATTTACCTTGGGAAGAATGTATAAAAACTATGTTTATTTCTGATTGTATAACATGTTTTTATGAAGTATCTAACGTGGGAAATGTTTTAATAGAAGCCCTAACTATAGGACGCTGTGTTTTAGCAAGAGATACGGGAGATACCAAAAAAATTATAAAAAATTGGGAAAATGGAATACTTTTTTGCAAGGATGAGAATAAATTGATAAAAAATTTTATTTTTGCCGTGGATATCCTTTACAATAATCCTAATTTACTTAAAAAGATTGAAGAGGGAGCAAAGGTTTATAGTCAAATGTATTTTTTTACATGGGAGGAAAGAATAAAAAAGGAATATGAATGGATATTAAGCCGGACAAAAATCGAAAAGGGTGTATGAGAAATATCGAAGGAAATTTTTACAATTTTTTTTCGATTTTATCTTCTATTTTTTTAAAACTAATGAATTCTGGTTTGATATATTTTATTATACTTAATCTTTCAATAAGTTTGCTTTTTTTTATTTTCCCAAGTTTTTCAATAAACTATAGGATATATTTTCTTTTTGCTATCTTAACACCTACTTTTTTTATATTATCCTTATATTTACCCGAAATAATTTTAGGTATATATATAGGAATTGGCAAAGGTTTTAACTTAAGATTATTTGAAAATATATTTTTACCTGTATTTCAATATCCAATATGGGTTTGGATAGCAATGATTGGCGGTATAGGTATTTATTTTTTTAGAACAAAAGTTAAAATCAATTTCTATTCTTTAAAATGGAACTTTCTATTATTTTTTTGGATGCTTATATCCCTTTTATGGACGCCTAATGTTTCGTTTGGAGTTTCAAAAGTTTTAAATTATTTTATAGCCATGACTATATTAATTTTTACTTATATTTTATTTTATAATTTTCCTAAAAAAATATCTCGTCTTTTTACAACTCTTTTCTGTTTTGCTATTTTATACATTACTACGGTATTTTTAAATAGTGTTTCCAGAATGGATAATCTAAATATATTTGGATTTGATAAAAATAGATTTGGGAAATTTTTAGTAATATGTTTCCCCCTAATTACTTTAACAGATGAAAGGAAAAAAGTTTTTTACTATATACTTTTCTCTTTAGGTATTATTCTTTCAGGATCTAGACAAGCATTACTCACTTTTATTGTATTTTTAATTGTAAATATTCTATTAGATGAGCGGATTAAATTAAAAAAATTAATATACTTACTTTGGATACCTGTAATTATCTATATAGTTA
>CAYNUP010000223.1:0-3974 GCA_964400565.1 uncultured bacterium | reverse complement strand
GACCATATATAATATTGAAGTGGGCTCAAACTATTGATGGAAAAATTGCAACAAAAAATGGAATATCAAAATGGATAACAGGGGAAAAGACAAGAGAATATTTAAAAAGGAAAAGATTTGAGGTTGACGGAATTATGGTTGGTGTTAATACAGTTCTTCTTGATAATCCTTTATTGGACTATATCGCTCCAGAATTTCAGGCAAAAAAAAATATAATTGAGAGAAAAAGATATTTCAAAATTATCCTTGACCCTGAAGGTAAGACACCTCTTGAATGGAAAATATGGGAAAATGAAAAATCAAAGGTTTTGATTGTTTTTGATGAGAAAATTGAAGATGAAAAAATTGAAAAGTATAAAATAAAACCAAACTTTGACTATGTTAAAGTACCAACTGAAAATGGAAAGTTTAATCTTGAGAATTTACTTGAAAAATTGCTTAAAAAAAATATTGGTATAATAATGGTTGAAGGAGGGAAATATACATTAACAGAATTTTTTGAAAATGGACTTGTTGATGAGGTCTGGATATTTTTGGGGAATAAAATTCTTGGTGGAGAAAATTCAATTTCTGTTTTTGGTGGAAGAGATAAAAGTAATATTGAAGAGGCATTAAAAATTGAGAAAATTGAGATTGAAAAAATTGAAGATGATATTTTAATAAAGGGGAGGGTATGTTTACAGGAATAATTGAAGAAGTTGGTAAAGTTAAAGAGAAGAAATATAAAAACAGAGGATATGAACTTGTTATTGAAGGTAGAAATATTTTTGATGATTTAAAAGTTGGAGATAGTATTTCAGTTAATGGAGTATGTTTGACGGTTGAAAAAATAAATAAAAATCTTTTTTATGTTTCAATAAGTTCTCAAACAAAAAAACAAACAAACCTTGAAGAGATAAAAATAGGTGAATATGTGAATCTTGAAAGAGCATTAAGGGTAGGGGATAGGATAGGAGGACATTTATTGACAGGACATATTGATTTTAAAACAAAAATTCGTTCTTTAAAAAAAGAGGGAAATTTTTATTTGATGAAAATAAAAATACTTGATGAATATAAAAAATACATAGTAAAAAGAGGTTCAATTGGAGTTGATGGTATTTCCTTGACAATTGCTGATTTTACTGGAAATGAAGTTATAATTTATCTTATACCCTTTACTTTTGAAAATACCAATCTTAAATTTAGAAAAACAGGAGATTATGTAAATATAGAAATAGACATGTTTGCTAAATTTTTAAAGTAATTCAGGGATATTTTGCTTCTATTATTGATTTTATTCCACCCCTTGGATTAAATTCTCCTTTAACTTTCATCCATTTTGGTTTTACCACTTTAACAAGGTCATTTAAAATTTTGTTAACAGCATTTTCATAAAATATACCAAGGTTTCTATATGCCTGAATATAGAGTTTTAATGATTTAAGTTCTATAACCCATTTATCAGGTTGGTATTCTATTGTAATCGTTCCAAAATCAGGTTGACCTGTTTTTGGGCATAAAGAAGTATACTCTGGAATTATTATTGTTATTGTATATGAAGGGAATTGATTTTCAAAACATTCTATTTTAGGTAATTCTGCATCAAGTCCTGCTTTTGCGAAATCTTTATATTGACTCATTTTAAAATTTTATTTCAAAACTTTTAAATTCGCCTTTATATTCTTCTTCAAATTTTTCAATATTCCTTATATTTTCTCCTAAATACCCTTCTTTTAACTCTTTTAAAAATCTCTCTATTTTGACTTCTTCTCCTTCTACAATAATTTCAACTCTACCATCAGGTAAATTTTTAACCCAACCACTTACTCCAACATAATTTCCTATTCTTCTTGCATACCACCTGAACCCAACTCCCTGAACAATCCCTTCTACATATAAATGATACCTCTTCATGATAAAAAAAGCCCGCCACTAATTGTGGCGGGCTTGCCCTGAATTAATATTCAGGGTAAGGAGGTGGTGTTGGTGTTTTTTCTTTCTTTTCCGGTATTTCAGTTATTAATGCCTCTGTAGTGAGAAGCAGTGCAGCCATACTTGCAGCATTTTCTAAGGCACTCCTTACCACTTTTGTCGGGTCAATAATTCCTGCTTCAACAAGGTCTTCAAAATCATCCTTTTCAGCATTAAATCCAAAGTTAGGATTATCACTTTCTCTTACTTTTTGAACAACAACTGCTCCATCCAGTCCTGAGTTCTCAGCAATCTGTTTTAATGGTGCTTCAAGTGCTTTTTTAACAATCTGAGCACCTGTTTTTTCATCGGGATCGTCTAAATTTAATTTATCTATTTCATCTTGACATCTGATTAAAGCAACTCCTCCTCCAGGAACAACTCCTTCTTCAACTGCTGCTCTTGTTGCACTTAAAGCATCTTCAACCCTTGCTTTTCTCTCCTTCATATCAGTTTCAGTAGGCGCTCCAACATTAATAACAGCAACCCCTCCAGCAAGTTTCGCAAGTCGTTCCTGTAATTTTTCCCTATCATAATCAGATGTTGTTTTTTCTATTTCACTTTTAATTTGGTTAATTCTTCCCTGTATTTTTGAAGCAGAACCAGCACCTTCCACTATAGTTGTATTTTCCTTATCAACTATAACTCTTTTTGCTCTTCCAAGCATAGAGAGGTCAACATTTTCCAGTTTAAGTCCGAGTTCTTCCATTATTGCCTGTCCACCTGTCAAAATCGCTATGTCTTCAAGCATCGCTTTTCTTCTTTCTCCAAATCCAGGTGCTTTAACAGCACAACACTGTAATGTCCCTCTCAATTTATTAACAACTAAAGTTGCAAGTGCTTCTCCTTCTACCTCTTCTGCTATTATAAGCAATGGTCTTCCTGATTGGGCAATTTTTTCAAGAAGTGGAAGAATATCTTTTACAGATGAGATTTTTTTATCATGAATTAAAATATATGCATCTTCAAGAACACATTCCATTCTTTCTGGGTCAGTTATGAAATATGGAGAGAGATACCCTCTATCAAATTGCATACCTTCAACAACTTTAAGTTCTGTTTCTGTTCCTTTTGCTTCTTCAACAGTTATAACTCCTTCTTTTCCAACCTTATCCATCGCTTCTGCTATGATTTTACCTATTTCTGAATCATTTGCTGCTGCTATTGTTGCAACCTGTTGAATTTCGTGTTTATCCTTTACAGGTTTACTCATCATTTTTAACTTTGCAACGACTGCTTTTACTGCCTTCTCAATACCCCTTCTTAGATGGACAGGATTTGCTCCAGCAGCAACATTTTTAAAACCTTCTTTTGCTATTGTAACAGCAAGTAATGATGCAGTTGTAGTTCCATCTCCTGCTGCATCATTTGTTTTTGAAGCAACTTCCCTTAAAAGTTGTGCTCCAAGATTTAGATATGGGTCTTCAAGTTCAATTTCTTTTGCAATTGTTACACCATCATTTATCACTGTTGGAGAGCCAAATTTTTTTTCAAGGACTGCACATCTTCCTTTTGGTCCAAGAGTTGGTCTTAAAGAAGATGCCATTATTTCCATACCTTCAAGAATTTTCCTCCTTGCTTCTTCGCCAAGTAAAATCTGTTTTGCCATCTTTCACCTCCTTTTTATTTTTCTTCAACAATAGCCAAAATATCTTCTTCTCTTAAAATAATATACTGTTTTTCGTCAACAGTAACCTCAGTCCCAGAATATTTACCATATAAGACCTTATCTCCAACTTTAACTTCCATTGGTATTAAATTTCCTTTCTCATCAACTTTTCCTTTACCCACTGCAACAACTTTACCTTCCTGAGGTTTTTCTTTTGCAGTATCAGGAAGAATTATTCCCCCTTTTGTTTTTTCTTCTGCTTCAAGGGGCTCTACAACCACTCTATCGCCCAGAGGTCTTATTTTAAACTTTGTAGCCATCTTTCACCTCCTTTTGTATTTTAAAGGGAAAAATTTACCGGAAAATCCAATTTTATAATTATACCCCTTTAATAAATTCCTGTCAAGAGATA
>CAYNUP010000222.1:0-17453 GCA_964400565.1 uncultured bacterium | reverse complement strand
ACCTGCTAGTCCTCCATAATTTGCTATTATTACATTATTTCCAATTCTACAATTATGGGCAACATGAGAGTATGCCATAAGCAAATTATTATCTCCAACTACTGTTTCTTCTCCTTCCGATGTTCCTGGATTTATAGTTACAAACTCTCTTATTATATTGTTTTTCCCTATCTTTAAGTATGTTTTTTCTCCTTTATACTTTAAGTCCTGAGGAATACTACCAACTACTGCTCCTGTAAAAATTTTTGTATTTTCACCAATTTCTGTATAACCCTGAATATGAACATAGGGACCAATTTTACAATTATCGCATATCTTTACATTCCCTTCTATAAAAGCATAAGGACCAACTTCAACATTTTCTCCTATCTCAACTTCTGGTTCAATTATTGCTGTCGGATGGATTTTTCTCATTTTATGGTTCAACAACTGTAAACATTAAAAGTGCTTCTGCTGCAATTTTCCCATCTACATATGCTTTCCCCTGAATCTGTCCAACTTTACTTTTTAATTTGACAACTTCAACTTCAAGAACTAACTGGTCTCCTGGTCTCACTGTTCTTCTAAATTTCACCCTATCAACACTCATAAAATAAGCAAGTTTTCCTTTATTTTCTTCCTTGCTTAACATCAAAACTCCTCCAACCTGTGCCATCGCTTCAATTATTAAAACTCCTGGCATAACAGGTCTTCCAGGAAAATGTCCCTGGAAAAACCATTCATTCATACTTACATTTTTTATACCAACTGCTTTATTCTCACTTATTTCAAGAATTTTATCAACAAGTAAAAAAGGATATCTGTGAGGAATTATTTTTTCTATATCTTCTATTTCAAGTTCTGTCCCCGAAACCGATGTTAAAACAGGAGAACCAACGCCACTTATTTTTTCTTTCTTAATGAGTTCTTTTATCCTTTTAATCAATTTTGTATTTATTGAATGACCACTTTTAATACCTATTATATGAGCGACAAGATGTTTTCTAAGTAAAGCAATATCTCCTATTAAATCACAGATTTTATGCCTCACAGGTTCATCCTGAAATCTAAATTCATTATTTATAACTCCATCTTTATCAATTATAAGTGTGTTTTCATAGGTTGAACCCTTTCCAAGACCTATATTTCTCAATATATCCACTTCTTCTTTTAAACAGAAGGTTCTTGCAGGTGCTATCTCCTTTTCATATATTTCAGGAGTTATAACAAAAGAGGCAAATTGAGAATTTATAAATGTATTTGGATAATCAAGAGTGTATGATATTTTAAATTCTTTGCTTGGCAAAGCAATTATGTGGGAACTATTTTCTGATATATATATTGGCTCCTTTAAATAAAAAACATCTTTTTCTTCTTCATATTCTTTAATTCCGCCTTTCTTTATTAAATCAACAAATCCTTTAGAACTTCCATCAAGACCTGGACATTCACTTCCATAAATTTCAACAAAAACATTATCTATTTCCATAGCACAAATGGCAGAAAGTAAATGCTCTATTGTATGTATCTGAACCCTTTCATTTCCTATAGATGTCCTTCTTGGGAATTTATTTGTATCAAGAAGATTATCAATATCAAGAGGTATTGGTTCCGTATTTTCAATATCTTTTCTTATAAATATTATTCCTGTATTAGGCGGTGCTGGTTTTAAAATCAACTTACAATTCTCTCCTGTATGAAGTCCAACACCTTCTATCTCAACCGGATTTTCAATCGTTTTTTGAAGTTTCCTCTCCATAACCCTCTCTTAATTTTTTCTCCAATTCTTCAATCTTTTTTTCAAGGTCTTTAATTTTCTCAATCAGTTCAGGTAGTTTCCTTATATATCCCTGAAATCTCATATCTTCCCATTTCTCTCTTGCAGGAAATCCAGTCACATGTGTATTTGGAGGAACATTCTTTGTAACACCTGCTTTTCCTCCTATAATTGCATTATCTCCAATTGTAATATGCCCTATTATTCCTGCCTGACCTGCTATTATTACATTTTTACCAACAACAGTACTTCCTGAAATTCCAACCTGAGCAACAATTATTGAATTATCTCCAATATAAACATTATGAGCAATCTGAACAAGATTGTCTATTTTAACACCATTTCCTATATATGTTTTATCAAATCTTGCTCTATCAATTGTAACATTTGAACCAATTTCTACATCATTACCAATCTCAACAGTTCCAATCTGTGGAATTTTATGATGAACTCCTCTAACAGTAGCAAATCCGAATCCATCTCCACCTATAACTGTTCCTGGATGAATTATAACCCTGTCTCCTATTTTTATTCTTTCTCTTATAACTACCTGAGGATAAATCAAACAATCAGAGCCAATTTCAGTATAATGTCCTATATAAACACCCGCTCCAATTACAGTTCTATCCCCAATTTTTACATAATCTTCTATAACAGCAAATGGTTGAATTGAAACATTCTTACCAAGAGAAACATTTTTACCTATTATTGCAGTTGGATGTATCCCGGGAGGAAAAGTTATAGGTTCAGGACCTACAAGAGACATAATTTTTGCAAAAGCAAGTGAAGGATTTTCAACCTGAATTAAAGAAGCATTTACAGAATTATTTATATCAAGACCCACAATAATAGCAGATGCCTTTGTTGTATATAATAAATTTTTATATTTTTTATTTGCTATAAAAGTTAAATCCCCTGGCTTTGCTTCCTTTATCCCTGAAACACCTGTAATAACAACTTCTTCATCTCCAATAACCTTTCCACCTACTATTTCTGCTATTTCTTTAACTTTTTTCCTCATGGTTTTATTTATTTCTTATTTAAAATTTTTATAATCTCTTCTGTAAGATCTGCAGAAGCATCTCCATAAAGAATCAATCTCGGGTCAAAAGAATTTATCACTATTGAATAACCATTTTTCTTTGCATAATCACTTATTACTGCTTTAACTTCATTAAAAAGTTGTTCTTCAAGTTGATTTCCTTTTTCATCAAGTTTCTGCTTTACTTCCGTCCATTTTTTTGAAAACTCCTGAATTTTTAATTTAAGTTCATTTTCTTTTTTTGTTCTTTCTTCTGGTTTCATAATATCCTTCTTTTTTTCATAATCTTTCTGCATATTTTCTATTTCAACTCGCATTTTATCCATATTTTTCTGCTCTGCATCAACTTCTTTCATAAATGATTCCTGAACCTTTTTTGCTTTTTCATAATTCTCAAAAACTTTTTTAATATCCACATAGCCAATTTTACCACTTTGAGCAAAAAGACCTAAGCAGATAATGCTCAAAAAAACTAAAATCTTCTTCATCTTATTTTTCCTCCTTTCTTTTTTTAAAAACCAAAACTCATCCCGATATGAATCCTGCCTTTTTTCTCTCCTGGTTCAGCATCAAGTCCATATCCATAATAAATCTCAATAGGAGCACCAAAAAAAGGAACATTTACTCTTATCCCAGCACCTACTCCCTTTTTTAACTCTCCGATACTGGTCCAATCTTTATAAACATTACCAATATCAAAAAATATAATTCCGTAAAAAATATCCTGATATAAAGGATACAATATTTCAAAATTCTGGGCAAGAACAATATTACCACCCAAATAATAACTATCTTCTTTAGGTCCTAAACTTCTTTCCTGATATCCTCTTACAGTTCCTATTCCGCCTCCAAAAAATCTCTCATAAATTGGAACATCTTTATCTATATATCCTGCAAGAGTTTTACTGTGAAATATTACATTTTTAAAAGGATAATAAAAATGATTCTCTAAAATTGCTTTAATAAAATTAAGGTCTCCACCAACTCCAGCATATTCAACAGAAAATCTTAATCTATCTCCCTTTTTTGGAAATCTCTCACTATCAAGTTTTGAATAAACCAAACTTGTTGTTATACTGTTTTTTCTCTTCTTTTCTTCTCCAGGCGGAGGTATTTCAGATAGAATTTTAACATCTGAAAGTTCTACATTTTCAGTTGTAAATTTAAATCCAAGAGTAAGATTTTCCCATCTCCTTCCAACTCTTAAATCAAACCCTGTTGCTGTTTCTGTCCAGTCACTCCACATACTTGTCAATCTATAAACATCTGGTCCTAAATAAATGGGCTTATCAAGAAAATATGGCTCTGTAAAACTGAATCTATAATTTCTTTTCTGCGAACCCATCTCAAACATTAAGGAAATCTGTTGTCCTCCACCTACAAATTTAGGCGGGTTTGTTATATCAAAATTTGTTTGTTGAATACCAATCATACCAACGAATTTTTCAGCAGTGCTGTATCCTCCTCCAAATAGGAAAAATCCGGTTTTTTCTCTTTCCTTAACATTGACAATTAAATCTGCCTTTCCTTCCTCTACAATTTCTGGATATATTTGAATATTTTCAAAATAATTTGTATCCCTTAAATTGTTAAAACTTTTTCTTATTTTATCTCCTGTTATTTTATTCCCTGGCTCAACTTTTATTTCTCTTCTTATTACTTTATCCTTTGTTATTTTATTACCTTTTATTTTTATCTCCTCTGCATAGTATTCACTTTCCGGTTTAAGAAAATATGTAATATTTACTTTATCTTCTACAATTTCCGGGATATATTCAACAGAGCATTTTATATAACCTTTATCTGAATAAAACTGATAAATATTTTTCATACTTTCTTCATTCTTTCTGGAATTAAAAACTTCTCCCTCTTTTATCAAAACATTTTTTCTCACATCTTCTTCTTTAAAAATTAAATTCCCTTCAAATTTAATTTCTCCAACATAATATTTTTTGCCTTCCTCTATAAAAATTTTAATGATTAAACCTTTTTCTCCATATTCAACTTCTTTACTGACCTTTGCTTCAATAAACCCATTTTCATTGTATAAGTTTTTAATCCTGTCAATATCCTCTTCTAAAACTTCCTCTTTATATGTTCCCTTTATAAATGGCATGCGTCTTTCTTTTATTTTCATTATCTTTTTTAACTTTTTATCTGTAAAGGAATTATTACCTTCAAATAAAATTCTCTCTACATAAATTCTCCCTTTTTCTGCAATTTCAATATTAAGGATACAATTTCCATCTTTTTCTTCTATCTCATATTCAACTTCACACATTTCAAAACCTCTTTTAGAGTATTCCTCTTTTATTTTTTTTACCCCTTCAATAACTTTTTTCTCATCTAAAATATCTCCTTCTTTTACTCCCAGAAACTCTTTTAGTTTCTTTATTCTAAATGCTTTATTTCCACTAAAATTGATTTTTTCAATAAGAGGATTTTCTGTGATTTCAATGTTTATCTCAACATCTCCATCTTTTTTATCAACAGTATAATCAATTTTTTTAAAATATCCTGTTTTAATAAGGTTTTCAATATCATTTTTAATAATCTCTTCATCAAATTCATCCCCTTCTTTTGTTTTCATTAAAGAAAGTATTTTTTCAATGGAAACATTTTTATTGCCTGAGATATTTATTCTCAAAATTTTCAAAGAGGCAAAAAGAGGGAAATTAAGAATGAGAAGTAGCAACAGAACTTTCTTTGATTTCACTTTTATCTCCTTGGTCTTGTTTTGAAAAAACAAGAATCTCTCCTTTCCTTTTCACAATCACAACCTCTCCCTCAACAAAATTCCCTTTAAGAATTTCTTCAGATAATGGGTCCTCTATATATCTTGAAATTGTTCTTCTTAATGGTCTTGCCCCAAATTCAGGATTTGTTCCTTTCTCTATCAAAAAACTTTTTGCATCTTCACTCACAATCATATCAACTTTCATCTCCTTTAATCTTTCTCTTACTTTCTCAAGTTCAATCTCTACAATTTTCAATAGATGTTCAGAAGTTAAAGGATGGAAAATTATTATATCATCAAGGCGATTTAGAAATTCTGGTCTAAATGTCTTTTTTACCTTTTCCATAATATCTGCTTTTAAATCATCAAAGGAAAAACTTTCCTCAGGAGTTAAAAATCCAATTATTGATTTATTTTTAAAAATATCAGTTCCTATATTTGAAGTCATAATAACAATTGTATTTTTAAAACTTACACTTCTTCCAAAACTATCAGTAAGTCGTCCATCTTCAAGAATCTGAAGCAATAGATTGAAAACATCTGGATGTGCTTTTTCAATTTCATCAAATAGAACAACAGAATATGGTCTTCTCCTCACTTTTTCTGTCAGTTGTCCTCCTTCTTCATATCCGACATATCCAGGTGGTGCTCCTATAAGGCGACTTATTGAAAATTTCTCCATATATTCTGACATATCTATCTGAATTAAAGCATTTTCATTTCCGAAAAGAAATTCAGCAAGTGCACGGGCAAGAAGGGTCTTACCAACTCCAGTAGGACCAAGGAAAAGAAAACTTCCTATAGGTCTTCTGGCATCTTTTAAACCAACTCTTGACTTCCTTATTGCTTTACTTATTGTTTCAATTGCTTCATCCTGACCAATAACAATTTTATGAAGATGTGATTCCATCTCAATAAGTTTCTCTTTCTCTTCTTTACATAATTGAGAAACTGGGATTCCTGTCCATTGAGACACAACTTCTGCAATATTTTCTTTTGTTACTATCTTTTCTCTCTCAGGGATTAAATTCATCCAGTTCTCTTTCAAAAAATCAATTTTGTTTTTCAATTCTCTCTCCTTATCCCTTAAAGAGGTTAAAAGTTCATAATCCTGAGTTTTTAATGCTTTTTCTTTTTCTCTCTCAATCAATTTAATTTCCTCCAGCATCTTTCCAATTTCAGGTGGTTCTTTATATAATCTCAATCTTTTTTGGCTTGCTGCTTCATCTATAAGGTCTATTGCTTTATCTGGTAAAAATCTATCAGGAATATATCTATCACTCAGTATTGCAGCTGCTTCAATCGCTTCATCAGAAATTTTCAATTTATGATGGGATTCGTATTTCTCCCTCAATCCTTTCAAAATTTCTATTGTATCCTCTACAGTTGGTGGGTTAACTATAATAGGTTGAAATCTTCTTTCCAGTGCTCCATCTCTTTCTATATATTTTCTATATTCATCAAGAGTAGTCGCTCCAATACACTGTATCTCTCCTCTTGAAAGAAATGGCTTAAGAATATTTGAAGCATCAATTGCACCTTCTGCTCCTCCTGCACCAACAAGAGTGTGAATTTCATCAATGAAAATTATAATATTCCCTGAGTTTTTTATTTCATCAAGCACAACTTTAACTCTCTGTTCAAACTCTCCTCTGTATTTTGTTCCTGCAACCATACCTGGTAAATCAAGCATCACAATCCTTTTATCCTTTAAAATTTCAGGAGACCTCCCACTTGCTATTTTCTGTGCAAGCCCTTCTACAATTGCTGTTTTCCCAACGCCAGGTTCTCCAAGCAAAACGGGGTTATTCTTTTTCCTTCTGCATAAAATCTGGATAACCCTATCGATCTCCTTTTCCCTTCCAATTACAGGGTCAAGTTTTCCTTCAAACGCGAGTTTAGTAAGGTCCTTCCCGAAAGCATCCAAAGCAGGAGTTTTATGTTTTTTTAGAGTCTGCATTGGTCTGTAAGGTATGCCATGGGAATCATACTCCTCCTTTTCCTCAGTCAAATAAGATGTTGTTCCCGGCTCCACATCTCTTAAAAGTTCATCTAAAACACTTCTTGCTTTATCAATATTCACTCCAAATTTCCTTAAAATATGTGCAGGTATTGAATCAGATTCAAGTAACATACCCAATAGTAAATGTTCACTCCCAACATAAGAATGGCCGAGATATTGTGCTTCTCTAACAGAATATTCAAGAACTCTTTTTGAAGAATTGCTTAAAGGCATATCCCCTCTTGTATAAAGGGGAACTCCTATTTTCATTGATTTTTCTATTTCATATTTTAATCTTTCAATCTCTATCCCAAGATAATGCAAAATTGCAACACCAACTCCCTGACCTTCTTCAACCATTGCAAGTAAGATATGTTCCGGTTCAACTTTATTATGTCCATATCTGATAGCTTCTTTCCTTGCAATTTCCAGAATAACCTTTACTCTTTTTGTAAACCTTTCAAACATTTAATATCTCCGTTCTTTTTAATATTTTACCCTCGTTCTTATAAAAAAGATAGTTTTTCAATTGTTTTATTATTTTCTCATATTCAGAAATAAAAGAAAAAAATAATTTTTTTTGCATCTCTTTTTCAATATATAGAATTTTAGTTGCACAGGCAAGAGATATTAAATAATACAAATCACAAAATTTACCATTCCAGTCCTTCCCTTTTAAAATCTTATTTACTTTTCTGTATATTTTATCTTTCAAATTTTTACTCCTTTTTATTTCTTCAATACATTTTTTTTCCTCTTCTTTAATCAATTTTACCACACTTTCAATTTCTTTAATAATATCTTCTTCTGTCTTCCCTGTCGATTCTGAAGAGGATATCTGGTAAATACTCCCAAATGGCAAACTACCCTCACCATAAAAACCTCTTACACTGATACCAATTTTTTCTATAGCATTAAATATTATCCTGTCCCTTTTTAAAAATTTTATCCCAGGTGTATTAACAAGAACAGATGCTCTCAAACCAGTTCCAACATTTGTAGGACATGCTGTCAAATATCCAATCCCGGGTAAAAATGCATATTCTACTTTCCTCTCAATATAATCATCTATTTTATTTACAACTTCCCAACTTTTTTTCAAATTCAATCCTGGATAAATTGCCTGAATTCTTAAATGGTCTTCTTCATTTATCATAATTGTTATTTTTTCTTTCGGAATAATTATTACTTTATTAGAGATAGAATTTTCAGAAAATTCTTTACTTATCAGGTGTTTCTCTATAAGCAATTTTTTTTCTAAATTATTGAGAGAAGAAACATCAATAATGAAAATTTTATTAAAAGGTCCACTTAAAAAAGCATCAACAATTAACCCTTCAATCTTTTTACTTTCATCATATGTCATATTATAGGGAAAAGGATATCCTTTAATATTTCTTGCAATTCTCACTCTTGAACTTATAATAATTTCATCAAATTTGAAATAAACCCAATCTATTTCCTTTTTTATTATGTCAAGATTAAAAGTTTTATTTGTCTCTTTCATTTAAAAACAATATCTTCTATTAAAAACCCTTTGAGAGTAAAAAATTTTTTTATTTTCTCCTCTCTATGAAACTTTTTAGGATATTTACCTTTGTAAATAATGCTTGTATGGATTTTTTTCAAATATTTTATAATTTCATCATAAAAATACTCATAACAGAAATCACAACCTAAAAATCTGTATTCTTTAAAGTCATCAATGGTATATCCACAAAAAGGACACTCTTTATTTTTTCTCTTTTTTTCTGATTTTAAAAATATATTAAACCTTTTACAGCAATCTTTACATAAATTTAAAATCCGGGTTTTACCTTTTTCGTTTACAAATTTTACTGAGACAAAACTTTCATTTTCACATATAAGACATTTATTCATAAACAGGAACTCCTTCCTTTTCTGTAAGTTTATGAAATTCTTCTCTTATCTTCATAGTTATTTTACCAGGTTTTCCATTTCCTATAACTCTTCCATCAACTTTTGCCACAGGAACAATTTCTGCTGCTGTTCCTGTGAGAAAACATTCATCACTTGTATAAATATCATATCTGGTCATATTTTCTTCCTTAACTTTAAGTCCTATTTTTTCTCCTATTTGCATCACAACCTCTCTTGTTATCCCTCCAAGTGCGCCTGCTGAAAGAGGAGGAGTTATAAGAGAATTTTTTTTCACTATAAATACATTCTCTCCTGTACATTCACTTACATATCCAAACTGATTTAATATTAATCCTTCTGTTGCTCCTGAATTATTCGCCTCTATTTTTGCAAGAATATTGTTTAGGTAATTCAACGATTTTATTTGTGGATTTACAGATTCGTTCAAATTTCTTCTTGTAGCAACTGTAATAACATCAATCCCTTTTTCATAAATAGATTCAGGATATAATTGAATTTTACTTGCTATTATAAAAACTGTAGGCACCTTACATTTTCTCGGGTCAAGTCCAAGGTCTCCAACCCCTCTTGTAACAACAATTCTTATATAACTATTTTTCAAATTATTTTTTCTAACAGTTTCAATTACAGCATTTTTAAATTCTTCAAATTTTAATGGTATTTCAAGAGAAATTGCTTTTGCTGAATTGTAAAGCCGAATAAGATGTTCATCAAGTTTAAAAATCCTTCCATTGTAACTTCTCAATCCCTCAAAAACACCATCTCCATACAAAAGTCCATGGTCAAAAACAGAAATCTTTGCCTCTTCTTCAGAAACATATTTCCCATTCAGGTATATTAAAAGTCCCATCACTATCTCCTTTTTTCAGTTTTTTCAATTCTCCCTTCATTTAAATATACTATTTTTGAAGCAAACTGTAAAAAAATCTCATTATGAGTTGCTATTACGAATGTTGTTCCATTTTCTTTATTCAACTTTTCCATAAATTCAAAAAAACTCAAAGCAGAAATTTTATCAATACTTCCTGTTGGTTCGTCAGCAAAGATAATTTCAGGTTTACATATTAAACTTCTACATATCGCAACTCTCTGCATTTCTCCACCAGAAAGACGAGTTGGAAAAGCATTTTTTTTATCCAGAATTCCAAAACTTGAGAGATATTTTTCTGCTTCTACTACAAAATTTTTATCATATTTTTTTTCTTTTACCCATAATGGTAAAAAAATATTTTCAATAACAGTAAGTTCAGGAATTAAATAAAAAAACTGAAAAATAAATCCAAATTTTTTATTTCTTATATCAGCAAGTTCTTTTTCAGAAAGATTACCTGTGAATTTATCATCAACATATACTTTCCCTTCTGTTGGTTTATCAATCAAACCAAGTATATTAAGAAGAGTTGTCTTCCCTGAACCAGATGGTCCAATCACAACAACAATTTCTCCCTTTTCTATTTCAATATCAACTTCTTTAAGAGCAGTCAGTCCATTATATTTTTTTGTTATTCTTTCACCCTTTATTTTACTCATTTCTTATCGCCTCTGCTGGATTAAGTTTTGATGCTCTCTGTGCCGGATAGATACTTGCAATACTGCTTACTACCATAACAAGTAAAAAAATCCACAGAATATCAAAAGGAGAAATTTCAATAGGTAATTTTGAAATATCATAAACAAACTCTGGTAGATTTATAAACTTATATTTTTTAAGGATACTTGCAAGTAAAATTCCAAAAAATGTTCCAAAAATAAGTCCTTTAATTCCAAGATAAATACCCTGATAAAGAAAGATTTTTTTTATTTCATTAGAGGTTAAACCAATTGCTTTTAATATACCTATTTCCTTCACTTTCCTGTATACAGATATCATTAAAGTTGAAAGAATATTAAAGGACGCAACAACAATAATTAAACTTAAAATTATTGCCATTGCCTTTTTTTCAAGTGCTATTGCAGAAAAAAGAATTTTGTTTTTTTCTATCCATGTTGAAACTTCATATTCATCGCCGATTAATTCTCTTATTTGTTTAGCAACTTTTGGTGTTCTATATATATCGTCAATTTTTATTCCAACAGCATGTACCCCTTTTATATTAAAAATCCTCATCAAATTAGAAAGAGAAATAAATCCCATACTCACATCAAAACTATAAACACCATATTCAACAATCCCAACTACTTTAAAAATATTTTCTTTTGGAAATAATCCAGCAATAATATATACATAATCCCCTATATCAACTCCAAGTTCTTTCGCAAGTTCACTGCCAAGAATAATCCCATTTTCAATTTCTTGTAAAGAACCTTTTTTAATAAAATTCTGGATATTTGTTACCTTTTTTTCTCTTTCTAAATCAATCCCTTTAACAATCCCGCCAATAATGTATTTTTTAGATTTATATATTACTTGAGACATTGTATAAGGAGAAATGCCTTTTATTTCTTTTAAATTTTCAACTTTTTCAATAACTTCCTGATAATTGTAAATATAGGGTCTGCCTTCAATTGTTATCAAAGGACTGGCTCCAATTATTTTTCTCTTTAAATCATTTGAAAAACCATTCATAACACCTATAACAAGTATTAAAGCAACAACTCCAATACTAACACCAAGAACAGAGAAAAAACTTATAAACCACAGAAATCTATCCTGATTTTTATTACCAATAAATTTTCTGGCAAGAAAAAAATTATAAGATACCATTTGAAAAATTATTATATCATAAATTCAGTTATTTTTTAAGACACTCAAAATCCCAAGTAGAAAATTAGGGATAATTGATAAGTATGAGATAAATTCCTAAAGGTATAAAAAATAAAGAAAGAAAAAGTTTGGTTAAAGGAAGGTTTTTAGAAGAAAATTGAGCAAATTTCTTAGAGGTTATACCAATTAAGGATAAAAGTAGAATAATAAAAAGAGGAACAAGAAACATTAAATTATAAAGGAAAAGATAGAGCAAACCAGTTGTTTTTAAAGATGTGTTATTGATGACAAAGACACTTGTAGGAAGATATACTTGACCTCTAAAGGGGTATTGAATTTCATTAATATTTCTATTCTTAGCTTTATTTTTATTCATTTTCTGCTTCAAAAGGTTCCCCACAATATATACATTTTGAGTAAAATGCCCTAATTTTTTTGATAGGCATCCCACAATTAGAACAACATAAAACAATTTTCTTTTTTAAAGGTTGTGAAATTACACCACTATAAGGTATTTTATTCTCTTTTTTTAATAGTTTAATCATTTCAGCAATTGCTTGTAAAAGAATAAATATAAAGATACTAACAACAAAACTAATAAAGGCAAAAACAATCAAAACTAAATTCGGCCAAGTTGCAGTTTTGGGAGATTTCCCGGATACTTCAACTGCACATAAAACTCCCAAGAATAAACCCATAATTCCTATGAAAAGTATTAGGTGTCCCAAATTAGATAATTTGTCTTCAATACCACCATAATACAATTCTTTTTTAATTTTTCTGGCCATATTATCCCCTTTTTTATTTTAAAGTATAAAATTACATTTCATTTTATTCCTCTTTCCTTTACTTTTTGTTTTATAATCTCAGGAGAAATTTCTATTCCTTTCTTTTCATATTCTTCTACAAGTTCTATATTCAATCTTGAAACTTTCTCCCAATCTGTAGATGGGAAATCGTTAATTATTTTTTGATAAATTATAATAGCTTTATCATAATTTTTAAGTTGCCTATAACAAGCCCCAATTTTATACAAGCATATCGGATTTTCTTTCACTCTCCAATCATTGGGATATTTTTCTATCATTTTTTGGTATTCATCTATAGCTTTTTCATAATCCTTGATAATATTTTGAAAAATAACAGCTTTTGAAAATTGTGCATCAGCTGCAAAATTTGTACCAGGATATTTTTCGGGAGAATATTCAGTCATTATATCATCTAAAATCTTCAAAGCTTGGGAATACTCTCCTTTATACGCATATACATATGCTAAAGATGTTTTTCCTCGTAATTGCTCTACAGGATTAGATACTGTCGCAAGATACCTTTCATATAATTCTAATGCCTTATCCCATTTTTTTTCTTTTTCATATTTTAATGCTTCTTCATATAATTGATCTTGAGGTTGAATTTCTTGTGAGTTTAAATTATATTTAGTAATTATGTTCATCAATATGTACAAAACGAACCAATAAAATAAAATTTTATTCATGCTCTCCTCCTTTTATTCCTCCACCTTATTTATATATATAAAGGTTACTGTATTAGAATACATTCCTACATTTGAATTTTTTTCACAGTATACATGTCCACCTACTGCGCAACCAACATCATTTATATAAGTCCAATAAAAAATTGTTTCAAAAGTATATGCAGCGGCATATCTCGAAGGATAATATCTTCCATCTATGCAATTCCACCATTCATATCTAACCCGATAAGATAATGTATCCCACTCGTACCCATATGAATCTTTGAGTTCTGTTTGATAAACGTGGATATGAAACCATAATGGATGTCCCTCAATATCGTAAACTCGTATCGCATGTATTTTAAAAGAGCCTAATTGTCTAATATAAACATTTGTACTATTACTTCCTGAATCGTTGGATTTTACTACTAAAACACTTGCTGTATAATTTCCTGGATTTGTATAGGGTTATGTCTGTTTTTAGCCACCAAATTTATTTCTTTTAAGATTATAAGCACATTTTTCAAATTTGTCAAATTTTTTTCTCTTTCGGGTTAAGACATAGTATCCAGGTAGAGAAAGCATGGGGAAGTAATATATGGAAAAGAAGACATTTAGAGGTATTTATTCCGAAGAACAAGAAAGAGGCAAATTTTATAATAGAAAAGATTTTTAGAAAAATAGGTCTTCCTCCTGTAAAATATTTAATTAACTTTTTAGAAAGGAGGAAGACCCGATGAAATTAGAAATATTATACCCTAGTTATAGGGAATTGTTAAAGGCAGATAAAATAATGGCTCGTAAATTTATAATACAAGCATATGAAAAGACAAAAAACATATCAGAACTATCAAGAATTTTTAAGACAACCAGAAAAACAGTAAAAGAGATAATAAAAAGATACCAACAAAAGGGAGAAGATGGATTGAAAGATTTATCAAGAAGACCAAAAAATTCACCAAGAAAAACACCTGCATATATAGAAGGGATAATAATAGCAGAAAGAGAAAAAACAGGATATGGAAGAGAAAGAATAGCAAAGAATTTAAAAGAAAAAGGTATAGATGTAAAAGTTTCAACTGTAAGATATGTTTTAAAGAGATACAAATTACCGGGAAAATACAAAAGGTCAGAGTATAGAAGTAAAGTAAGATTTTATGATTTTGAAAATTTATCTCCATTAGAATATTTTCAGGTTGATTTAAAAGAGGTATTTGATAGAGCAACATTGTCAGAAGAAGCAATAAAACATGCAGAAAAAACAAATATCCCTCCTTATCAATGGACAGCAATAGATGTGAAAACAAGAATAAGATTTTTAAGTTATTCATATACAAAAAATTTCACAAATGGACTTTTATTTATGATGAGTATAATATATTTTGTTAGAAGTTTAGGATTAAAACACAAAATAACGATACAGACAGATAATGGAGAAGAATTTGGAGGGAAAAGCGTGAATAAAATTGAGTTTTTAAATAAGGAAATATTCAATCCGTTAGGTAGTATTCTTATTCATATTCCAAAAGGTAAAAAAGAATATAATGCATTTGTAGAAAGAAGCCATCAAACAGATGATAATGAGTTTTACATACCACAAATAGAAAGAACTGAAAACAAACAGGATTTTTTTGAAAGAGCATTAAGATGGGAATGGTTTTATAATACAAAAAGATTTCATTCTACAATAGGAATGACTCCTTATGAAAAATTATGTTGTTATGTAAAATTGCCTAAAAATGTTTCTCTCTTTCCTATTATGAATCTTGATGAAATGACCGGCCTTATAAAACTATATTTTAAAAATTCTTTCTTTTATCCAACTGGATACAATCTCTTAACCCAGGACGTTTTGTCCTATCTTCCGGGACTTGTCCTGTGTCTCTATTTGTCCCTCTTCCTAAAATATTTTTTTTAACCCATCGGCACCTCTTTTTTTTAAAAATGATAACTCATGGGAAGGTGACGTTCTATCTTTTAAACTACAGTTTTTTTAACCAGGCATTTTTTCAAGAAATTTATTTATCAATTCTCTTGTTTTTTCTCCATCTGCTTTTATAAGCGAACCAAGATACTCCATAGTTTCCTGATGTCTCTTGTCCATTTCTGCTATCATCTTTTGTGTCTCACTTATTAAACTTTTGGCTCTCTCATCTTCTATCTTTACCAATTGGTCTGTCCTTTTACTCAATATGTTAGCAAAAACAATAGCACCAACACCTAATCCTACACTTAAAAATCCTAAAAAGAAACTCAAAAACATAAACACTTTTTCCATTTTTTCCCCTCTTTTCTTTCCTTTTATTTTACCCTAATTTCTTATAAATTTTCTATTTTCTCTTTTATTTAATTGTTATTCCTGCATATCCAACAACTTCTGAATAGTCCTTTGATGTTTCAGCACTTGTTGTATAATAAACAAGTTCTCCTTTTTTAGCACCAAGAATTTTTGAAGCAACAATTAAAACTATAACACCTGAATACCCACACATACTTACATCTTTCTCTTCTATCCTTCTTATCACCTCATCTTCATCAAGTTGGCAGATTGCTTCAATAACATAATTATCTTTGCTTTCTGCTATTTTATGTGGTTCGTAATGTGTCATATCAGAACTTGCTATAATTAAAATATCCTCTTTCATCTCTTTCACAGTTTCTCCTATTGTTTCTCCTATCTCATACCATGCAGGATTATCAACATATCCTAAAAGAGTAATTGGAACTATCTTAAAATCCTTTTTTAAAAATTGTAAAAATGGAATTTGAACTTCTATTGAGTGTTCTCTTATAGGGGCAATTTCATCTTTCTGTAAATATCTACTTTTTTTAACAAGTTTATCCACCATTTCTTTATTTACTTCAACCTCTCCAAGAGGAGTTAACCACTTATCATGGCCAGAAATCGAATATGGTTCTCCGTAGCCAGTATGATTTGGACCTAAAATTATAATCGTCTCTGGTATTTCAATTTTTGAATAAGTAAGTCCTGCTGTTTTACCTGAATAAATATATCCAGCATGAGGAACAATCGCTCCAATTACCTTTTCTTTTGGGCTTTCTCTATCAATAAATGTTTCAAGCATCCTTAAAAGATGTGCCTTACCTGAAGGATAAAAATAACCACTTACAACTGGCTCCCTTATTTTTTCCATTAAAAATATTTAATCACATTATCTCTTAATTTGTCAACTTCCCTTTTTAAACTTTATAAATTCTCATTAAAGCAAAATACCCTGTTTTCTTAATATATTCTGTAAATTTTTTATATCCAGCAAAGAAAAACTCTCTATTTTCTCTTTACATAATATAGCAGAGGCAGTTCCAGAAATCTCCCCAGTCAAAGCACAAACAGGAATTGCTCTTATTATATCCCATGCAGTTGAAGCAGAAATACACCTTCCAGCAGTTATTAAATTTTTTGTTCTGACAGCAATTAAAGAAGAAAATGGGATGTAATAAACAGGGCCTCTTTTCCGCCAATCACCTATCATTCCAACACTATCTGAAAAAAATTTTCTTTCATCTTCTTCTTTTAATTCAATTTTACCCTTCAATCTTCTTGTCATACGGAATGTTGGAATAGTCGGTATAGAAACCGGAAATATAGAAGGATTTTCTTTTCTCAATTTTTCTATTTTTTCTCTTATATATTTCCTTGTCTTTAAAATCTGGTCTGTTATATCTTTTGAATTTACACCTGAAAAACCTGTTTTATCATCAGGGACAATTTTATTATAAGGGTCATATTTTTCAGAAAATGGATATCTTTTAATTTTTTCTCCATCAAAATAAAAAAACCATCCGCATGCAACATTTGTATTTACAGTTACAGT
>CAYNUP010000221.1:0-9050 GCA_964400565.1 uncultured bacterium | reverse complement strand
AAATATTATAAAGGGAATATTTAAATTCTGAAGTATTTCATAGGCAAATAAAAAATTATCTCTAAATCCATCGTCAAATGTAATTACAATTTTTTTATTTTTTCTGTAAGAGGAAAGATATTGTTCTATGTTTATAAATTCAAATTTTTTTGAAAGAAAATAATTGATTTGCTTCTTAAATTTTTCAGGTTCTACTGTTAAGACATCTTTATCATACCATGGATTTATTCTATGGTAACAGAGTATCATGTTTTATTTTTTTAAACTTATATCTTAAAATTAAACATATCATCTTTAAACCAAGAAAAAATGCTTTTTTCATACTTCCTGTAACAGATGATTTTCCGACTCTCGGTTTATAATTTACAGGTATCTCAATAAATTTTGTTCCTGTTTTTATAACCAGTAGTGTCATTTCAGGTCCAAAATGTTCCTTCCCAACTGTAAAAAATGGCTTTATTTTTTCATACAAATCTCTTTTTATAAGTCGCATTGTACAGCCAACATCTGTTAATGTTGTGGTGTTATACAAAAATTCCATCAATTTTGCAACAGCCCAGTTTCCCCATTTTAAGAAAAAATTCATATTTGCACCTTTCCATATCAATTCCTTTGTTGTTCTTGTTCCTAAAACATAATCAAAATCATCACTATAAGCAAGAAGTTTAATTACATCTCTCCCTTCAAATGTTCCATCTGGTTCTGAAATAATTAAATAATCACCTGTTGCTTCTTGTAATCCTCTCCATATTGCATAACCATATCCCTGCTTTTTTTCATAAACAAGACGTGCCTTTGTTTTCTTTACTTCATCGTCAGTTCCTTCAACAGCATTATTGTTTACAACAACAATTTCATCAACATATCCAGAGGCAAAAAAATCTTCTATCGCATTTCTTATAGAATCCTTTTCATTATAAGTGGGAAATATTACCGAAATCTTTTTGCCTCTCCACATTTTATTATTCTTTTTTCCCTATAATAACATTGTGAGCCATAAGTATCAAATTTAAAGGGAATATTTTTTGAAGCCCTTTTTCCATAAAATCTAAAAAGGTAATAATCCATTTTGGTGCAAAATCTGGCACAATCCCGCTATGTAAAATTTTTAGAATATGAACTTTATTTTTTTTGAACTCTTTAGTAATTATATTTAAAGGGACTAATTTTTCTTTTCCTGTATCCTGTGGCACTCTTTTCATTAAAAAATACCAATATAAGTTATATGGGTTATGCTCCCAAATAACCAAAATTCCTGATTTTTTTAAAACTCTTATCATTTCTCTAATGGCTTTTTTTACTTTTTTTAAATCCCCCAAATGATGTAAGGAAACAATAGAAATGATAAGATCAAAACTCTCTGATGAAAGAGGTAAATTCAGCATATCCCCTTTTATTACTCTACCAGGTATTTTATTATTAGCAATCTCAACCATCTTTGTTGAGTTGTCAATTCCCCACACATTCATATATCCTGATTTCATAAGATTATGTAATAAACTCCCTGTTCCACATCCAACATCAAGAATTTTTATGTTTCTATCAGGGCAAATTTTTTTTATTAAATTTAATCTCCTTTGGAGATAATACATAAAAATATGTTTCGGAAAAATCCTGTCATAAAAGTAAGCAACTTCATCAAAAATATTTTTTTCCATATTTTGTTTGTTTTATGAAATAAATAGCAAAAATTATCAAAAAACTCATTATGGGAAATCGGTACCTAATAGTGGTTCTAATCAGTATAGAAATTCCACTATAAAGAAAAATTATAGAAAGTATTAACACCCATTTTGGAAATTCTTTAAATGAAATAAGAAGACCTAAAAATCCTAAAATTATTATAGGGCTTTCGCTTACAAAACTGATTATTTGATGCCGTTTCTTATAGGCCTCTCCCGGACCTGATATGGTATGAGGACAGAACCTCCAGAATCTTAAAAATCTATCAAATACAAGTTTTACATACAAACCAGGATTTTTTTTGATAAAGTTAAATGTCTTTTTGTAAAGTAATCTATCAATTTCAACTTCAGATAATTCTTTAAATTCTTCAACATTTTCAGCATGATAAAATCCTGAAGGACTATTTAAAGAATATTCATTATTTGCAATAAAAAAAACGATACCTCCTTCTGTTGAAGTAAGAACAAAATGGTTTAAAACTTTAAAATTTCTTATACTCCAGGAAAGTGGAAAGATACACATAAAAATTGTCATTAATATAAGTTGAAATAAAATTTTTTTTCTGTATTTTAATAAAAGAATTAAGATAAGAAAAGGACCGATAATTAAAAAAGTTGGTCTGGTTATACATAAATATCCAAAAAATAAACCTCCAAGAACAAAATAAAGAGATTTTTTATTTTCTGTTTCTCCTTTTAAAATTAAAAAGACACTTAAGACCAGTAAAAATGCAGTAATAGTTTCTGGAGCAAGATAACCTGTCCAGAAAATAGATGCAGGATAAATTGAATAAATTAAAGAAGCCAAAAAACCCGTTTTTTTATCAACAAGAATTTTACCAAGGAAAAATAATAACATAACAGTCACTGAACTTAAAATAGCGAGACCAATTTTTGCAGCAAAAAAACTATGACCAAAAATTTTATATATAAGTGATAGAAATAATGGAAATCCTGGACTTCTCCATGCATAAAATTTAGGACCATCTGGAAAATAAGGATTCTCTACCCAGTATCCTTTCCCAGAAGCAATTTTCCAGCCAAGTTCATCCCACCAGTCACCCCATACATCAACAGAATTATCAAGAGTCAGAATAAAACAAATTCTCAAAATTAGAGATAAACCAAAAAGATATAAAATTTTCTTTTTTCTCATTCCTCGTAGTAAAATTATATTACAATTATTAGAAAAGGTGAAATATTCAGATTCAAATTAAAATAAGGAGGGAGCATGGGACAAAAATTTAGTTTTGGATTTTCAGACCATCTTTTGATAGAAATTGGAAATATTAATTTTTATCAATTACATTTTGAAGTAGAAGCAATTATAAAAGTGTATGAAAAATTAAAATATATTGCTGAAGAACTTGAAATAACTCCTCCTGTACCAAGAATGGCTGGTTTTTGCTATCCTCATATCGCTTCTCTTGGTGTTAATATTGAATTTCCATCAGATGGAGAACCAAAGCCATTTCCCTTAATAAAAAATGTAGAAGAAATAGATAAATTAAAGGAACCTGAAAATTATTTGAATGCACCTATTATACAGAAAAAACTTAAAACACTTGAAGAATTAAAAAAATATGTTCCAGATACCCCAAATACAATTGGACATCTTTTTGAAGGACCTATTACAACTGCTGTTTTATTGATGGGGCAGGATTTTTTTATTCTTGTATATGAAAATCCTGAAAAAGCCCATAAACTTCTGGATTTCTGTGTAAGAAGCGCTTTAAATTATGCAAAAACAATATTAAATTATTTTGGGGAAGATATAAAAGAAGGACCTAAAGGAATTCCTGATGATTTTGCTGGAATTTTGCCGCCTAAGTTATTTCCTGAATTTGTTTTACCTTACTGGAATAAAATATATGATGGGCTTAAAGCAACAGAAAGACATTTGCATAGTGAATTATTAAGAGAGGAACATTTAAAATTTCTAAAAGATTTTAAAATAGATGTTTTTGACCCTTCTGCTGACCAGTATTTAAATGGTGAAATTTTAAAAGAAAAGTGTCCATGTAAATTTACTTTAAGGATACAATCATGGGAAATTTTTAATCTATCAGAAGATGAACTTGAAAAATTATATATTAAACTTTCCAGTTATAATCCAGTTTTAATAGGTTTTTCATTGGAAAGATTGGTAGATTTACCCAAAATTAAAAGATTACTTAAAATTGCCAGAGAACTTGAAAAAAATTAATAGGTTTATAGATTTAAAATTTTTAAATATAAATTTTCATAATTTTTTACCATTTTTTCAAGAGAAAATTTTTCTTTTACATAATTATATCCATTTTCACCCATTTTTTTAGAAATTTCAGGATTTTTTAAGAGATATATAACCTTCTCACTAATTTTTTCATAATTTTTAACAGGAACAAGCAATCCATTAATTCCATCTATAATCAATTCCCTCATTTCAGGAATATCTGTTGCAATTACAGGTTTTTTTAAAGTCATTGCTTCAAGAACAATATTAGGCATGCCTTCAAATAATGAGGGGACAACAATTATATCACACAAGGATAAAATTTCAAGAATATCTTTTCTATATCCAGTAAAGATAACATTATTTTTTATATTATATCTATTCACTATCTCCTCAAAATTTTTTCTTAAAGGTCCATCTCCTACAAAGATAAAAAAGCATTCTGGAAAATATTTTAAAACTTCAGGGATAGCCATTAAAAGATATATAAAACCCTTTTGTTCTGTAAATCTTCCTCCTGTTCCGACTACAAATTTACTTTTTTCAAGTTTCAATTCTTTTCTCTTTTTATCAATCTCAACTGAAATTTTTTCTATATTTTCAAAATCTACACCATTATAAATCACTTCAATTTTTTCTTCAAGGATATTCTCTATTTTTTTATAAAATTCTTTAACTGCGATAGAATTAACTATAACCTTATCTGTAAACAATAAAAAAAATCTATCAATCAATTTATGATACCATTTTTTCCATAAGTCAACGCATCTTTCGGAAGAAAAAATGAAGGGAATTTTTACAAATAAAGATGCCAATCTTCCCCAGGTATTTGAAGTAAACATAAAAGTATGGAGAATATCAGGTTTTCTTTTTCTTAAAATAAATACAAGTTTCAGAAAAAATATTGGGTCTATCTTGAATTTCTTTCCTACTTCAATTACAGGTATATTATTTTTCAAAAATTCTTCTTTTAATGAACCTCCTTTATGAATTACAATAACTTCAGGAGAGAAAATTTTCTTATTTAGATTTTTTGTCAGATATAAAAGTTGTTTCTCTGCTCCTCCAATCTGTAAAGTCCCTATTACATAAGAAATTTTAATTTTCTGCGATTGTGGAGATTCTATTCTGTAAAGCCCAGTTATACCATTTCTCTTTTTCATATCCAAAGTTTACTCCTGTTATTTTTTTCAAACTTTCAAGTGATATTTTTCTTATCTCAGGATTTTTATCTCCAAGTAAATTTATAAGGGGATATACCGCTCTTTTATCTTTAATCTCTCCGAGAGCATATGCAGAAATTTCTTTTATAAGAGGATTTTTGTCATTTAAACATATAATAATAGGAATTGTCGCCCTTTTATCCTTAAAAACTCCTAAAGTTCTTATTGCTTCAATTTTCACTTCTATCTGTTTATCATATATAGCATTTATAATTGGTTCTATTGCTCTTTCATCTTTTATCTCTCTTAATGCTTTTATACTTACAACTTTCACCATCCAGTTTGTATCGTCAAGAAGTTCAATTAAATAAGAAACAGAATTAGGAGATTTAATTTTTCTGAATGCCTCTGCAATTTCTTTTCTTACAAGATATTCCTTATCCTTTATAAGGGGAATTAAAACTTTAATGTCTTCTATTTCTCCTATTTCTCCAATTGCCCACACAGAATATTTTCTTATCTCCCAGTTTTTATCTTTCAAACATTCATATAAAAAAGGAAGCGCCTCTTTTATTTTTCCTTTTCCAAATCCAGTTATTACTTTTAGTTTTATATAATCATCCTGTGTTTTAAGAAAATTCAATAGAAAATCAACTTCATTTTTATTAAAAGAAAGGATTTCAATTGCTTTTTCTTTTATTTCTCTATCTTTTTCACAAGTTAGTTTTTCAAGAAAAATCAATCCTTTTTCATCTTCAATTTTCCCAATAATCTCAATAAGTTTTAATTTTAATAGTTTTGAAGAACTTTCATCATTAAATTTTTCAATAATATATGGAATAGAAATAGAACCAATTTTTATCAAAACTTTTTTTGCTTCCTCAGATGGGCTTGTTTTTCCAATTATATTATCAGAAACCTGTCTTTCATCTTCAAGAATGTTTATAAGATATGGAATACTTCCTGATATATCTTCATTTAATTTCCCTATTTTATAAGCACCATATACTCTTTTTAAAGGGTCTTTAGATTTTAAATTTTCTATCCCAATTTTTAAATCTTTTGAAATGTCCTGTGAAAACAAAATACCAACACTTAAAACAAAAATTATAAAACATTTTTTCATATCCCCTCCTCTTTCTCTGAAAAAATAATTCTATTCAAAACATTTTTTAAAAATTCAAAATTTTTTTTAATATAATAATCTCTTTCTCTTTTTTCAATAATAGCACCAAGTTTAACTTTATAATCCCTCGTACTCAACTGATTTATTGTTTTCAATAAACTTTGTGCCAACTTTTTATCAACTTTAAGTTCAACTCCACTTTTACATAAGAATTCTATGTCAAAACAGTCTCTTATTTCTTTCCTATCTATAAAACTTTCAATTTTAAATTTCAATGTATCTTCAAGAGATAAAGTATTTAAAAGAACCTGTATATTGGAGTATTTTGAAAAGGCGATTGTCTTTTCATATTTTATTTTTTTTATTTCTTTTCTAATTTCAATTTTAATATTTCTGGAAGAAAAAGGAGAAGATATTTCAAAAAGTATTGTAAAAAATTTATTCATTGCATCCTTAACCGTATATTTTTTTTCTAAATGTTCTTTTAATTTTTTAAACAATTTATTAAAATCCATTTTCCCTATCACCCAGAAATCTAAATCATTGGAAAATCTATTTAATCCATAGCATAATCTTAACATGGTTCCGCCAACAAAGACCAACTTATCAAGAAATTTGCCACTACTAAGATATTCAAGAACTTCTATTTCAAATTTTTCAAGTTTTATCAACTCTTCCATATTTTTAAAAACAAATTTTTTGTTTTTAAAGGATAATTTTCTAAAATTTTTTCAATTTTTCTTTTTTCAAGTTTCCTAAAATCTATAGAGGAAATATCAAATTTATATTTACCAATTGAATAAAGATATATACAATCAACAAATGCTTTTTCTTTTTCTGCAATGAAAATGTTATCAATTTTTTTAAATCCAAAATAAAATTCTGGCTTCACTTTGTAGTAATAATAATCAGAGTTTTCAACGAAATATATCTTTCTTTTTTTCTTTGTTATGCTCTCATAAAATTCTCTCTGAATTTGAGTAGTTATCTGGTAATAAGAAAGGGCTGTCATCAAAGAAACATAAGAAGGGACTACAAGAATATTTGCAATTTTTAGTTTTTCTTCAAAACTTAAAATATCCCATCTTTCTCTCAAAATATATAAATCCTTTTTTAACCTTACAAACAATCCATTATTTGTATATCTATAACATAGTACTTTTGCTGATTCCTTTTTTATTTCCAGTAATTCAGCAACATCTCTTGTTGTGAAATAAATTTTATCTTTTAACTCCTTTAATTTTAAATATTTCATTTTTAAAATATGAAAATTAACATTTTTGTTAATTATATATCTTTTGAAAAATTTTTTCAAAAATTTTCAAACTTTAAAAATTCTTCTCCATAATTCAAAAGCAATTAAAAGAAATAATCTTGAAGAATGGTCTATATTTTTCTCTGTATGTTCATCAATTAAATTTTTGACCTCCACACAATTAAATAGACCTGTCTTTTTAAAACTCTCAGATAATAAAATTTCTTTAAGATAATTGTTCAATTCATTTCTAAACCATTTACCCAGTGGAACTCCAAAACCCATTTTTTTTCTTTTTAAAATTTCATCAGGCAAAAAATCTTTTAATTTTTTCTTCAAAATATACTTGCTTATCTTCCCTTTTAATTTCAATTCTGGTGGAAAACCTGCAATTAATTCAACAAACTCAATATCTAAAAATGGGCTTCTTCCTTCAATTGAATTTGCCATTGTTGCTATATCCATTTTTACAAGAAGAACCTCTGGCAGGTATAAATTAAAATCACAATAAATCATTTTTTCAATTAAATTTAAGTTATTTACTCTTTCCCACAATTTTTGAGTAATTTCAAAAGAATTATAATTTTTTATTTCATTTTTAAATATTTCACTATACAATTTCTCTTTCCATTCAGGAGAAAAAGAAGTAAGTCGTCTTGTATATGCATAACAGAAACCAAAGTCATCTGCTTCACATAACCATTTAAAAATTCTTGAGTAAAAATTATATGGATAATTATTGTAAATCTTTTCTATAAGTTTTTTATTTAATTTGTTAAGAAGAAATGTCTTTTTAGAAATTTTTAATAATTTTTCAAGAACTTTTGTTTGATAATATCTTGGATAGCCAGCAAAATTCTCATCTCCACCATCTCCATTTAATGCTACTTTAACATAATTTTTTGTCTGATTTGCAACATAATAAGTGGGTATCATTGATGAATCACCAAATGGTTCGTTATAATACCATATAAGTTTAGGTAATATTTCTATTATGTCCGGTTTAACAATAAATTCATAGTGTTCTGTTCTAAATCTTTCTGCTACAACTTTTGCATATTCAAGTTCAGAAAAACCTTCAACATCAAATCCAACAGAGAAAGTTTTTACAGAATTGGAAAATTCACTCATAATTCCTACTATTGTAGAAGAATCAATTCCACCGGAAAGAAGCGCTCCAAGAGGAACATCTGAAATCAATCTTATTTTTACTGATTCTCTTAGTTTCTCCCATAACAGTTCCTTATAATCATCTTCATTTTTAAAATATATCTTTTTTGAAAAATCAATCTCCCAGTATCTTTCTATTTTTATTTCTCCATCCTTCCATATTAAATAATGAGCAGGAGGAAGTTTTTTTACTGATTTAAATATTGTCTTGGGTGAAGGAATTGCCTGATAGGTAAAAAAATCATCAATTGCTTCAATATCAATTTCTTTTTCAAAATCAGGTAAATTTAAAAATGCTTTAAGTTCAGATGCGAATGCAATTTCTCCATTTTTAATACGATAAACAAGTGGTTTTTTACCAAACCGGTCTCTTGCAAGGAATAATTTTTTATTTTTTCTATCCCATATAGCAAAAGCAAAAAATACTCTTAAATCA
>CAYNUP010000220.1:0-3154 GCA_964400565.1 uncultured bacterium | reverse complement strand
TAATAATAGAGGACTTTCAACCGAGGAAAAAATAAATAAACTACTTGGTTTATTAAAAAAATTTGACAAATTTGAAAAATGTGCTTATAATCTTAAAAGAAATAAATTTGGTGGCTAAAAACAGACATAACCCTTATTTTTATATTAAGCATTTCTTTATTTCAATAATTTCTTCAGTTTTTCAATTATTTCTTTTTTTGCCTTTTCTCCATATTCTTTATTTGCCTCAATCGCTTTTCTTGAATACCATTTTTCCTTTTTATATCTTTTCATATCAACACCTTCCCGAAAAAAAGCCATCATTAATGATGTTTCCTGTTTTCCTGCATGGTCAATTGGGTATTTTTTCTGTATTTCCTCATCCATAAAAGGTAATATTTTTATCCAGTTGAATGGGTCTTTTCCTTTTTCATGTTGAGAATAGTAGTTTTGTGATTCTTCTTTACCCCACCATCCCTCTCCATATTTTTTTTCAAGAAATTCAAATATTACCTCTCTTGCAGCAAGTTTAAAAGATAGGTCTGTTGGCATTCCTGAAACAAAATTTTCACTCTGATGATGTATAAAAACATAAATATTTCTAAATCCAATTCTCAATAAATTTTCAAATAAATTTTTTGCAAATTTGTAAATAATTTCTGGTTTTATATCTATTGTTCCATTATTTTCAGGACTTTCAACTGCATAACTTGCGCATCCATAAAAAAATGGTGGCAAAATTATAATCTCAATTTCTTTTTCAAGTTCTTCAAGTGCTTTCAAAACAAGAATTGTATCAACTCCAACACATAGATGCTCACTGTGATATTCAATAACTCCAACAGGTAGAATAACAGGGGTATTTTTTTTAATTGCCTTTCTTATTTGGTCTGGAAACATATTCTCATACCTCATATTTCAATTATCTCCATTAATTTTTTTGATAAAAGTTCTACACCATCTTTTTTAACAACTATTCCATCTTCCCATCTTAAACCAACTTTTTCTGAATATAAAAATGTATCAACCTGAAATGTCATGTTTTCTTCAAGATAATACTCTGAACTCAACTCCATCCATGGTTTTTCAACTTCCATCATTCCTATTCCATGGCATGGTCCATAAAGAATGTTTTTGCTAACTCCAATTTTTTCTCCATATTCATAAAATTTTTTAACAACTTCTTTTGCCTTTACCCCTGCTTTTATCCATTCAATTGTTTTTAAATGCATATCAAGACCTGCCTGAACAAGTTTTTTTGTTTTTGAATCAAATTTTCCAATACAAACTGGTCTTCCAACACTTGAAGAATATCCTGATACTCTCGCTCCTATATTTAACTGAATTAATCTATTTTTCCCAATTTTATCATTTTTTGGTCTTCCTATTGCATGTGTTGAATTTTTACCTGATAAAACATATTGAGGATGCCCTTCATATTCTGCACCATTTTCATAAATTTCCTTTTCTATAATACCGACAACCTGTAATTCTGTCATTTCTGGATTTATTGAATTTATTGTTTTTTCAAGTGCAATTTCTGATATTTCAAATGCTTTTTTCATCAATTTAATCTCATTTTCAGTTTTTATTATCCTTAAATTATCAACTATTTCATCACTTTTTATTATTTCTGCATCTGGTGCTGCTTTTTTTATCGCTTCATAAACAGGTAAAGGGAATATCTGATATCCAGAAAGACCAATTTTTTTAACTTTTTCACCCAAAAGTTCATTAAAAACAATTGAGAAATCATCAAGTTTCATATCAGGATAATTTGGTTCAGCACTTTCCCTATATTGAAGTATTTTATAAATCTTTTTTATTTTACTTCTATCTCTTGCAAATGTTTCACTTTCTGGCCCTATAAGTAAAGCAAGTTCTCCCTTTTTTGATATTGCAACTCCTGCTGTCTCAAATATAGGCCAGTAATCAGATAAATATCTTACATTGGCAAAATCTGCTTCATTTGAGTGAACTATTAATATGTCAAGACCTTTTTCAACAACTCCATTCACAACTTTTTCCCATCTTTCTTTGAACTCACTTTCAGGTATTTTGTATTCCATCTCTCCTCCCATCTTTTTATTTCCACCAGAAAAGTATTCCAAGATTAAATGGTTTACCATCCCTTAAAATTTCAAATCCTTCTATTAATTGATCACTTGTAAATCTATGCGTTATCATTTCAGAAATTTTTAAAATCTTTTTTTTAATATAATCAAGTGTTTCATAAAAGTCAATTGTATCTATTCCAATTGTTGTCTTTATTGTTAATTCCCTTATTTTTATCTGGTCAAGGTCTATGGCACATTTTTCCTTATCAAAATATTGTGCTTGAAGCAAAATTTTCCCTCTGCATTTCATAAATTGAACGAGTTTATCTGTAGTATTTGGGTCTCCAACAGTATCATATAAATGGTCAAATCCCTCCGGTGCAATTTCTTTTAATTTTTTATCTAAATCGTTATCATCAATTGAAAAAGAAAACTCTGTAAATTTTTTTCCAAATTCAACTCTTTCAGGATCTTTATCTATAAGAACAGGTATTCCATTTCTATAAATTGAAAGTTGAGATGCACATAATCCCAGAAATCCAGAGCCAATTATAATAATTTTTTCGTTTGACTTTAATTTAAGTGCTTTTATCCCTCTTGCTGCTACTGCTGAAAGTTGTGTGAAAACAATCGTTTGGAGTTCAAAATCAGATGGCATTTCAGAAGAAATAAACCGATAATTTCTCCAATTGCTAATAGAATAAGAAACATGTGCACCCCACATCCTGTATATATTTTCTCTCCACCTATTATCTACACCATAAACAATATCACCTACTTGAAAATTTTTAACATTTTTACCAACCTCCTCAACTATCCCAATTCTGTGATAACCTGGAACACAAGGAAATTTTGTTCCTATATGTTTTCCTCTTAAAATCCATCTTTCTGTTCCCGGAGAAATTGCCGAAATTATAGTTTTAACTTTTATATCATCATCTTTCATTTTATCAAGTGTAAGTTCTTTAACTTCAAATTTATTTACCTCTAAAAATACCAATGCCTTTATTTTCATTTATCCCTCCATTTTAAAAACAATTTTAAATGCTTCTTTTTTTCTTATAAGTTGAAATCCATATTCAATTTCCTCAAAAGGTAAAACATGTGAATAAAAAAGA
>CAYNUP010000219.1:0-2331 GCA_964400565.1 uncultured bacterium | reverse complement strand
ATATTTTTTTGAAAACTCCCTTAATTTTTTTACAAGTTCAGCACTTTTTATATCCTTGCATGGAGTAAAATGGTCTGGAACAAGAACAATTTTTTCAGGATTAAAAACTTTTTTAGCACCAACTTTTTCAAATTCTTCAATAGCAAGAGGACCTGTTATATCATTTGCAAGAACAAGGTCTATATCACATTCAACAAACTCTTCTGAAAAAACTTCCTTTCTATTACAGTGTAAAGCAATAATTTTTTGGGATATAGTCATTTTAAGCACCCTTTATATTTTTTTTCTCAAAACTCTTTCTTGCCAGATAAAAATTAATTGCATTTATATAAGCCTTACCACTTGCCTCAATTATATCTGTACTTACTCCCTTGCCGTAAATTCTCATTCCATCTATTTCAAGACATACACTTACTTCACCCTGAGCATCCTTACCACCTGTTATTGCTGTAATTTTATATTCCTTTAATACAGGAGAAAGTTTTGTAATTCTATCAATTGCTTTATATAATGCATCAACAGGTCCATCTCCTCTTGAAGCATCTTCAATTATTTTTTCTCCTTTTTTCACTCTTACAGTTGCTGAAGGAATTGTAGAAGAACCAGAAACTATATGGAAATATACAAGTGAATAAACAGGTTTTACTATTGTGATTTCTTCCTCTGCTATTGCAATTAAATCAACATCATGAATTTCTTTTTTCTTTTCTGCAAGTATTTTAAATTTCTCAAATATTCTTTCAAATTTTTCATCATCAAATTCAAATCCAAGATTTTTTAATCTCTCTCTTAATGCATGCCTTCCTGAATGTTTTCCAAGGACAAGTTCACTTTCAGGAATACCTATCATTTTTGGGTCCATAATTTCATAAGTTAAACGATACTTTAAAATGCCATCCTGATGTATTCCTGCTTCGTGTCTGAAGGCATTTGCTCCAACAATCGCTTTATTTGGCTGAACTGGAATTCCTGTTAAAGTTGAAACAAGACGGCTTGTCTTATAAATTTCTTTTGTATTTATATTCGTCTGGACATTATAATAATTTTTTCTCACAATTAGATTCATAACAATTTCTTCAAGTGAAGCATTTCCTGCCCTTTCTCCAATTCCATTTATTGTACATTCAACCTGTCTTGCTCCATTTAAAATAGCAGTAAGAGAATTTGCAACAGCAAGACCCAAATCATTATGGCAGTGAACACTTATAATAATATTTTGTGGTAAGTTTTCTTTTAAAAAATTAATCAGTTTTCCAAATTCTTCAGGAATTGCATATCCAACTGTATCAGGTATATTTATTGTCTTTGCACCCTCTTCTATAACTGCAAGGCATACTTCAAGTAAAAAATCCCGCTCTGTCCTTGAAGCATCTTCTGGTGAAAATTCTATATCATCTATAAATTTTTTAGCATATCTTACTTTCTCTTTTGCAATTTTTATTATCTCATTTTTTGCCTTTTTCAATTTATATTTTCTATGAATTTCGCTTGTTGCAAGAAATAAATGGAGTCGTGATTTTTTTGCTTTTTCAAGAGATTTTAACGCAACATTTATATCCTCATCCCTGCATCTTGCCAAAGCACAAACAATTGAATTTTCAATATTTTCTCCAATAATTTCAACTGCTTTTGCATCATCAGGACTTGAAACTGGAAATCCTGCCTCAATAATATCTACTCCAAGTTTTTCAAGTTGTAAAGCAATTTTAAGTTTTTCATCACTCGTTAAACTTGCCCCAGGAGATTGTTCTCCATCCCTTAAAGTTGTATCAAAAATTAAAACCCTTTCCATTTTTTCCTTCCTAATTAAATTTGTGTTAAAATTTTAAAATATTATATACCAAAAAAATTCTTTGAAAATTTAAATTTTTAAAGTAGAAAAAGGTGGAGGGCAACAACATTTTTCCTGGGTAAAAAGACCAATAAAGGAGTATGTTTTCCCTCCCTTTAGTCCCATATAAGTTGATTGGGTTAAGACCCATTTGAACCGGGGGGTTGGGATAAAGGAAGTCCCCTCTCCTTAAACAGAACTTTGTTTTTTGCCCTTTGAAAACTTGGTGTTTAATTAATTTTCCCATCTTTTTATTTATATAGTTGACTCTTTTTCTATTATTTTACCATATTTTTGTTTAATTTAAAATGTTGAAGAAAAATTTAAGTTAGTTTTTTAATAAGACAATTCGTTGATTTGACAGAATATTCTCTGTTAGGTATAATTTTTTACAAAAGAATAAAAAATGAGAAAAAATTTTTTTCATAATATTTTGAGTTTTATAAGTTTAAAAACTTTTTCCTTAAATTTATTTCTTATTAACAGGACCTCTGATAGTG
>CAYNUP010000218.1:0-2075 GCA_964400565.1 uncultured bacterium | reverse complement strand
GTTTTAGACCTATCAACAATTGATCATATTCCAGAAAAAGATGTTCCTCTTGCAATTGAAGAGTATGGAAGGGTTTTAAGAAGGAAAGGATTACTTTTACTAGTATTCTGGCAGAAGGATTTATTTTTAAGGCTTTTTAATTTTATGTCTCTGTTAATAAGAAGAAAATCGTTAATTGATGAAAAAACCCAGTATGCTTTTTCTTCTAAATTTGTAGAAAGAATATTAAATACTAAAAAGTTTAAAATTTTGAAAATAACTTCTATTGGGATATTATTTCCTTTAGTATCTGGTTGGAAAGCGATGCTCCCTATTTTTAGACATTTCCCCAAATTGTTATATAAAATACTGATTCGTATAGAATTTTTAAATTTGTTTTTTTTATTACCTGGAAGATTAAAAGTTATTATTGCTCAAAAAATTTCTTAACAAAGATGTTTATTTTTAAAAAAATTTTTGATTATTTCTTTGGAAGTCCAAATTATAATATCGATCAACATTGGGAAAATCAAAGTAAGAAGAGAGGTTTGAAATCAGTGATGTTTTGGTGTGAAGTTTATAATCCTATGGCAGATAGAGTTGAAAAAAAGGAGATAGTAAAATGTCTTGGGGTAATAAAGAGAAAAAAAATATTGGACGTTGGTTGTGGGATAGGAAGATTATCAAAGTTTTTAGCCTACAAAGGAGCTTTTGTCACAGGAATTGATATTGCCCCGATGGTGAAAAGAGCCAAAAAAGAAAACAGACATAAAAATATTGATTATAAACCAATCAGTATTTTTGAAATTGATCTTCCGCCATCAAGTTTTGATTTTGTCTTAAGTGTCGCAACGATATCCCCTATTGCTAATACAGATAAAAAACTTCTAAAAATTTTTGGAAATATTTCTAAGACATTAAAAAGCGGTGGTCTATTCTTGTGTATTGAACCCTTTCATAAACATGTTCTGAGAAGACCATGCTCTAAATCTGTGGAAGAGATAATAAAATTGGCGGGAAAGTTCAATCTTAAATTAGTATATAAAGGAGGAATTTTAAATTTTATCTCAAGAATTGCTATTGAGAATATTAAAAAAATGAATATCCCGATATTATCCCGAAAATTTTTCCTCAAAAAAATTTTTTATGCCGGGGAATCTGTTCTTAAAATTCCATTTTTACAAATTTTACTCTCCGATTATAAAGTAATAACCTTTAAAAAGTTAAAATAAATTAAAATATATAGAAAAGTTTAGAAAATGATTTATAAAAAGGATGTTAAAAATAAAAATGAGGCAAGAGTGGCTCTTGTTGTTTTAAATTATAACGGAAGAAATTTTTTGAAGGGTTGCGTTGATTCTCTTTTGGCTCAAAGTTATGGTAATTTTAACATTTTTATTATTGATAATTATTCAATTGATAATAGTGTTGATTTTATTAAGAAACAATATCCCCGGAAACTTTATCCCAAAATTAGGATAATAGAAAATTCGAAAAATTTTGGTATTGGCAGGGGTTTCAACTGGGTAATCAAGAAATTAATTAAAAAATTTGATTATATTGGGTTATTTAATTCTGATATTAAATTAGATAGAAATTGGCTTAAGGAATGTGTTACTACTTTTAGCAATTTTCAAGACGCGGATGTTTGCGCTAGTTTTATTCTTGACTGGAAAGGAAGAAGGGTTGATACTGCTGGAGGAACAATTATGAATCTCCTTGCCGGAATTTTTAGTGGTTTTTTGGGCGGTTTACCGGTTGAAAAAATTCCCTCACAGCATAAAAATCAAGAATTTCCCGTATTTTTTGGGATATTAACTGCAATGATGGTTAGGGCTAGTGCCTTTAAAAAATTTGGTTTTTTTGATGAGGATTATTTTATGTATTTTGAAGATGTTGATTTTTCTTGGCGGGTTTTACTCAGGGGGAGAAAAATTTATTGCAACCCAAGGGCTATTGTCTATCATTACGGTCATGGATCTAAACCTACCAAAAAGATATCTTTGAAATTGTTAAAGCAGACAGAATTAAATTTATTAACTACTTACTTTAAGAATTTATCATCTTTAGCCTTTATTTTAATTATAATACCGTTA
>CAYNUP010000217.1:0-1816 GCA_964400565.1 uncultured bacterium | reverse complement strand
ATGTAGAAGGATTTTTTCAAGGAGATGACCTTGGATTTAAGACATCAACATTTTTATCACCAGAGCATTTGAGAAAACTTGTAATTCCATGGCATAAAAAATTTGCAGAAATTGCACATCAAAAAGGGAAAATGTATTGGTTACATTGTTGTGGAAATATTTTAAATGTAATAGATGATTTTATAGATGATGTAAAAATAGATGCGTTTCATTCATTTCAGGATGAGATAATACCTGTCTGGGAATTTAAAAAGAAATATGGAGAAAAGATAGCAGTTTTAGGAGGAGTTGATGTTAATAAACTTGCAACTTATGATGAAAAAAATTTAAGGAAATATGTAAAAGAAGTTCTTGATAGATGTATGCCATATAAATATGCTCTTGGAAGTGGAAATTCAATAACAAATTATATTCCTCCTTTAAATTATCTCATTATGCTTGATGAAGGATTGAAATATTTATAAAGTATAAGGTAAAATAAATTTAATGGAGAAAGAGATAAAAAGATACAGAGTAAGACCAAAAGATTATCTCTGTTTAACACCTGAAGAAGCACTTCTAACAGGTATAAGCACAGGAGAACAAATTGTTGAAGAGATTTTACTTGTTAGAGAATTTACATTAACCGCTTATATGTATGCTGCAATAAGAAATTTACCGGAAGACCAATTAAAAGAAATACCAGTTCTGGAAAGAAAAGAAAAATTATTTGAGAGTAGAAAAGAAGCAATAAGATATATAAAAGAAAATGGAGAAAATCTATTTTTAATATATGTTGTAAAAGAAACAAAAATGTTTCCAAAAGAGGAAATTAAATGGGATAGTGTTGAAAATTCAGAAGATTTTTTAAACCAGTTAAAAGAATTTGAAAAAGAGACATCAAAGGTCTAAAAAATGAGTAATTTCTCTTATAAAAGTGATAACATATACTACTTTATTCTTTTCAAAAATAGGTATTTTTCTTGTCTCAGTTATTATCTCTTTATCTCCTAAAATATTGGTCTCCTGAGTTATTACAAAATCTCCTGTAGTGAATACTTTTTCATATTCACTTTTAACTTTTTCAGAAAGAAAAGTATAAACTTCAAAAATATTTTTCCCTATAACATTTACTGGAAGTCCTAAAATTTTATTCCATTTTATAAAGGTCTCATTTAAATATACAACTTTATAATCTTTATCAATTATATGGATTGCTTCAGGAAGAATTTCAAAAATTTTTGTTAAATCATCTATTTTTTCTTTCTTAACACTCTCTTTTAAAACTTCACATCCATAAGAAAAAACTTTTATAACATTCTCAGAAGTATCTTTTATATAGTTATTTCTCCAGCCAATCAGTTTTTGCGTTTTAAATTTTGTTTCAATTGGATTTTCATAATATTCAAATTCCTCAATATGGCCTTCTATGATTTTATTAAAAACAAATTTTAAAGAATCTCTTATGTTTTCAGGAATACATTTTTCAAACCAGTTTTTACCGAGCAGTTCTTCTGTTGAAAAATAACCAAGAATTTTTGCTCCAATTTCATTTATATATTCAATTGTTCCATATCTATCAAGAACAACAATTATTCCTGGAAAATAAGAAATAAGTTTTTTATAATTTTCAATTTCTCTCTTTAATATTTTTATCTCTCCTTCTTTAAATGCAAGCAAATTTTGAAGTTTTTTTATTTCTTCTTCTCCCATATTTTTTCCCCTCCAAAAATAAATTATTATAAAAATTCAAAAAAATCAAATTTTTTTCTCTTTAAATATAGGGTATAATTATATTGAAGCGGGATTAACTCAGTGGTAGAGTGCGAGCTTCCCA
>CAYNUP010000216.1:0-1923 GCA_964400565.1 uncultured bacterium | reverse complement strand
TATCTATATAGTTATTCTACTGAAAGATTTTTCGCGTTTGGTTTCCTATCAAAGTTATTTTTTAAATAAACTTGAATTAAGTAAGACAAATTTTTATACTTTTATTAATCGTATAGATCCATATAGAAGTGCATATTTGATAGAATTTTTTAATGATTTGTTTTTCAATTTTAAAAAGTATATATTAGGACTTGGAATAGGAGGGTATACTTATAAATATGAGCAAGTGTATGGAAAAGAAATACCTTTGGGTTATCCTCATTTTTTTATACCTGAGGTCTTCTATGAATTGGGGCTTTTAGGTCTTATTCTTTTTTTCTCGTTTATAATTGAAGTTTTTAGGAAAAGAAAAAATTTAAATTCAGTCTTGACAGTTGATGATATTAATTTTAAAAGCAAAAAAGTAATTAGGAAAATGGCTTTGAATGCCACTTTTTTTCTTATAATAGGAGGAAGTTTAGACGATCTTTATATCCAATTTTTGACCTATGGACTTTTATTATGTTCCTATAAAGAAGAAATACCTTGTAAGAACAAAAGGGAAATATAATTTATATGTTAAAGAAGGTATATGAGATAACACCTTTGAATATTCAAAATTTAATAATTTCTATGTATGGTTTATTTTTAAATTGGCAAAGATATAAAGGGTCATATGATAAAATAGTTGAATTTCTTAAAACAAATGATAAATTATCATATGAAGATTTGATTAGAATTCAAAAGGAATCCTTATTAAATATTTTGTCTTATGCAGGGAATAATAGTTTTTATTATAAAAAAATTTTTAAGGCCATAGGATTGAATATTAAAAACCTTACCCCTGAAAATGTATTTGAAGAAATAAAAAAAATCCCTCTATTAGAAAAAGAGACCATTAGAAGAAATTTAGAAGAAATAATTACAAAATCTAAAATTGGACTTATAAAATGGTCCACTGGAGGGACTTTAGGAAATCCTTTAACAATTTATTCTTCAATTGAAGAAATAAGATATTTTAGTGCCTTTCCAGAAGCAAGAATTTTAAATTGGTATGGACTGTCTAATAAGGACAAAAAAGCTAAGTTTTTAGGAAGAAAAGTTGTTCCTATTTTCTCAAAAAATCCTCCCTTTTGGAGATATAATATATTTAATAATGAGGTATTTTTTTCTATTTTCCACTTAAATGACCAAACTTATAAGTTTTATTTAAATGAGTTAAAAAGGATATCTCCTTCTGTAATAGTATCTTATCCTAGCATAGCATTACTTTTAAGTAGATATATACTTGATAGTAATTTTTTCCTTCCTTCTGTAAGATTAGTATGGCTAACCTCTGAAACATGTTTACCTGACTATAGGGATATTATAAAAGAAGCATTTCCCCATGCTTATATATCCAATAACTATAGTTCAACAGAAGGAGTATCTTTTATTTCTCAATGCCGATTTGGCAATTATCACTTAAGTTTAGAATATGGTTATGTTGAATTTGAACATAGAGAAGAAAATATGTATGAAATGGTAGGTACTTCATTATTTAGAAAAGTTATGCCAATAATTAGATATAGAACAGGGGATTTAGTGAAAATCCCTCATTCTATGAGTAAATGTCCATGTGGATCTAATTTACCAATGATAGAAGAAATTGTAGGGAGAACGTCAGAAATTGTGAGATTACCTAACGGTGGAATTCTAACTCCATCTTCGTTAAGTGATGTATTTCGTAATATTAATGGAATAAAAAATGCTCAAGTAATTCAACCGGATAGGTTGTCTTTAATAGTTAATATAATACTTGATGGAAATCATGATTTTGGCGCCATTAAAACACAAATTTTAAAAGAGATAAAAAGTATATTGGGTGTAAAAATGAAAATAGAAGTAAGACAGGTTGGAGAATTAATACTTAGTAAGGATGGGAAATACAGGTTAGTAATATCT
>CAYNUP010000215.1:0-4611 GCA_964400565.1 uncultured bacterium | reverse complement strand
AGAACTGAAAACAAACAGGATTTTTTTGAAAGAGCATTAAGATGGGAATGGTTTTATAATACAAAAAGATTTCATTCTACAATAGGAATGACTCCTTATGAAAAATTATGTTGTTATGTAAAATTGCCTAAAAATGTTTTGTTTTTTCCTGTTATGAACCTTGATGAAATGACCGACCTTATAAAACTATATTTTAAAAATTCTTTCTTTTATCCAACTGGATACAATCTCTTAACCCAGGACCTGGTTTTAAAATATATTAGTGGGTATCATTAAAAATGTTTTTATCCCTGTTAATGCCATATTTATTCCTATACTTGCAACAAAAAGACCTGTTATTCTTACAAGTGGTCCAATTAGATTATATTTTTTTAATAAAGAGTTTATCTGATCCGCAAGTATCATCAAAATAAAGTTAAGAGAAAGTGCTGAAAAAATAGATATAGAAGTAATAAGAGGACCAAAAATTGCGGATTGAGAAATTGATGCAGTTATTGTTGCAGGTCCTGCTATCATTGGTGAAGCGATTGGAACAACTGCTATATCTTTAATTTTCTGATGTGTATCAAGTTCAAAAAATTCTCCTTTCTGTAATGCACGAAGACCAATTAAAAAAAGGACAATTCCACCAACTATCTGTAATGAATAAATTTCAATTCTAAAAATTCTTTTTAAAATAAATGTCCCTGCAAATGAAAAAAGAAATAAAATTATCATAGAAGTTATAGTTGCTCTAATTGAAACATTCTTTAACTCATTGAAATTATCTGTAATTCCAAGGGAAGACAGAACAACTATTTTACTTACAGGATTTAAAAGGACAATAAAGATTAAAAAATTTTCAATAAATACATTTTTCATTTTAAATATAACCCATTAAAGCAATCGTTGCTTGAGAAATATAGCATTTATAAATTTCTTCAAAATTTTTTGATTTAAAAAATGTTATCCTTTTTGAGACTTTTTTTACACCGGGAACCAAAGTGGCCCTGTCAGCCATTTCTATGTACTGCCATTCAATTTCAATTTGGTAAGGTGGTTTTATTTTTAATGGTGGGAAATTTTCAGGATTTTTCTTATACTCAATTATTGCTTCTTTTGATTTTTCTTTTATTGCATTTAAAACTTTCTTTTGATGATAACAGATTGCTGAATGCATACCAAGACCAATTTTGGATTCAACTGTTATAACTTTTTTAAACAATTTTTTTGCTTCTTCAACACATGCAGTATCTCCTGATACAAATATTGTTGAAATATTATAAGTTCCTGCATATATAGAATTTATTCCGAGTTCTCCATATTCAATCCCATTTATTTTTACTTCCATTATCCTTGCATTTCCAGTATGACATAATACACCTTTTTCAACCTGAGATTTTGCGTGCTGTCCAACAAAAAATAGAACATCAAATGAACTATCAAACAAAGGGATTCTTGCTCCCCTTATCAAGCCATTTATTTCTGGACTTAAAATTTCATCATCTATTTCATGTGTTTCCATTACATATATCTCTGAATTTTTATCTGCCTCCTTTATACCCTCAATAGATGCATTTATTTCATCAACCATCCTTTTACACATTTTTTCATATATCCCCATTGCCTTTAAATTCTGTCTAAATTGCGTTACACCACTTACTCCTTCAAGGTCAGGAATTATATAAATTTTCATTTTTCTCCTTTCATTATAAAATCAAAAACATCCTTCTGAATTTCTAAATTTTTAGTTTCAATATCTTCAATATTATTAAACTTTTCAAATATTTTCTTTTCAAAATTTCTTATTTTTTCAAGATATTCCTCGTCATTCAATTTTTTTTCTTCAAAAATTAAATTTAATTTCAATGAAATATTTCCATTTACAAAATCTTCAATAATTTTACTGCCTTTTAAATTAAATGGGAAATAAGGAGAAACATAAGGATTACCAAGACAAATATATAAAACTGGCTCATTATATAAAAAGGAAATGAATGAAGAAATTGTTCTGACTGGCATTAAACTTGTGTCCCTGCATATTGAATATGGATAATTTTTTTTATCCCTTGAAATTTCAATCAATTTTTCAATATTAAACTTTTCATTTCCATTCAATATTTCATCAAGGCGCTCTTTTCTACTTTTACTACTTTTTGTTCCTTCTGTTTCTTTCTCCTCTATCCAGTTTTTTGAATTATCAATTAAAAAATCATTTGTAAAAGAAAATTTGCCTTCAATCTCTTTGTAATTTAAATCAAAAGAATTCATTTCAACAAGAAATGCATTTTTAACATCAGAAAAAAGAAAAATCATTCCTCTTTTATTTCCTGCATTCCCAACAACTTTATCCTTTTGCATTTTTTTTATAATTTCTATTACTTCTTCAGGTTCATTACAGGTTTCAGCAATAACTTTCATTATATCACAGTCATCAAAACCATTCTCATTTATAAAATCTTCTTTTAAAAAACTTCCTGTATTATTTATTCCTGAAAACCCATTTTCTTTTATAAAAAATCCATATCCAATATCTGAAATTGAACCAGAAAATAAATATGGTATTTTATTATTATTTACTTTTTTGCAAATATATTGTGGTAGTGGTTTCTCATCTCTTATTTTCATTGCACATGATACATTTTCTTCAACAAATTCAGAAGATAAAAATAAAGAGGAGCAGTTTAATTTTGGTATGTCAAAATTACAAAGTTTAATTTTTAAAAGATTTTCAAATTTTATATCAGCACCTTTACAATATCCCTCCAGTTCCTCTATTAAGAATGGAAAATTTTTCAGATTCCCTTCATATTTTTTAATTTTTTCTATTTCTATTTTTAGGTCTTTCACGACCTTATCTTCAATTTTTTTTAAAATATTTTTATGATAACTACCAAGTAAAAATCCTGTTTTATAATAATCACCTTTTATTTCTATCTCTTTCATATTCAACCCCTAAAATTGTTCTTATCTTATAAATTTTTCCATTCTTAATATAAACTCTTGGGACTCTTTTATTTATTGAAGGAGCAAGAAAATTATAAAAATCAACCTCTTTAAATATATCAACCAATTTTATCTCACATTTTTTATTTTTACCAACAATTATAACCTCATCTCCAATTTTTATATTTTCATTTCCAACATCAACCATTATCTGGTCCATACAGACTCTTCCAACAACAGGAAAATATCTATCATTTATTATAACCTTCCATTTTTCATTTCCAAGAAAAAATGGAAATCCATCTATATATCCAAGAGAGACAGTTACTATTTTTGTTTCTTTCTTTGTAATATAACTTCCTCTATAGCCAATTCTATAACCCTTTGGAACCTTTTTAACATAAACAACTTTACTTTTTAAAGAAAATACCTGTTTAAGTCCAGGAGAATCAGCATTGAATATTATACTTCCTGGTCTTACCATATCAAGATATGTTTCTGGATATCTTTTTATTGCTGCTGAATTTGCCATATGCTTTAATGGAATTTTTATATTTTCTTTTTCAAGTAATTTTAAAACATAAAAAAATTTTTCAATCTGCCTTTTAGTAAATTCATCATCCCTTCCAACAGATGATAAATGTGTATAAATCCCTTCAATATAAATATTTGAAAGTTTTGAGATGCCTTTAATAAAATCAATAACTTCTTCTGGGAAAACACCAATTCTTCCCATCCCAGTATCAACCTTTACATGAACTTTTGCAATTTTTTTCTTTTTTTTCGCATAATAAGATATTCTTTTACATAAATCAATTGTAGAGACAGTTTGGGTTAAATCATAATCAACAATCTTTTCAGAAAATTCAGGGAGTATATGACCAAAGACAAGAATAGGTTTTTTTATTCCATTTTTTCTTAAATATATTCCTTCATCAGGAATTGCAACTCCAAGATAATCAACACCCGCTTCAATTCCTGCCTCTGCTACTTCTAAAATTCCATATCCATAACCATCTGCCTTTGTTCCTGCAAAACATATTTTTACATTTTCTCCAACTTTTCTTTTAACCCAATTTAAATTATAAATTATTGAATCAAGATTTATTTCACAATATGTCAAAAATTCTTTTCTCATTTTAACAATTTTAGAGATTTTTCTATTAGTTTTTTTTCCATATCAGAAGAATAGGGTGCAGGATAAAGTTTATAAATAAAAGAACTTATTTCATATCCACCTTCTTTAAGACCATTTTCAGTTGGAATATAGCCAATTAAACCATTACTATAACCACATATAATTAAATTTTCCTTTTCTTTTTTCAATTTTAATCCAATTTCTACCATAACTTCTCCAGGCAATCCTAAAATAGAAACATTACCTATTTTTATTACATGCAATTTACCTTCTATAAAGTCCTTAAATTTTTCTTTTCTTTTTAATTTATCCTTCATAAATTTTAACCAGTTTTCTGAAACATTTATATTAAATTTCTCTTTGTAAATTTTACAAATATTGTCAAGTCAAATTCGCCACTTTTTTTGTAAATGCTTGATTAGAGCCAATCTTAAGAAAAAAATCATTTCACTATATCCACTTTTTTATAAAATCCTCTTTGTTTAAATCATCCATATTCAAATCTTTTAATATCTTGCTTATCTTGTCCGGTATCTCTGTCAATTTTA
>CAYNUP010000214.1:0-2158 GCA_964400565.1 uncultured bacterium | reverse complement strand
AAACTCATATCTACAATTTTTACATCTTAATTTCCCTCTTCTTACTTTCCAGAATTTTTTTCCGAGACATCTTGGACACTTTACTTTATCCATAGCCACATTTTAACATTTTTAAGTGGCTATTTTCAAACATAACCCTATGGAATATCTTTCTTTGATGGTAAACTCTCATTAGGGATGAATCTAAAATATCAAAGTTTGGGTTTAACATTTTATGGAATGGATAGTGGAGACCCATTTGAAGTTTCTGATAGTGACTGGGTAATTCCTCTTGATTTTGGTATTCTCTGGGAAGTTCATCCAAGAGTAACAATTGGAATTTTATTTCAGAATTTTAATGAGCCCACATTCAGTTTATTCGGTGGACAACTACAAGCAACAGAAATTTTTAATTTAAGACCAGGCATTGCAGTTAAAATAAATGACAGGATTACTTTTGCGTTAGATGCATATGATGTTTTAAATAAAAGTGGAACAGTTGGTGGAGACCTTCGCATAGGTTTTGAAGGATGGATAACAGAAAATCTTGCTTTAAGAATTGGAGGATACCATTTTAACAACCCAGATTATAGAGCAATAACAGGAGGATTTGGAATAAGATTTAAAGGATGGGAAATTGATTATGGAGTGATGTATTTTGATGCTTCAGGAAATGCTGTTCATATGCTTGGTATAACATATAAATTTTAAGAAAGGTGTTTTTTAAGGTAGATGATATTAGAAGGCAGAACTTCTAATTAAGTGGGGATTACTTTTATTCTGGTTTCATGAGGTGAAATATTATTTTTATAAAGATAATAAGTCATAACAGCCACCATAACTCCATTATCAATACATAAATCTTTTTCTGGAATGAATAAATTTACATGAGGTGGTATAATTTCTTTTATTCTTTTCTGTAAATATGAATTTCTGACAACTCCTCCACCAAGAAGAAAGGATTTAACATTATATTTTTTTAAAGCAATTTTTATTTTTTTACATAATAAATCTCCAACTGTTTTCTGAAATGAAGCACATATATCAGGAATATTTTTTTCCCCGTATTTTTTAACATGATAAAGGACTGCTGTTTTTAATCCACTGAAACTGAAATCAAGATTATTTGAAGAAATTAAAGGAACTGGGAATTTTATTTTTTTCTCATCTCCTTTCTCTGCTTCTTTTTCAATATATGGACCTCCTGGAAAAGGCAGTCCAAGAATTCTACCAACTTTATCAAATGTTTCTCCACAGGCATCATCAAGGGTTCTGCCTATTTCTTTAAAATCTATATAATTGGAAATATAGAAAAAACTTGTATGGCCTCCTGAAATCACAAAACCAAGAGCAGGAAATTCAATATTTTCTTTTAAAAAATTGACTGCTATATGTGAATGAAGATGATTGACAAAATAAAGCGGTTTTTTTAATCTATAAGAAAATCCACAGGCAAATGAGACACCCACAAGTAAAGAACCTTTAAGTCCTGGATGGTTTGTAACTCCAATTAAATCAATATCTTCTATTTTTAATTTACTTCTTTCAAAAGCAATATTGAAAATATTATCTATTTTTGATAAATGTGCTCTACTTGCAAGTTCAGGAACTACCCCCCCATATAAAGAATGAATATCTTCCTGTGAAGCAACAATATTTGCAAGGATTTTCCTTTCTTCAATTATTCCAACACCTGTTTCATCACAGGAAGTTTCTATACCTATTACTTTCATTTTTATTTTTTCTCAACTTTTCACCCTCACCTTCTTCCTCCCCCGTCAAGGGAGAGGAGATTAAATTCCTTCTCCCCATTGAGGGAGAAGGTTAAGATGAGGGGTGTAAAATTTCTTCCCTTATTTTCTCTAATACCCCTTCTATATTGGTTAAAACATCGTTATCCCAGAACCTTATTACTTTATATCCGAGTTCTTTTAATCTTCTGTCTCTTACGATATCTCTATTTTTATAGATGTTATTCCACCATCAAGTTCTATTATTAATTTCTTTTCAAAATTAACAAAATCCACAATATAATCTTCTATAACTTGTTGTCGTCTAAATTTATATCCTTCTAATTGTCTATTCCTTAAATATTTCCATAAATGTTTTTCTGCATCTGTCATATTTCTTCTTAATTTTTTTGAAAAATTTAGAAGTTTTTTCTTATTTTCCATTCACC
>CAYNUP010000213.1:0-3674 GCA_964400565.1 uncultured bacterium | reverse complement strand
CGGTATATCACCATGAGCAAGTTTTGAATAGTTCCTTAAGTTTAAAATATTAATGAATTTCTCTTTCTCATTTTTATAGATTTTTCCAACAGGGTCTTCCAGTTCCTCAAGTAATTCATATGCATCTTTTAGTCCTATTTTTATTTCTCCCTTTTCATTTCTCTTGGCAAGCCATTTCTCCTTATTTTTTATTTTATCAAGAGAATTTTGTAAAGAGGATGTGTCTATATCATATTCTTTTTTTAATCTTGTTTGTGCAAAAAGTTCAAGGGCTCTATATAATCTTGCAACAGCATTATCATAAAATCCGTTTAATGCTTGCCTTTCTGCATTTGAAATTAAATCAAATACTTTTTCATAACCAGAATTTTTGGCTTTATTTAATAACTTTAAAAGATAATCTATATATTCCTGGTAATCTCGTGCATAGTTTCGTAAGTTTTCAAATGTTTCTTCATAATTAAAACTATCCCACATATAAAATATTTCACAGAGAGCAAGTTTTGTCTCTATATCTTTAATAATTTCTTGTTTAAATCCAAAATGAAGCAATTTTTTTAAGATTAAGGATGCAGGAAAATATAAATATTTTGAAATAAATTCATCAACTATTTTTAAAACAAAATCAATTCTTGCTGAATCAACATCTAATGCAGTAGTATGGCTAATACCTGTTATTTTAATAATATCCCTTCTTGCTCCAATTGTTAAGAAAGGTTTTGTATCAAAATCTAAAACTGATAAAATCGCAAGGACAGAAGACATTGTTTTTGTTCCTCCAGTAAAATCACATATTATTTCTTTCCCTTGTTTTTTTGCTTCATTTATTGCTAAAAGTGTTTTTGCATAAACTTCTCTAAAATCATCAGGATTTTCTATCTTAATTTTTTTATATTCACCTTTATATTCACTTTGTTTAATAATATTTTCTCTCAACTCTTGATGTTGAATAATTTCATTACAATGTGGACATTTAATTTCTTTTTTTACCTCAACTACTTTACCCTCTCCATCAATTGTTGGTGAACTTGCAGTTTTACTTTTTCCTCCGGAGCATATAAAATAAATATAATCAATTTCATCCTTTAAATCTTTTATTGCATTTACTATAGGTTCATCAGACCCACCAACTGTAATTATAAGGATTTTTTTATTTTTCATTTCCGCTTATTTTTAATTTCCTCTAATATTTTTCTTAAATCCCGTGCATATCTCTCTTCGTCAAATAACACTTTGTTTTTTAACATATCAAATATCTGTTCTGATAAAGGTTTTGCTATTAAATGAACTATTTCATGGTGAGAAAGGCCTAATTTATTCAGTTCTTCTCCTATTTCTTTTACTATTTTTGGTTTTCCCATTGCCAACTGTTTTTCAACTATAAGATGGAAATGAACATGAAGGAAAGGATTAACACCTTCTACAGTATATTCTTCATCTCCAATCTTATCTGCATTGTCCCATACCTTATAGTATTCTTTGTGTTCCTTCATAACATTAACCAATTTTTTTTCCTCTCCTTTAAGAGACCCTCCCATTTTATAAATCTTCCAAATACTCGCCATATAACTCCTTGCAAAATTCCTTAATTCCTTGTATTTATCCATTTGTTTCTCCTTGTTCAATTGAATTTTCAATTTTAGTAATGGAGACCCAACCCATTGAAATTGTGCCTGATAAAAGTTTTCTTGTTCTTGGAGGATCACTTATTTTCTGACTTTTGGGTCTCTGTATGGTATAATCTTTAATACCGAGTTCTTTAGCAAGGATTAAAAAAGATGTAGCCCACGCAGTTGAACCTTGTCCAATTCTCAAAAGATAAGAATTGGAAGGCATTTCAGGAAGAATAATATTTTCACCTTTAGCAAATTCTCTCTCTTTTTGATAAACTTTCCTGTAAAACTGGTCTGCAAATTTTAAAATATTTTCTTCATTATATTTAGAATGTGAAATAATTTCTGTTTCAAATTCAGTATCTTTTTTCAATGTCTCATATAAAATTGATAATAATCCTCCTCTTCTTGCATCAACAACTTTTATTTGAGATAATTCTAATGATTCTACAGGTTTTTTAAAATCAGTATCCCTCACATCAAGCCATCTTAAAAATTTACCAGTGTCAACCTTGTTTTCTTTCTTTATTTCTGAAAGTGTCTTACCAAGTAAATCATCAAATTCTTCTAATTTTTCAATTTTCTTTTTGCTTAAAACACTTTCAAGAACTCCTGAAAGAATACTTCCTTTTATTGAACTTCCTGGGATATAAACTCTTCCAGCAGATTTAACATATTCTTTAACTTGTATTTGATTAAACTGTGGATTTAATGGAGAGATATTGATACTATATAGCACATAATTTTCTAAAATATTGAGAGGTAAAATTTCAGAAATTTTCCTTTCACCTTTTGCTTTTTCAATAAATTCTTCCATCTTTGGTTTAAATTCAGGAGATGCGAATAAACTGTCAATATCAACTCTATAAAATTTCCCATCTTTTATAAAATATTCCAATGGACTGATTTCATTTCCAGAGCCAATATGAACAGGAGATAAAACTTTTATTTTAATCTTCATTTTTTATTCCTTTTACAGAAAAGGCAAGTCCATATTTATAAATTTTATGTTTTTTAAATATTTCTGGTGTTATATCTACAATTTTCCCTTTTTTGAAAGATGGAAAAACAGAACCTTCTTTAAACATTTTTAAAGATTTTTTTCTAAGAGTTTTTGAATATGGAGAATAAATATAACCCCTTTTTTCAATAATTTCATAATAGCCCTCTTTTAAGTCAGAAATTTCATTAATATCAGGATAATATAAAGAAAGCAAGATATAATTTTGTGAATTTTTCGGCTGTTTAATTTCAATCTTATCTCCTTCTTTATTCAAAATTTCAAAATGTCCTTTACCAACTGTTCTATCTCCTCCAATTCCTTCGTCTCCCATTAATCTTAAAGTGGAAATAAATTTACTCTCTATGGATAGGTCTTTAAAATCAACTATAAAATATAATCCAGCGTTCTCCTTATAAAAAACTTCACCAAAATGAAAATATGCTTCACCTGGATGAGAAGATATTCTGCTTAAACCAACTCGTGGATTATTAATTATATCCCATGGCTCTTTATCTTCTTTATCATTTTTATCAATAGCAGGAATAAATTTATATTCCAATAAATTTTCAATTTTTTCTCCATTTAGTAATCTTTCAAATCCCTCTTTCTCAATGAAATTCAACTTTTTAAGTTCTTTTTCCTTAGGAATCTGGTTTAATGGAATTGGGAAATAAATTTTTTTATTCCAGAAAGGAAAAAGAGAAGTGAATAAAAAAGGCGGATTTCCATTTTTAAATTTATTAATTAGTTCTTCAAGTTCTTTTTCTCCATATAAAAGGAAATAACAATGGCAGAATGCCGAAAAAAAGGTGTCTGAATGAACAATAACATCGGTTTCTTCTAAAAACACTTCTCTTTGACCAAGATGAATAGATGACTTAAATCGTAATTTATATAGTTTCATATTTAATTGATTTTTTTATATCTTCAAAATTTTTTACAATTTCAGATGGTCTTTTAAAGTTTCCATTTATTGGTTTTGTATTTAATTCTCCTTTTTCATAGGCAGATTTATTATTCCAGTAAATTTCTATATTATCAAACTCAATTTTCCCATA
>CAYNUP010000212.1:0-19355 GCA_964400565.1 uncultured bacterium | reverse complement strand
GCAATAAGTGTGAGTGAAAGAGTGAGATACATTCAGAGGGTAAGAAAACTTGCAAATAGATGTGCTTTACTTTACATTCAAAAAGGAAAGGGTATAATATAAGCCAGAAGTAAAGACAGAGGAAAAAAGTATAAGCCGGGATGGTGGAACTGGCAGACACGTACGTTTGAGGGGCGTATGGCTTATGCCGTGGGGGTTCGAGTCCCCCTCCCGGCAATAAGAAACAAAGGAAACATTGAAAATTTAAACAAGGAGAATAAAAAAAAAGATCCCACGGCATAAAGGGGTTATAGGGGAAAGAAATTTCCCCTACGCTTTTCGTCGTGGGCGGAGATATAAAAATGGTAAAAAAAATTCTTTTATATGAAGGTTGTTTTGACTGGGAAAAAGAAGGTGTATTTAATCCAGGGGTAATTGTTGAAAATGAAGAAATACATATAATTTACAGGGCTATAAGATGTGAAAATTATTCGCGATTAGGATATTTGAAAGTAATACCTGATAAAGAAATTGAGAAATATGAATATCCCATAATTTCTCCAACAGAAGATTATGAAAAACAGGGTATTGAAGACCCAAGAATAACAAAAATAGAAAATTCTTATTTTTTAACATATACTGCCTATGATGGTAAAAATGCAAGGATAGGTCTGGCAGAATCAAAAAATTTAATAAATTTTAAAAAACTTGGAATAATAAGTCCTAATATTACTTTTCTTGAAGCATTAAATATATCAAAAAGTGAAAGATATAAACCCTTTTGGGAAAATCAGATTCAGAAAAGAGGAGAGAATATAATTATATGGGATAAAGATGGATGTCTTTTTCCAGAAAAAATAAATGGAAAATATGGTTTATTACACAGAATAGAACCGGATATTCAGATTGTTTATTTTAATGATTTTTTTGAACTTAAAAGTAAGGAGTTCTGGGAAGATTATTTTAAAAAAATTGAAGAAAAAATAGTGATGAAACCAAAATATAAATGGGAGAAGAGTAAAATTGGAGCAGGTGCACCTCCTATAAAGACAGAATTTGGATGGTTATTACTATATCATGGAGTTGATGAAAAAAAGATATACAGAGCAGGGATTTCATTGCTTGATTTTGAAAATCCTCATAGAGAAATAGCAAGATTACCATTCCCTCTTTTTGAGCCAGATTATTACTGGGAAAAAGAAGGGAATATTCCAAATGTAGTTTTTCCGACAGGTGCTTTTATAAAAGAAGGGAAACTTTATATTTTTTATGGTTGTGCTGATAAAAGAATTGGATGTGCAGAAATAGAAGTTGAAGAAATAAAAAAATTATTAAAAAAGAGTGGAAAATAGACCAAAAACGCCTATTTGGGAAGATATTTTAATTATTTTTTCAATCTTTTCTCTATGGCCCACCATTTTAAGAAGAGAAAGTTTTTTAACGCGTTTGATAATGTTTTGTTTTTTAGGATGCCTTATATGGATACTTAAAAGAAGGATAAATAGAATAAAAAATCTTTAAAAATGAAAGGATTTTTTTATTTTTCTTTACTCTTTGTTTTTTTTACTGGATGTAATAAAAAAGAGAGTTTAGAAGAGAAAAAATGGAAGGAGATAGTGAAAAAGGGAGATTATTATTTTGTCAATGGTAATATAGATATTGCTCTGGAATTCTGGATTAAATCGCTTGAATTTAAAAAAGATAGTTTAACTTACGAAAAAATTGTTTCTTCATTTATAGCAAAAAATCAACTGGATGAAGCAAAAAAATATGCTATTTCTGGTTTGACATATTTTCCAAATAATGATAATTTATTATTCAATTTAGGGCTTATAGAATTTTATTGTGGAGAATATGAAAGTTCTTTAAAAGTGCTTGATAAACTTATGGAAAGGAATAAGTATTATCCGGAAGCGCATTATTTAAAGGGACTAATATATGAAAAAAAGGGGGATTTTGAGAGGGCAAGGAAAGAATTTATAGAGGAAATAAATATAAATCCTGGTTCTAAAAAAACCTGGAAAAAAATAAAGGAGATTGAAAAATGAAAAGCAAAATTTTATTATATCTTTTTTCATTTTTCCTCTTTATAGAATTCTCTTTCTCCCAGAATGCGATTTCCTATATACAATATTTTTCCTCTTTAAAATCAAGATTTCCTGGAAGCCAAGGCCACAAAAACTCTGCTGATTTTATTGAAGCAAAATTTAAAGAGATAGGTCTTAAAAATGTTAAAAGAGAAAAATTTACAGTAGTTGTGCCTGTTGAAAAATTTGCCTATATTGAATATCAAGGAGATAGAATTGATATAAATTGTATATGGCCAAATTTTGTAAGGACTTCAACTCTCCCGCCTTCCGGTATTGAAGGAAAACTTATTTATGGAGGCAAAGGGGATTTAAGAGAAATTGAAGGGAAGGAACTGGAAGGAAGGATTGTGGTTATGGATTTTGATTCAGGAAGCAACTGGGTAAATCTTGCAATGCTTGGTGTAAAAAGTTTCATTTTTTTGAATACAGGCGAAATCACAAGAAGTGAAGCAGAAAGAAAATTCCTTTCTGTTCCAGTAGATGTTCCAAGATTTTATTGTGAAGATAGAAGGTTAATTGAACTGGCGAAAAAAGAGGTTTCTGTTAAAATTCATGCAAGGATGGACTGGGAAAGAGTTGAGGACTGGAATATTTATGGTTTGATAGAAGGAAGGGATAAAAAATTGAAGGAAGAATTGATTATCTTAAGTGCCTATTATGATAGTATAAGTATTGTTCCTTCAATTGCACCTGGAGCAACTTCTGCCTGTGGGATAGGTATTTTACTTGAACTTGCAGAATATTTTGTTAAGAATCCACCAAAAAGAAGTGTTCTTCTTCTTGCCACTTCATCTCACTTTATGAGTATGAGAGGAATTGATGCCTTTATTCAAAAACATTGTAGAAATGAAAAACCTTTTTCTGAAAGGATAAAAAAAGAAGACAGGATTACTCCGAAACTCTTTATTGGACTTGATATTTCAGATAAAAATGACCAACTTGGGATATGGCACAATTCCTATGAGTTTTATATACAGAGATTTTTTGCTCCTTTGGGTAAAAAGTTTATGGAATATGCTGAAAATATAAGTAGAAGTTTTAAATATTCTCAAATCCCACTTGTAAATGGAATAAGCCCTGAAAAAGGAATTGTGTGGGCAACATTTTTGCCTGAAAAAATAAGGACAGATGGAGAATATATGGTAAATTCTGGAAATCCTGCGATATCATTAATCACTGTAAATGATGGTAGATGGAAAGTTGATACACCAGATGATACATTTCAAAATTTAAACATACAAAATATTTCCAAGCAGGCAATTTTTCTTAAAAATCTTCTCTCTGTTGCTTTGAATGATGATAAACTTTTTGAAGAGAGTGAATTGAAAATTAAAGATAATATGGCAAGTTTAAAAGCAAAAGTAGTAACATTTAACCCAAGAAAAAGTTTTGTTCCAAATGAGCCAGTTAAAGATGCTATTGTTGTTCCAAGGTTTTCTATTATCTATACGGGGCTTGCTTTTCAAAAAACATATATAGGTGTAAGGGGGCATTTCTTTGAGATGACAGATGAAGATGGAAAGGCAGAAATAACAAGGTTTTTATTGAAGCAACCAGGACAAATTTATCTTAACGCTTTTTATATAGACCCTGAAGATGGCAGAATTATTTTTGCACCTGATTATGGAGTGAATGGAAATCAGCAATATCCTATAAATTTCTTCATGGATACAAAAGAGAAGGAAAGAATAGTTGTTATTTTTAGATGTAAGCAAATATCCCTTTTTAGTTTAATAGACCCTCAATATTTAATACAGATAAGTAATATAAATGTATTTGACCTTTCAAACTCTTTCCCTGATGCCTATGGTTATTTTCTTGAATATCCTGATAATCTTCTATTTTTTGGATGGAATTCCTATTGTGAACCTGTTGGATGTGTTTTTGCAAAGGAAAATACAAAAATTAAAATAATTGGTGAAACAGGTGCTCTTGGAAAAACTTTATTACTTTTGAATTCAAAAGAGACATTAACAAATAAAGAATGGGCTGAAGGACTTGGTTTTCCTGTAAGTGAAATTTCAGCAATTTATAATACTCCATATCAGGCTGCAAAAGATATGATATTTCTTGATAATTATAGGAGACACAATTTTGAAAGATATGGGATTAAAAATGAAAGACTTATTGAATTACAGAACAAAGCAAGGGATTTACTTAATAAAGCAGAAGAATCTTTAAAAGAGAAAAAATGGTATGATTTTCTGAAATTTTCAAGACAATCACAAAGTATTGAAGCAAGAGCATATCCTGATGTTAAAAATACAGCAAATGATGTTGTAAAAGGGATTATCTTCTATTTTATAATTTTACTTCCCTTTGCGTATTTCTGTGAGAGATTAATTTTTGCATTTCCAAGGATAGAAAAAAGAATTGCAGGTGTTTTTGGCATTTTCCTTATTATATACTGGATTATGAGAAATGTTCACCCTGCTTTTAGATTAACAAATGCTCCAGAGGTTATTCTCCTTTCATTTATAGTCCTTTCACTTTCAGGAGTGGTAATTTCAATAGTTGCGTCTAAATTTGAACAACAGATGCAGAAATTGAAAAGAGAGACAGCAAAGGTCTATCAAACAGATGTTGGAAGAATAACAGCAACAGGAACTGCTTTCTCTCTTGGTGTTGCAAACATGAAAAGAAGAAAGATGCGCACAGTATTGACAACAATAACATTAATACTTCTTACCTTTACTGTCCTTTCATTCACATCTATAAAAACATATTTAAAATTTAACCAGATATTAAGACCAAATAAACCTGTTTACACAGGACTATTATTAAGGGATAGAAACTGGTATCCTCTTCAGGAAATATCTTTTGAATATACAGAAAATGAATTTTCAGAAAGAGGAATAATAAGTCCAAGAAGTTGGCTGATTTTGAAAGATTTGGGAAACAAAACTACAATAGAGGTAAAGTATAAAGATGTTTCTTCCTTTTCTACAGGGATTCTCGGGCTTACTCCATATGAAAAAGAAATATTACCTTTTGAAAAAACAATAATAGTTGGTAAATGGTTTGAAACAGAAAATGAGAATTCAGTTTTGATTTCAGAAAAAACAGCCAAAGAACTTGGTATAAAATACCAAGATATTGGGAATGTTAAAGTTAGTATTTATGGAGAAGAATTTTTGGTTAAAGGGATTTTTGATAGTGAAAAATTAAGTAGCATAAAAGACCTTGATGATGAAATTATAACACCTGTTGATTTTTCTGTTCTTCCTGAAAAAGAACTTTCACAGATAAGAATGGAAAAAACTGCACAGGTATTAACATCTCAGATTCAGTTAAGGTCTTTTGTGCATACAGAGGCAGAAAATACAGTTTTGATGCCATTTAAAAAAGTTATGGATTTAAAAGGAACTTTACAGTCAATTGCTGTTAAATTTCAAGATATACCTGAAGGACTAACCCCTAAAATCCTTGTTGAGGAATTTATAACAAAACTTGCAGGAATAGTTTTTGCTGGATTTGAAGATAAGACATTTGTTTATAGTAGTGTTGGTTTTACATCTTTTGGAGGAATAAGTAATATTTTAATTCCAATACTGATTGCTTCTCTTATTGTATTAAATACAATGCTTGGTTCTGTTTATGAAAGAATAAGGGAGATAGGAACTTATAGTGCTGTTGGGCTTGCTCCTGTTCATATATCTTCTCTTTTCTTTGCAGAATCTCTTGTTTATGCAGTTCTTGGAGCAGTTGGAGGGTATTTATTGGGCCAGATTATGATAAAAATTTTACTTGTTTCAGGACTTCTGAAAGGGCTTGTTCTGAATTATTCTTCTCTTTCCGCAGTTCTTTCAACAATTATTATTGTAATTACTGTGCTTCTTTCAACTTTATATCCTGCAAGAAAGGCATCCCAGATGGCAGTTCCTGATGTAACAAGAAAATGGATTTTACCTACGCCTAAAGGAGATAACTGGGAATTTGAATTTCCTTTTACTGTGAGTGAAATTGAAGTTCTTGGACTGGCTACATTTCTAACAGAATATTTTAATACATATCAGGATGTCTCTCTTGGTAATTTTTATACAAATGGAGCAAATTTAAAATATGAAAAACTCTCTTCAGGCAAAAATAAATATACTGTTGAAACATGTATATGGCTTGCTCCATTTGATCTGGGTGTAAGTCAGGAATTTAAAATGGTTTTTGAACCACTTGGTCAATATAATTTTTATACAATTAATTTATTAATGAGAAGGATTAGCGGAGAATCAACTGACTGGAAACGACTTAATAGAAGATTCCTTGATGGTATAAGAAAACAGTTTTTAATATGGAGGACAGTAAGTATAGAAATTAAAAAAGAGTATGAAACTCAGGGTAAGAATCTTTTGAAATTAGAATAAGGGGGAAAAATGGATGAAACAAAGAAAATTTCTTTTGAGCCGGAAATTTCAGAGCCATTCTATGAAGGGTTCAATTACAGAACAATCCTTGCTGCTTTATTTATAGGATTTATAATGCTTCCTGGCTCAATATATCTTGGTTTAATTTCAGGAGGTGGACTTGGAGGAGCGGCTCAATGGGTAACTGTTATTCTTCTTGTTGAAATTGCAAAGAGGTCTTTTGTAGAGTTGAAAAAACAGGAAATTTATATTGTTTATATTCTTGCTTCATCACTTGTTTCTGCCGGGCTTGTCCTTGGAACAGGGATGCTTGTTCTTCAGGGAGGTGCTTTCAGTGATCTTATATGGAAGCAATATCTTGTTCAATCTCCTTATGCAGAATCGTTTGGTTTAACCCCTCATATACCGAGATGGGCGGTTCCTCCTCCTTCTTCAGATGCAATTTTAAAAAGAACATTTTTCCATAGAGATTGGCTTATTCCTATTTTACTTATAATAGTTCATAATGTTTTATACAGAATAAACATGTTTTCTTTAGGTTATGCTCTTTTTAGAATAACAAGTGATTATGAAAAACTCCCATTTCCTATGGCACCCGTTGCTTCTGAAGGAGCGACTGCTTTGGCAGAAACAAGTGCTAAAAAGGAAACATGGAGATGGAGAGTTTTCAGTATTTCAGCAATGGTTGGAATTGTATTTGGTGCTTTTTATGTTGTTATCCCGACAATCACAGGACTTTTAATGGCCAATCCCTTACAACTTTTCCCAATCCCTTGGGTAGATTTTACAACACAAATAGAGACATTTTTACCATCAGGAACATTTGGATTTGTAACTGATATTGGAGCGATATTGACTGGTTTTGTTCTTCCTTTCTGGGTTGTTGTTGGAACATTTATTGGTTCATTTTTGTCCAGAACAATAGGAAGTCCAATTCTTTATAAAATTGGTATTATAAAACACTGGCAACCAGGAATGACTGCAGTCCCAGCAAATGTTGTAAGTACTATGGATTTCTGGATAAATCCGATAATAGCAAGTGGAATTGTTGTCGGTCTTATTGGAATATGGAAAACTATAACTTCTTTTAAAAGCAAAGTTGAAAAAGTTGAAAGGCAATTACCTACTGGAAGGGGGGATTATCCTATTGGTGTTGCTCTCCTTTTATGGTTTATATCAACTCTGATTTATATAATCATATGCCATATTCTTGTTCCAAGATTCCCTATATCAATTTTTATATTTTTTGGATTTGTTTTAACACCATTTTTAAGTTATACATCTGCAAGAATGTTTGGAATTACAGGTGTGGCTACAGGAATTGCATTTCCTTATGTAAGAGAGGCAAGTTTTATTTTAAGTGGATATAAAGGAGCAGATATATGGTTTGCACCAATCCCTTATTTTAATCATGGACATCTTGCACAATCTTTTAAACAGTTAGAACTTACAAGAACAAAATTTACATCATGGTATAAAGCAGAATTTACTGCACTTGGTATTATGCTTTTTTGTAGTTTTCTTTTCTGGTCAATCATATGGAGAATGGCTCCAATTCCATCTTCTACATATCCATTTGCTCAAAAAATATGGCCTATGAGTGCTATATTTAATGCTCTATGGGCAACAAGCACTCTTGAGGGTGGAGCAAAGTGGATGATTGAAGCAATAAAGTTAAAATATATTTTAAATTCAACGATTTTAATATATTTCCTCTACATTATTATCTCTTTATTTAAATGGCCTATCGGGATTTTCTATGGAATTATAGGAGGAATGACAAGTTTGCCCCATTATGCTTTCCCTATGTTAATAGGTGCTTTACTTTCAAGATTTTATATGGCTAAAAAAATTGGACCCAACTGGCAGAGATATAGACCTATAATTCTTGCTGGATATGCATGTGGATTTGGGCTTATTGGTATGATTTCAGTTGCTGTTGCTTTAATAGCAAAGACAATTTTCCAGATTATTTACTAAAATTCATACTCTTCCAAATATGAAGGAATTACAATCTCTAAGTTTTTGTATTTTTCTTTAAGTATTTCTGAAAATTCATAAATAACTTCTTCTTCTCCATGAACCAAGAAAATTTTTTGAGGTATTTTTTTAAACTTACTTATCCATTTTAACAGTTCTTCTCTATCCGAATGTGCTGAAAAACCATCTATTTTTTCAATTCTTGCTTTTACTTTATAATTACTTCCCAGAATTCTTACACTTTCCTTTTCAAGTATTTCCCTTCCAAGAGTTCCCTTTGCCTGATAACCTACAAAGACAATTGATGATTCTTTTCTTTCTATATTTGAAACAAGATGATGTTTAATTCTTCCTCCTGTACACATTCCACTTCCTGCAATAATAATTGAAGAACCTTTTATATGATTTATCATTTTTGATTCTTCAACAGATTTTGTGAAATGTAAAAGAGGGAAATCAAATGGAGATATTTTTTTATTTAACAATTTTTCTGCCTCTCCATCAAGATATGAATAGTATTTTTTGAAAACTTCTGTTACTTCTATTGCCATGGGACTATCAAGAAAAGTAATTAAATGAGGAATTCTGTTTTCCAGAAGTAGTTTTTTAATATAATATAAAATTTCCTGTGTCCTTTCTATTGCAAAACTTGGTATAACAATATTTCCACCCATTTTGGCAGTTTCGTTTATTATATTTTCAAGTTTTTTTTCTGCGATTTCTCTATCCTCATGGATTCTGTTTCCATAGGTTGTTTCCATTATCAAGATATCAGCACTTTCAATAAAAGTTGGGTCATTAAGTATAGGGTTTTTAAATCTTCCTATATCTCCTGAAAATACAATCTCTTTATCATCCACAATAATTTTTATAAAAGATGAACCAAGAATATGTCCCGCATCATAGAAAATCACTTTAATCCTATCAGAAATTTCTATTATTTCGTTATAGTAAGCAGTTTTAAATAAAGGGAAGACATTTTCTGCATCAGATACATCATAAAGAGGGATTTCAGGATATGGACCTTTTCTTCCTTCTTTTTCATGTCTTTTTCTCTTTTTTTCAGCATCTTCAACCTGTAATTTTGCAGAATCAAGGAGTGCTATTTTTGTTATTTCTTCAGTTGGTAAAGTGCATATAATTTTTCCTCTAAAACCCTCTTTAACAATTTTGGGTAAGTATCCTGAATGGTCAAGGTGTGCATGAGTGAGTAATATATAATCTATTTTTTCAGGGGGCACTGGAAAATTTTCCCAGTTTTTATTTTTAATTTCCCTTTCCTGAAATAATCCACAATCAATAAGTAAATTTTTTTCATCTGTCTCTAAATAAAATTTTGAACCTGTTACATTTTTTGTTGCTCCAAGAAATTTAAGTTTCAAAATACCTCCTTTTAAATTTTGATTTTTAACTTTTTAAGATAGATTATTAAAAAAATTGAAACAGTGCTCTGAGTAATTGCTGTTATTAAAAATGGAGTTCTTATTCCAAGGATTTTACCAGTATATCCTCCAATAAGTGGCCCAAATGCAAAACCAAGCATACTTATAGATGTGACGATACCATATGCTTTTCCTATAATGTTTTCTTCAATAATTTTTTTTATAATGGAATTGGCAGATGGTATAAGACCCGCTACACTTGCTACATATAAAATTCTGAAAAATAAAAGAACTAAAATAGAATAAGAAAAAAAGTGTCCAAGAGATGAAAGAGCAGCAAATATAAAACAGTTAATTGTGATTGTAAAATATCCCTTTTTATCTCCAATATTTCCTATTAAAGCAGCAGAAATTCCCTCAATCATTGCAGCAATTCCTATAATAATTCCTGTTATTGTATTTAATCTTTGAGAACTTGCAATTATTTCTTTAATAACAAGAGGGAAGGAAGGATTTATTATAGTATTTGAAAATCTAACCGCAAACATAATTATTATTGCAATCCACAACCCTTTTATTTTTAATATATCTTTGAAAGACATTGTCTCTTTATTGGTTTCTTTTTTAGTAATATTTTCCCTTGCAAAAAAGAAAACTAAAAGTCCTCCCAGAAAAGTAAGCAATCCTCCTATTCTGAAAGTATTTCTATAACCAAATCTATCAGCAAAAAAACCACCAATAAAAGGACCTATTGAATTTCCTATTGAAACCGCTGCCTGCATCATTCCAAGAGTAAAACCACTTTTTTCAATTGGGACGACGCTCGCAACAAGTGTAACTGAGGCGACAATTGTTCCTGTAAGAGCACCCTGAAGCAATCTACAGATTAAGAGTTGTTTTACATTTTTTACAATTGACATTAAAAATAAAATTAAAGTTCCACCAAACATACTCCTTACAACCATTGCTTTTCTTCCATATTTATCAGCAAGATGTCCCCAGACAGGTGAAAAAATTGTGAAAGTAAATCCGGAAGCAGAGAGAATAATTCCTGCCCAGTAAGTTTGAGAAGAAATATCTTTAATTCCGAGTTCAGAAATAAAAAATGGTAGAAATGGCAAAGCAAAAGAAAACCCTAAAATTGATAAAATTTGAGCAATAAAAGCACAGATAAAAGTTCTTTTCCACATTTTCAACCAATTTTACAATTTTTATTTTTAAAAATCAAAATTTATTTAGAAAAAGTAATGTTGACCTTTTGTTTAAAATAAAAGTAAAATAAACAAAAGGCGCCTGTAGCTCAGTGGATAGAGCGGTGGACTTCGAATCCAAGGGTCGCCAGTTCAAATCTGGCCAGGCGCGTTGTGCCCTACCTTTTAATCACTTGACAATTTCAAAAAATAGGGTATAATAATTTCAAAAAAGGAGGTTAAATGGGAAAATGTTTATTTGCAGAGATAAAAGATAAAGACAGAAAAACTTTATTTGAGATTTTAAAAAATGGGGAAGAGCATTTGAAAAAAAGAGTTCATGTGCTTATTCTTTCAGGAATTCATAGATATAGAGTCAGTGAAATTTCTAAAATTATAAATTTACATCCGAACCATTTGAGGAAATGGATTCATAGATATAATAAGGATGGAATTGAATCAATTTTAAACTCACCCAAAACAGGGAAGAAAAGAAAAATTAAAGAAAATTTGAAAAAGAAGATTATTGAAATTGCAAATATTCCTCCAAGAAAACTTGGACTTTTATTCTCATGGTGGACATTACATAAACTTAAAAAATATCTTGAAGAAAAAAATATAGTTGAAAAGATAAGTCATGAAGCAATAAGGAAAATTTTGAAAGAGGCAAATATCAACTTAAAAAATGTACAATATGAGGAAAATTAAGGAGGTGGAATATGGGACTCTGGAATTTAAATAGATTTCCTTTTCAGCCAGAAAAATTGTCTGATAATTTAAAAAATGGCTCTCTTTATAAAATATTGAACAGTTCATTAAGCAGAAAAGTTATTTCAAGATATCTTCAAAAGGATAAAGATGGTATCACAAAACTTGAAAAATTTGTTGAAAAGTTTAGCACTGATACAAGAGGAGTTTTTGAAAGAATTTTTAAGGATAAAGAAACAATTGTTCCTTATATAATTTTTGACCATATATGCAAGATTTTTGAAATTGAAAGGGAGAAATTAAAGGATTTTATTAAAAATCCCATTATTAAAAAATCAATATTGAATGTTGCTGAAACTGTTGTAAAATTTGGGGTTAAAGAACCTCTAATTTTTGCCCAACCTCTTATGGTTGTATGGAATATAACTGGAAAATGTAATTTGAGATGCAAACACTGTTATGAAGATGCAGGAGTTTTATCAAAAGGATTACCAACAGAACTTACAAGAGACGAAAAAATAAAATTAATGGAAGAGATAGTAAAAACAAATATCCCGACTTTTGCTTTTGCTGGTGGAGAACCTTTAATGGACCCTGTTTTCTGGGAACTTGCAAAAATAGGCAAAGAAGCAGGATTATATATGTCAATAAATACAAATGGGACGATGATAACAAAAAAAGTTGCTGAAAAGTTAAAGGAAATCGGGTTTGCATACTATGGAGTGAGTTTAGATGGTGCTTATCCTTATGTCCATGATGAATTTAGAGGTGTTAAAGGTGCATTTGAAAAAGCATTAACAGGTATAAAGAATTTGATAGAAGTTGGAGAAGCAGATAAAGTTTGTATTTCATTTACTGTTGCAAGAGAAAATGCAATATTAAAAAATCAAATCCCTGAAATGATTAAATTAAGAGACCAATTAGGAATAAGAAAAGTTGTTTTATATAATTATATCCCATGTGGAAGAGCGGGTTTTGAAAATGATTTAACCTGTGAAGAAAGAGAAAAATTGTTTGATTTGTTCTATAAAGATTTACAGAGTGGGAGAGAAACTCTTCTTTCAACAGCCCCCCAATTTGGAAGATACTGTAAACAGATGTATGAATTAGGATATGGAGAATATACTGTTATTGGACATTTTGCATCAGGAAATACTAAAAAACTTAAAAATCTTGTTGAACTTATAGGAGGTTGTGGAGCAGGAAGAGCATATATAGCAATTCAACCAGATGGTAGAATAACCCCTTGTGTATTTATGCCTGATGTTTATATTGGAGATATGAAAGAAAATGGAGAGATAAAAAAAGAAAACTTAATTGAAACATGGGAAAATTCTGAAATTCTGAATATAATTAGAGATAGAAGGAACCATCCTGAAAGATATGGATGTAAAGGTAAATATTTTTCTGTTTGTGGAGGATGTGTTGCAAGAAGTTATGCTTATTTTGGAGATTTTACTTCTCCTGACCCTGGATGTATTTTGAACAAAGAAATTATTGAAGAAATAAAAAAACAGAAAACATTAGTTTGAAAATTTTGAATTTAAATGGGCAAGATGTAAAGGATATGGCAGGGAAAAATTTTCTTTCATACATTTTATTATAATTTCAAGACAATCTTTAAAATCAATTAAATTACCAGGTGAAATAAATATAATTTTCCCTTTATAATTTCTCAAAGCATGTCCTATAATCTCTCCTTCCTCATCTTTTATGAAAGTTGAAGCAAGTGGAAAATTTGGGGGTTCTGAGTATTTTCCATAAAATAGTTTTTTTGCACATCCTATAGTTGGTTTTTCAATCCAAACTCCTATATGAGAAGCAAGTCCAAATTTTTCAGGGTGAGCAATACCATGCCCATCAAAAATAAAACAATCCACCTCTTTTTCAATTTTTTCAATAAGTTTAATTATATTTTCTCCTTCTCTAAATGCAAGTAACCCTCCAATGTAAGGAAATTTTACTCTACCCTCTACTTTCAATATCTCTATTACTTCAAGTTCAGGAAAACTACATATTACACCCGCTGTTGAAATTTTATCTTCTTTATAATCACTATCCACACCACATACAATATTTACATTTTTAGATAAAGGTTTTATACGGACATTTTCTTTTAATTGGACCTGAATTTTTCTTGCCTCTTCTTCATTTACATCCCATTTATGTAGTTCTTTTAATTTCATTTACTTAGCAAATTCAACCTCTCTTTTTTCTCTTATAACAGTTACTTTTACCTGACCTATATATTCCATATTCTCTTCAATTTTTTTCGCAATCTCCTTTGCAAGTATTTTTGCTTCATCATCACTGATTTCCTCTGGCTTTACTATAACCCTTACCTCTCTTCCAGCAGATATCGCATAAGCAGAATCAACTCCTTTAAATGAAGAAGCAATTTTTTCAAGTTCTTCAATCCTTCTTAAATACTTTTCAAGAGTATCTCTTCTGGCGCCTGTTCTTGTTGCTGATAAAGCATCTGCTATCTGGGTTATAACTGTATAAGGGGAATTCACCTCTATATAATCATGATGTTTTATTGCAGCATTTACAACTTCCTGTGATTCTCCATACTTTTCTAAAATTTCTCCTCCTATTTGAGGATGTGCTCCTTCTACCTCCTGGTCTATTGCTTTTCCTATATCATGGAAAAGAGCACATCTCTTTGCAAGTTTAGGGTCATATCCAAGTTCAGAGGCAATTATTCCAGCCATAAATGCACATTCTTTACTATGTATTAAAAGATTCTGACCATAACTTGTTCTGTATTTTAATTTTCCAAGCAATTTTACAAGTTCCGGATGGACATTCTCTATCCCTATTTCAAACAAAGTCCTATTTCCTTCATCTACCAATTTCTCCTCAAGTTCTTTCTTTGTTTTTTCAACAATTTCTTCTATTCTTGCAGGGTGAATCCTTCCATCTGCTATTAATCTTTCAAGGGCAAGTTTAGCAAGTTCTCTTCTATAAAGATTAAAGCATGATATTGTCACTGCTTCAGGAGTATCATCAACAATAAGGTCAACCCCTGTAAGTGCTTCAAAAACTTTAATATTTCTCCCTTCCCTTCCTATTATTCTTCCCTTAATCTCATCTGAGGGTAAACTTACAACAGAAATCACACTTTCTGTTGCTTCTTCAGGTGCAAGTCTTTGCATAGTTGTCAGTAAAATTTCCCTTGCCTTTCTTTCAGCATTTTCCCTTGCCTCATTTTCTATTTTTTGCTGTAGTTTTATCACCTCTTTTTTTGCTTCTTCTTCCATCATTTTTAAAAGTTGATTTTTTGCTTCTTCCCTTGATAAACCTGCTATTGCTTCAAGTTTAGTTTTTGTCTCTTCTATCAACCTTTTATATTCCAGTTCCTTATTTTTAATTTCCTCTTCTTTTTTCTGAATTTCTCTTTCTTTATTTGCTAATTCATGTTCTTTTAATTCAATAATTTCTGCTTTTCTTTCAATATTTAATTCTTTTTGTTGTAACCTTTTTTCCTGAAATTGTAATTCTTTCCTTTTATTTTTTGTCTCTTTTTCAAATTCACTTCGTAATCTATAAAGCAATTCTTTTGCTTCTATATCTATTTCTCTTTTCTTTTTTAAAGCAAGGTCCTCTGCTTCCTGTATTATTTCTTTTGCTCTTTTTTCTGCAGACCTAATAGTTCTTTCTGCAATAAATTTTCTCCACAAATAACCAACAAGAATAGATATAGCACCCCAAAGTATAAACCATGGGAAAACCAACCTGAAAGTATTTATTGTATTCAACATCTTGCCCTCCTTTACTTTTTAAGTAAAGGAGTTATCCAGCACGGCAGACAGGCAGGAATTTCAAAAAAATGTGTTTAAAAGAGGATTTTTTTCTTTTTTGGGTATTTATTATAAATTTTTTATTTTCCATTTTTATATCCTTACCAGTCTGACCGATTTTATTGCTGGAAACTCCTTTATTTTTAATAATACCTCTTCATCACATTCCTGGTCAAGATTTAAAACTGTTATTGCAGGACCACCTTTTCCCTTCCTTCCAAGAGTCATTGAAGCAATATTTATTCCCTTTGCTCCAAGAACAGTCCCTATATGTCCCATAATTCCAGGCTTATCTTCATTATAACAAACAAGTAAAACTCCTTCAGGCACTGCTTCAACTGAAAAACCATCAATTTTAACAATCCTTCCTTCATCTCTAATTAAAGTACCTGAAACAGAAACTTTTTTAGAATTTCCTACCTCAACTGTGATTAAATTTGTAAATTCTTCTGGTTTCTTTTCTCTTTTTTCATTCAGTTTTATACCCTTTTCCTTCATCATTAGAAGAGCATTTACTGCATTTACTCTTTTATCTTCTTTTTCCAAAAGTCCAACAAGAATATTTGCTCTTAAAAGGGATAGGTCATAATCTGTTATTTCTCCTGAATAAGTTATTTCTACAGTTTTAATATCATGGTCTATCATCTGTCTTAAAAATAATCCTATTTTTTCTCCAAGTGAAAGATACCCCCTTAATTTTTTATAAGTTTCCTCATCTAAAGAAGGGAAATTTACAGCATTTTTAATAACTTTATTTTTTATTGCCTCTACTATTTGATTTGCAAGTTGACATGCAACATTTATCTGTGCTTCTTTTGTTGAAGCACCAAGATGTGGTGTGACAATTACATTTTCCAGTTCAAAAAGAGGAGAACTTTCAAGAGGTTCTTTTTCAAAAACATCAAGAGCAACTCCTTTTACTTTCCCCTTCTTTAAATATCTTAAAAGCGCTTCTTCATCTATAATCCCGCCTCTGGCACAGTTAACTATCATCACTCCATCTTTCATCAGTTCAAATTCTTTATCACTTATCATGTGGTATGTTTCCTTGGTAAGTGGTAAATGGAAAGTGATAATATCTGCCTGTTTAAGCAACCCTTCAAAATTCATAATTGTAATTCCAAGGTCTCTTATTTCTTCTTCGTTTACATAAGGGTCATATCCTATAATTTTCATCCCAATACCTTTTGCTATATATGCAACTCTTTTTCCAATCCTTCCAAGTCCAATTATTCCGAGTGTCTTTCCATAAAGTTCAGTACCAACAAACTTCTTTTTTTCCCATTTACCATTTTTCAAAGTTTGATTTGCAATTGGTATATTTCTTGCAAGAGAAAAGATAAGTCCTATTGTGTGTTCAGCAGCAGAAATTGTATTACCCTCTGGAGCATTCATAACAATTACACCATTTAAGGTTGCTGCTTCCACATCAATATTATCCAATCCTACCCCTGCTCTTCCTATTATTTTAAGATTTTTCCCTTTTTCTATTACCTCCTTTGTTACCTTTGTTCCACTCCTTACAATTAAAACATCATATTCAGGTATTAAACAAATTAACTCTTCAGTAGAAATTTTACCTGTTTCCTCTATTTCAAAACCCTTATTAATCAATATCTCTTTTCCTTCTTTTTCAAATGGTTCTGTAATCAATACCTTTATTTTTTTCATTTTCCCACTCCATTTTTTGATTTTATAACTTTTTATCATCTATGTCAACCCCATTTTCTTGTTAAATCTCTGAGAATATAATAAAATTATTCTTTAACAGGATATAAAAAGGAGAAAAAATGGATAAAGGTGTTATTATTCCGGTTAATAAATCAAATTTAAAGGCATTACCTGTAAATATTGAAAATGTGAAAATTAAAGGTTTCTGGGAATATATTTTGGAAAGGAACAGGAAAGTCAGTATCCCTTTTTTATACAAACTATTTGTGAAATATAAGACAATTGGAAATTTTGAGATAGAAGCAGGTATAAAAAAAGGAGAAAAAACAAATCGTCTTGCAACAGATTCCGATTTATATAAATGGATGGAAGCAGTAAGTTGGGATTTGCAGAATAAATGGGATGAGAAAAATTTAAAACTCCTTGATAAATTAATTACTCTGATTGGAAAGGCACAGAAAAAATCAGGATATTTAAATACTTCTCCATATATAAAAAAGGAATTTGAATATTTATTACGTTCCCATGAACTTTATTGTGGAGGGCATTTAATTCAAGCAGCAATAGCCCATTACAGGTCAACAGGAAAAGAAAATTTCTTAGATATTGCTATAAAATGGGCTGATTATATTTATGAGAAGTTTGGTTATGGAAAGATAGAAAAAACAGACGGTCATCCAGAAGTAGAAATGGCATTAATTGAACTATACAGGACAACTAAAAACAAAAAATACCTTGAACTTGCAAAATTTTTCCTTGAAATAAAAAATCCAGAATACTCAGGAATACCCAATATCCCATTTTTAAAGTTTAAAGAACTTACAGGTCATGCAGTGAGAATGATGTATTTATCCTGTGGAGCAACAGATTATTATATTGAGGTAGGTGATAAAAAATATTTAAAAGTTCTTGAAAATTTATGGTATGATTTAATCTTAAGAAAAATTTATATAACAGGTGGCATTGGTTCAAGGTATAAAGGAGAAGCAATTGGTTTTCCTTATGAACTTCCGAATTTAAGGGCATACTGTGAAAGTTGTTCATCTATTGGATTGATGATGTGGGCTTATAGAATGTTTTTAATAAAAGGAGAAAGTAAATATTTTGATATATTTGAAACAACCCTTTATAATTCATTCCTTTCTTCAATTTCATTTGATGGTAAAAAATATTTTTATACAAATCCTCTTTCTTCAATTGGAACTTATGAAAGAAGCAACTGGTATGATTGCACATGTTGTCCACCAAATATTCAGAGATTTATTTCTTCTCTTCCTGGATATTTTTATTCAATAAGCAATGATGGAATTTATGTCAATTTATATGATAGGTCAGAGGCGAAATTAAAGATATCTTCAGGGAAAAATGTAAAAATAAAGCAAGAAACAGAATATCCATGGAAAGGGGAAATTTTTATAACTATTGAATCAGAAGACCAATTTAATTTATATTTAAGAATACCTTATTGGAGCCAAAATTCAGAAATTAAAAAAGGAAAAGAAGTTTATAAAGCAGAAGGTGGAAAATATTTTAAAGTTAAAATTGAAAAAGGAAAGACAGATATAGAATTAAATTTTGATATTAAAGGTGAGTTTTATAGAGTAAATCCAAATATTGAAAGTTCAAGAGGTTGTCTTGCAATAAAAAGAGGCGTGCTTGTTTATTGTCTTGAAAGTATTGATAATCCTGAAATAAATTTTTTCAATTTATTAATATGGGAACAAAAACTTAAAGAAAATTATGAAGAAATTTTTAATGGGATTATAACTTTAAGCGGAAAAATTTTAACATCCTGGGAAGATTTACCACTTTATGAGAAAAATAAAGATTTAAAAATAAGTTATGAAAAGAAAAGATTTAAAGCAATTCCATATTTTTTATGGGCAAACAGAGGAAAATCAAAAATGTCAATCTGGTTTTTATCTTTTTAAATTTATTCAGAGACAAGGAATCTTACTGCGTTTTCAATTATTTTAAGTACTTCTTTCATATAAAAAATTGGGTATATTTCATGTCCAGGTCTGAAATAAAAAACTTTTCCTTTTTCAATTTTCCATACCATTCCATCTCTTGTGATTTCTTTTCCGTCCTGATAAAGACCAACAAAAATTATACTTTCTGGTTGTGGAAGGTCAATTGGTTCTTTATACCATTCAGTATTTGGAATTATAAAATCACTCACATTATAAGC
>CAYNUP010000211.1:0-4553 GCA_964400565.1 uncultured bacterium | reverse complement strand
ACTAAATTTAGTGGTAAATTAAGAAGAAAAAAATGAGAAGAATAAGAAAATACGGGGAAGAAATTTTAAGAAAAAGAGCAGAACCGGTTAAAGATATTGATGAGAAAATTGAAAAGTTTATAAAATCAATGAAGGAAACTTTGGTTCATTCCAAAGGAGTAGGACTTTCAGCACCTCAGGTTGGTATCTCAAAAAGGATTTTTATTGCTTATGATAGAGAGAAAGATAATTTTATAACAGTTATAAATCCAGTTATAGTTGAAATGGCAGGAGAAGAAATTGACCTTGAAGGATGTTTAAGTTTTCCCGAAATTTATTTTTCTATTAAAAGAGCAAAACAGGCAACTGTTAAAGGAATTAATGAAAAAGGAAAAGAAATAGTAATTGAAGGGAAAGGAATTATGGCAAGGTGTTTCCAGCATGAAATAGACCATCTCAATGGAATTTTAATAATTGATTATGCATCTGAAGAAGAAAAGAAATTTTATAAAGAAAAACTTGATGCTCTGATAAAAAATGATACCTGAATATTTAATTTCATTTAACACAAGCCAGTTAAATAAAGAAAAAGTTGACTTTTTAATTATTGGTGGAGGATTGAGTGGTCTTTATATTGCGTGGGAATTGAGAAATTATGATACTTTAATTCTTTATAAGGATGGGCTTGAAGAAACCTGCAGTTATAATGCTCAAGGAGGCATTGCTGTTGCTTTAAGTAAAGAAGATACTCCTCAATTGCATAAAGAAGATACTTTAAAAGTTGGATGTTATTTAAATGATGAAAAAGCGGTTGATATACTTGTAAATGAAGGGATTGAAAGAATTAAAGAAATTATAGATATGGGTTTTAATTTTGATAAGGAAAATGGCGATTTCCATTTTACAAAAGAAGGAGGGCATTCAAAGAAAAGGATTTTACACTCAAATGGAGATGCTATTGGAAAAAGTATAACTGGTTTTTTTTATAAACTTGTTTCAAATATTCCAAATATAAAAATTTTAAATAACTCCTTTCTTATAGATTTAATTTCTGTTGATGATAAAATTGTGGGTGCTCTTATTCTTGATGGCAACAAAAATGAGATTTTTTTAATTCAGGCAAAAGGTTATATACTTGCAACAGGTGGAGCAGGAATGGTTTTTCAGGAAACTACGAATCCTTCTCATATTACAGGAGATGGTATTGCTGTTGCTTACAGGAAAAATGTAGAACTTATTGACCTTGAATTTTATCAATTCCATCCAACAACTTTCTATATAGCAGGAGCACCAAGATTTTTAATTTCTGAAAGTGTTAGAGGAGAAGGAGGAATTTTAAGAAATGTTTATGGAGATAGATTTATGTATGATTATCACCCTTCTGGAGAACTTGCTCCAAGAGATATTGTTTCAAGGGCTATAATTGATCAGATGAAAAAAACAAATTCTAATTGTGTTTATCTTGACCTTACTCATTTAAAAAAAGAATTTATTAAAAAAAGATTTCCCCAGATTTATAATTTTTGTAAAACATATGGGATAGAACCGAGTAAAAATTTAATCCCTGTAAGGCCTGCTGCACATTATTTTATGGGTGGAATAAAAACAGATTTATGGGGAAGAACCAACTTTTCCAATCTTTTTGCCTGTGGAGAATGTGCATGGACTGGAATCCATGGAGCAAATCGTCTTGCAAGTAATTCTCTTCTTGAATGTTTAGTATTTGGTAAAAGAATTGGGATTAAAATAAAGGAAGAAAATTTTAAAATTTATGATGTGGATGTAAAATATGTATTTCCTAAAAAGGCAGATATCTGGATAGATAAGGAAGATTTGAAAAGGTCTATAAGAAGTTTAATGTGGAGAAATGTTGGAATTGAAAGGGATGAAGAGGGATTAAAATATGCTCTGAGTAAACTGAAAGAATGGCAAAAATATGCTTTCTGTAAAGAATTTTATGATAAAAGTGGTTTTGAAAGTTTGAACATGTTAATAGTTGCATCTTTAATAACAGAATCAGCACTTATTAGAAAAGAAACAAGAGGAACTCATTTTAGAAAGGATTACCCTGAAATAGATGATAAGAACTGGAAAAAACATATAATCATAAGTAAGAAAGGAGTAGAAATTAAATGAGAAATAGGGTTAAAGATAGAAAACAACCTCCATCTGAAAGGATAAAAAATTTTAATGAAGTATCTTTTGGATATGATGAAAAACAGGCAATTGAAGAAGCAAGTAGATGTTTACAATGTAAAAATGCACCATGTATTAAAGGATGTCCTGTAGAGATAGATATTCCAGGGTTTATAAAAGAGATAAAAGAAGGGAATTTTGAAAAAGCACTTGAAATAATTTATGAAAAAAATTTATTACCTGCAATATGTGGAAGGGTATGCCCTCAGGAAACACAATGTGAGGAAGTTTGTACTCTCAGGAAAAAATTTGAACCTGTTGCTATTGGAAAACTTGAAAGATTTGTTGCTGATAATTCAAACATTCCCTTAAATTCCCAGATTAATGTTATTCCTGAATTAAAAAATAAAAAAGTTGCTGTAATTGGCTCAGGTCCTGCAGGTCTTACCTGTGCAAGCGAATTAAGAAGGCATGGTGTAAAAGTGACTATTTTTGAAGCATTACATAAACCAGGTGGAGTTCTAATTTATGGAATTCCAGAATTTCGTCTTCCTAAAAAAATTGTGGAAAAGGAAATAAATCAACTCTTAAGTTTAGGAGTTGAATTAAAAACAGATGTAATAATTGGAAAAACCATTACAATTGAGGAGTTATTTCAAATGGGATATGAAGCGATTTTTATTGGAACAGGAGCAGGATTACCTTCTTTTCTCGGAATACCAGGAGAAAACTTTTTGAGAGTATATTCAGCAAATGAATTTTTAACCAGAGTAAATTTAATGAAAGCATATCTTTTCCCTGAATATGATACACCTGTGTCTGTTGGAGAAAAAGTTGCAGTGATAGGAGGAGGAAATGTTGCTATGGATTCTGCAAGGAGTGCATTAAGATTAGGTGCAAAAGAGGTTATAGTTTTGTATAGAAGGACAGAAAATGAAATGCCAGCCAGAAAAGAAGAATATGAAAATGCAGTGGAAGAAGGAATAAAATTTATTTTTCTTGTTCAACCGATTGAAATAATTGGAGATGAAAATGGATATGTGAAGGCTGTGAAGGTAATCCATAATAAACTTGGAGAACCTGATGAAAGTGGAAGAAGAAGACCTGTCCCAATTCCAGGGAGTGAAGAAATTTTACCTTTTGATACAGTGATTGTTGCTATTGGCCAGTCCCCGCATCCTTTAATTACTCAAACATATCCAAAATTAAAAGTAGGTAAACATGGAAACATTATAGTTGACCCTGAAACATGTCAGACAAATATTGAAGGAATTTATGCAGGTGGAGATATAGCAACAGGAGCAGCAACTGTAATAAGTGCAATGGGTATGGGTAAAAAAGCCGCAAGAAGTATTATTCATTATTTAAGAACAAAATCAAATATTTAATAAGGAACTGGGGGTTTCCACTCCCAGAATTTTAATTGATTTTTGTCAACAGGACAGTTAATATTAGGGTTTGGCATTATTAATTCATGATTTGGGAAATTTGGGCAATCAAATCTTATTCCTTTTCTTGCAAGTTCAACAGGACATTTATTATATAAAAGATGAAATATTTCAAATGTCTGACATCCATCAGATGTTCTTCCACAATTTTTACATGTGAATTTAGGAATTATACTCATACCGGATTTTAAAAAATATCCTGAAAAAATACACTCTCCTCCACATTTAATACATGTTCCTTTCATTTTTACAAAATTTATTTTTAAAAATGAAATTTTTAATTTTGTTTTATCAAACTCATCTTCATATTTTTCAGGAAAAGCAAATAATTTTGGAAGGGTTATACCAATTTTATCACTTTTCTCATAAATTTCAGGAATAAATCTCGTTATATATTTTGGAAATCTTGAACTGTCAATTTCCTTTGCAACATTAGGAGAAGCACTCATAATATTCAATATAAATCCAGATAGAAACATACCTAAAATTGCTCCTGTAAAAAATCCTAAAATTCTATCAACTATGTGTTTAATAAAAACTTTTTTTCTCAAAACCTCAATTCCAACTATTATTGATAATATGAAAAGAAAAGAAAAAAGATGAAAAAATAAGATATCAACAGGAGTTCCTTCAATGTTAAATTTTTTGAATAAAACTACAGGTGCTTTATATGCTATTGATGCAAGAGAAACTCCACCACATATTCCAATAATGTCAATAATACCTCCAACAAATCCTCTTAAAATACCTGTTAAAACTCCGCTCCCAAAAATAACAAGCAATATAAAATCAATTCCTGTCATTTCTAAAATATTATCACAAACTATAAAAAATAAAAAGGGCTACTTTTAAGGGTTATGTTTGAAAATAGCCACTTAAAAATGTTAAAATGTGGCTATGGATAAAGTAAAGTGTCCAAGATGTCTCGGAAAAAAATTCTGGAAAGTAAGAAGAGGGAAATTAAGATGTAAAAATTGTAGATATGAGTTT
>CAYNUP010000210.1:0-3293 GCA_964400565.1 uncultured bacterium | reverse complement strand
AAGTTTAACCCGAGCAAGTTCTCCCAAGAAATCCTCTGCATCATCATATTTTATCGGTATAATAATTTTCTTATTTCTATCACAAAATCCCCATTTATCTCCTTTTCTATACGGAATAAGGTCTGGCTGACAAACCCCAAGTGTAGTCCCTAAAAGGATAAATAAAAAAGTAGTTGCACACACTCTCTTTAAATTTTTCATTTTCCCTCCTCTTTTTTTATTATATCACTTAATCTCTTAAATAATCAAAATCGTATATGAAGGTTAACAAAATAACCTTTATGTTAAGTGAAAATTTGACCTCAAAAAGAAGAAATTTAATTAGATTTTTCAACTAAGTTATTAGAATGTTTAAATAAAATAACAAATCTAAAGGTATTCCGAGAAAAACAGGGTATCTGTAATGTCTTAATAAAGAATTTATTTAGATTACTTCGTCAAAAAGGGTAGGATAAATTTCTTCCTTTTCTTCTCCATAAGTTTTTATTTTTTTACCATCAATAAGAATATACTGACTTGCTTTTTTAATACGCACTCCCAATTTTCTTAAAATTTCTTCTGATTTTATTTTTCCTTCCTTTCTTATTTCTAAAATTTTTTTTGCAGAAGTCATACCTATTCCCGGAACTCTTATAAGTTGATAAAAATCACAATTATTTATTTCAACAGGAAAAAATTCCTTATTTTTTTTAGCCCATATATATTTTGGGTCCTTATTTAAATAAAGATTACCTTCTTTATCAAAAGGAATTTCATAGGGAGAAAATTTATATTTTCTTAAAAGTATATCTGCCTGATATAATCTTGTCTGTCTTTCTAAACTGCAGGGTTTTTTATTTTCAAAAGGAGTATTTAAAACAGGTATAAATCCACTGTAATATGTTTTTGTAATTTTATAATTTTTGTAAAGATAATATGAAAAATTTAATATCTCTTTATCCTTTTCATCTGCAGAACCAACGATTATTTGAGTTGATATTCCATTTTTCAACGGGCTTTCTAAATTTAATGAAGATAGTTTTTTAAGGGTGCTTAAAAGGTTTTTGAAAAAGTCCTTTTCTTTTGAAATTTTTTTTATATGTGTAGAGGATACTGTTTCCATATTTAGAGATAATCTATCAGAATAAGTTTTTGCCTTTTTTATAAGATAATCATCAATTCCAGGCAAAATTTTAAGATGGATATAACCTGGATATTCATATTTTTTTCTCAATATTTTTACAACCTCAATCATTTTTTCCTGTGTTTCATTTACATCTTTATCAATTCCTGATGATAAAAAGAGACCATTTACAGCATTTTTCTTCCACATATTATAAAAAATTTCAGCAAGTTCAAAAGGAGAAAAACTATATCTTGGACAATCTCTATCTTTTCTATTTGCACAGTAAAGACAGTTAAATTTACAATTATTTGAGAGAAGGACTTTGAATAATTTTACAATTTTGCCTTTATATACAGAAGGGTAAATAAAAGCAGAATATCTCTCTTTCTGATAAATATAATCACTTGCTTCAAAAATTCCCAAATCTCCCAGGACTTTTAATTTTTCTTGCATCCTTTATATTTTAATTTTACAATTACTTTTGGTTTAAATAAAGTGCCCTATAATTTAATTAAAAGAAAAAAAGAGATTATATCTCTTATTTGTTGACCACATCTAAAGGATAGATTTATTGAATGATGAGATAAATTCCTAAAACTATAAAAAATAGAGAAAGAAGGAGTTTTGTTAAAGGAAGGTTTTTTGAGGAAAATTGAGCGATTTTTTTAGAGGTAGTTCCAGCTAAGGTTAAAAATAGAATAATAAAAAGATGTAATTGACCTGTTTATTCATCAATAACCACATAGATGATTCTCTGTAAAAAGAAAATTGGTGTCTTTTTTGCTCCTTATACCCCTTACACTTCCATCCACATACAAAACATACAAAAAATTAATCCCTTCCATATCCTTGTGAGGGATGTCTATACAAAATACATAATTACTTTTAGTAAAAACTGGACTGACATCAGGTTTACCATCCATTAAAAGAAGCGAATCTTCAGGATATTTAAAATCTGATAATTTTCTTGGTTTGTAAGTTAAATTTTTTGGATATCCAGAATTAGAGAAATAACCATAATATCCATTATAAATATAATTTGTCTCTCTCTATATATGGTTTTAAAATTTCAACCCAGTATTTATCAGAAAATTGACAATATGCGGGTGGAAGGTAGTCCTCATAATCTCTTGCATACATATGAGAAATTAAACCTATCTGTTTTAAATTTAATATACACAATACTATCTTTGTTCCTTCTCTTGCTTTTATAAAAACTGCTAATAGAAGAGATACTAAAAATATTATTATAAATCCTATCGCCCATCCCTCAATTTTCTTAATTTTTCTCCTATTCATTTATCTATCTTTTTAATTATTAATTGCCTTTAATCTTAACTTTATTTAACATTTGTAATTATTTTACCATCCTTAATTTCAACATTAATTATCCCTTCCCCTAAGCTCATTTCTTTCATCCTTTTCATAATAATTTCTGGAGGAACTGACTTCCCTTTTTTCTCATATTCATTTACAAACTCAATTCTCAATTTTGAAACTTTTTCAAACGGAGTATTTGGATAATCATTAATTATTTTTTTATATATTTCAACCGCTTCATCATATTTTTTAAGTTGAATATAACAAGAAGCAATACATTCTAATGCAAAAGGAATTTTAACCATCCAGTTGTCAGGGTATTCTTTTATAAGTTTCTCATATTCCTTTATTGCACTTTCATAATCTTTTATATAGTTCGCATATACATTCGCCTTAAAAAGTTGTGTATCAGCAGCAAATTCTGTTTTTGGGTATTTTTCTATTATTTCATCAAGAATTTTTAATCCTTCAGCATATTTCCCTTGAGAAATATAAACATGTGCTATTTCTGTTTTCCCTCTACTAATTTCAAAGGGAGTCGAAGCTAAATCTAAATATTTTTCCAAAGTTTCCAAAGCTTCTTTATATTTCTTTTGTCTTTCAAATAATTGGGCAATCGCTATTAGGGATGTTTTCTTCCATGATATCTCTTCAGAACTTTCAACTACTCTTTGGTATAATTCAATCGCTTTCTCTAAATTGCCTTCCTTTTCATATTTCTGGGCTTTTTCATATATCTCAGTAGGAGTTTTTGAAATATCTGTGTTTTGTGTATATAAAGTACTAACATTCGTCAACATACCTAATATTATAAAAACTGATAAAATAAAATTCTTTTTTTTCATTTTTCTCCTCCTCTATTCTATAT
>CAYNUP010000209.1:0-3692 GCA_964400565.1 uncultured bacterium | reverse complement strand
AATAAATTCCTATAGAGATGAAAAAATAATATATTTTAACCAGGAAGTTTTTCAAGGACTTTATTTATTAATTTCTTCGCATCTTCTCCTTCTGCCTTTATAAGCGAGGAAATATAACGTAATGTCTCATAATATCTTTCATCCATCTTTTCTGATCTTTCATCCATCTTTTCCAATCTTTCATCCATCTTTTCTATCATCTTTTGTGTCTCACTTATTAAACTTTTTGCTCTCTCATCTTCTGTTTTTATTAATTGATCTGTCCTTCTACTCAATATATTTGCAAAAACAATAGCACCTACTCCTAAACCTACACTTAAAAAACCAAGAAAAAAACTCAAAAAAATTAAAACTTTTTCCATTTTTACCCCTTTTTTATTGTACCCTTCCCATTTGCTTTTTGCAAATTTTTTAATCTTATAAATTCAATTTTTCTATATTACATGCACATATTTTATATTCAGGTATTTTTGAGTATGGGTCAAGTTTATTATGTGTTAAAAAGTTTGCATAAAAATGAAATGGAATAAATATAACTCCTTTTTTAATTCTATCAGAAATTTTAACTTTTATTTTTAATCTGCCTCTTCTTGAATAAACTTCTACATAGTCCCCGTCTTTTAATTTTAATCTTTTAGCATCCTCTACATTTACAAAACAAAAATCATCTCCCACAATCTCTTTTATTCCCTTAACTTTCCCTGTCATTGTTCTTGAATGGTAATGTTCTCTTATTCTACCTGTTGTCAAAATAAATGGATAGTCATTATCAGGCAGTTCATAAGCATGCTTAAATTCAACTGGTATAAGTTTCCCTTTTCCTGATTTTGTCTTAAAACCAGTTGTATGAAGTGTTTCTGTTCCTAAATGGTCTTCTGATGGACATGGCCATTGAATTTTTTCTCCTTTTTTTATTCTTTCAGGAGTTATGCCTTTATATTGAGGGACTACATCGTTTATTTCTTTTAATATATCCCATACATCTTTATAATTCCATTTATATCCAAATTTTTCAGCCAATTTATTTATTATTTCCCAGTCATCTTTTGCCTGACCCGGTGCTTCCAAACATTTTGATATTTTCTGAACCCTCCTTTCTGTATTTGTGAATGTGCCCTCTTTTTCAAATGAACAAGTTGAAGGTAAAATTATATCTGCATGTTTTGCTGTTTCTGTTAAAAATATATCTTGAACAACAAGAAAATCAATCTTTTTAAGTGCTTCTTCAACATGTTTTATATCAGGGTCACTTACTAATGGATTTTCTCCCATTATATAAAGAAACTTTATTTCATCTTTTAAAATATTTTCAAAAATTTCAACAACAGTTAGTCCATTTCTATCTGGCAATTTATCAACATTCCATTTTTCTTTAAAATATCTTATCGTATCTTCATCTTCTACAGGAAAATATCCAGGATAAAAAGTTGAAAGTGCTCCCATATCACATGCACCCTGAACATTATTCTGCCCTCTTAATGGACATAATCCTGCTCCTTTTTTACCAATTTGACCTGTAAGTAAAGCAAGATTTGATAAAGATATAACATTTTCTGTTCCTGTTGTATGCTGTGTTATTCCCATAGCCCATAAAATAACAGAAGATTTAGATTTTGAATAGATATATGCAACCTCTCTTAATTTCTCAATACTGACACCTGTAATTTTTTCTGTATCTTCAATTGGAAATTTTTCCATAAATTTTAGATATTCTTCAAAATTCTCAACTCTTTCCTTTATAAAATCTTCATTATAGAGTTTCTCATCAATTATAATTTTTGCAATTGCATTAAAAAGAAAAACATCTGTTCCGTAATTTTGTTGAATTTTTAAATATGCTATATCTGATAAAGAAATTTCCATTGGGTCAATTATTATAAGTTTTGCTCCTTTCTCAACTGCTTTCCTAATTCTATAAGATGTAACTGGCTGTGTTTCACTCACATTCGTTCCTGTCAAAATTATACAATCTGAATAATTTTCAATTTCTTCTAAGGAATTACTCATAGCCCCTGCTCCAATTGTCATTGATAAACCTGCAATTGTTGATGAGTGGCATAAACGAGCACAATGGTCAATATTATTTGTTTTTAAAATAGTTCTAAAAAATTTCTGGAAAATATAATTTTCTTCATTAGTGCATTTTGCTGATGCAAGTCCTGCAATTGAATTATTACCATATTTTTTTATTATTCTTTTAATATTTTCACATATAATTCCAATTGCTTCTTCCCAACTTATTTCTTCAAAATCATTATTTTCCTTTTTAAGTGGTTTTTTTAATCTATCAGGAGAAGATACAAATTCAAATCCAAATTTTCCCTTAATACATAAAAACCCTTTATTTACAAAACTTTCATCATCTCCTTTAATTTTTACAATCACATTATTCTTAACATACACATTTATACCACATCCAACTCCACAATAAGGACAAATTGTTTTTATCTTTTTATATTCCCAAATTCTTCCTTTGCCTTCTGCATTTATTTCTCTTAAAGCACCAACTGGACAAATTTCAACACAATTTCCACAGAAAACACATTCTGAATCTTTAAGTGTCTCATCAAAACCAGAAATTATTTCAGTTTTAAAACCTCTATATCCAAAATCAATCGCATTTGCACCAGCAATTTCCTCACATACTTTAACACATCTACCGCATAATATACATTTTTCATAATCCCTTATTATAAAAGGAGCTCCATCTTTCTGCTTTCTTTTGCTTTTTTCTCCTTGGTATTCAATCTTTTTAATTCCATACTCATAGGCATATTTTTCTAAAATACACTCACCTGATTTTTCACATATCATACAATCAAGTGGATGATCAGAAATTATAAGTTGTAAAGTTATTTTTCTTAATTCTTTTATTTTCTCTGTTTCTGTAAATATTTCCATTCCATCATATACAGGATAACAGCAGGATGCAACTGGTCTCTTTTCTCCTTTTACTTCCACAATACATAATCTACATGCACCATTTGGCATTAAATATGAATGATTACATAAATTAGGAATTTCAATCCCATTTTCTTTTGCAACTTTAAGTATCGTCTTTCCTTTCTCTGTTATTATTTTTTTATTATTTATAATTACTTCTATTTTTTCCATATTTACTTTCTCTCCACTGCATTAAATTTACAAACATTAAAACATACACCACATTTTATACATTTTTCTTTAACAATTTTATGTGCTTTTTTAACTTCCCCTTCAATTGCGCCAGCAGGACAATTTTTTTTACACAAAGTACAACCAGTGCATTTTCCCTCTACTATAACATATTCAAAGAGTTCAACACATACACCAGCAGGACATTTTTTATCCTTTATATGTTCAAGATATTCATCTTTAAAATATTTTAGTGTAGTTAAAACTGGATTAGGTGCTGTTTGTCCCAGTCCACATAAACTTGTTTCTTTTATGTAACTGCCAAGTTTTTCAAGTTTTTCAATATCTTTTATTTCTCCATTGCCTTTTGTTATTCTTTCAAGAATTTCAAGCATCCTTTTTGTTCCAATTCTACAAGGAACACATTTACCACATGATTCTTTTTGGACGAAATCAAGGAAATATCTTGCAAGTTCAACAGCACAGACCTTATCATCAATAACAATCATACCACCTGAACCCATAATTGAACCAAGTTCTGCAAGTGTTTCATAATCAGTAGGTGTATTGAAATATTC
>CAYNUP010000208.1:0-11490 GCA_964400565.1 uncultured bacterium | reverse complement strand
GGCTTATATTATACCTTATTTCCTATATTTGTTTCAGTTGTGCTCGGTGCTTCAGTTTTTTTCTTTTTTCCCTTTATCTTTCCCTTTCTTTTAGTTTTTCTTTTTTCCCTTTGTTCTACTCGCACCAACTCGCCCCTTGCGAGACCTCGCTTGCTAATCTTTGCTTACTTCTGGGGCTCGTTTCCACCATCCCGGCTTATACTTTTTTCCTCTGTCTTTACTCCTGGCTTATATTATACCCTTTCCTTTTTGAATGTAAAGTAAAGCACATCTATTTGCAAGTTTTCTTACCCTCTGAATGTATCTCACTCTTTCACTCACACTTATTGCCTTTCTTGCATCAAGTAAATTAAATATGTGAGATAGTTTCAAAATATAATCATAAGTAGGATAAATAAGTTGATTATCCAAAATCCTTTCTGCTTCTTTTTCAAACCTATCAAAAATTTCAAATAGAAAATCTGTATCAGCAATTTCAAAAGAGTAAATAGAATATTCTCTTTCCCTCTCCCTATGAATTTCTCCATATTTCACATCTTTATTCCATTTTAAATTAAAAACATTTTTTTCTCCTTGAAGGAAATTTACAATTCTATCAAGTCCATATGTAATCTCCACTGCTGGTGGTAAAAGGTCAATCCCTCCTGCCTGTTGCATATATGTAAATTGTGTTATTTCAAGTCCATCAATCCAGACCTCCCATCCTACTCCCCATGCTCCAAGAGTTGGTGCCTCCCAGTTATCCTCAATAAATCTTATATCATGTTCTTTAACTGGAATTCCAATATACTCTAAACTTTTAAGATAAATTTTCTGGATATCAGAAGGAGGTGGTTTCATTATAACCTGAATTTGATGATGAAGATATAATCTTACTGGATTTTCTCCATATCTGCCATCTGCAGGTCTTACAGAAGGTTCAAGATAAACAACATTCCATTTTTTGTTTCCAATAATTCCAAAAAATGTTGCTGGATTCAAAGTTCCTGCACCAACTTCAACATTATAAGGATGCCATAGTAGACACCCTTTTTTAACCCAGAATTCCTCTATTTTCTTCCATGTAGCCTGAAAAAAATTCTCCATATTTTTACAATTTTACAAAAAAATTCTTCCCTTGACAAATTTTTTAATGAGTGTTTTTGAATGATTTATTTTGTGAAGAAAAACTCAACAACATCTTTATCTTCTATATGAGAATTTGGACCAAGAAATTTTAAAACACCCATATTTTTTGCTTTATGCCAGTCCCCTATTTCAATAAATTCATTAAAACTTAAAGTTGCTGCTTTAATAAATCCTTTTTCTATATCCTTATGAATTTTTCCTGCTGCCTGTTTTGCTGTAAAATTTTTAGGAATTATCCATCCCTGAGCAATATCTCCTTTAATTGTGTAAAAAGTTATCATACCCAGTGTCTCTATTACTTTTTCATAAATATCCTCAATTTTGTTTAAAAATGGCTTTTCTGTTTTTATCTCCTTTATATCTCCATTTGAAAAAACAATAATTTCTTTTAAGGTTAGAAGTTCTGCTCCTATAAGATGTTTTTTTTCAATTTCCATATCTTTTAAAAACTTTTCCTCTTTTAAAAATTCAAGACATTTTTCCCACATCTCAAAACCCTTACCCTCTTTTTTTCTTTCTTCAATTATATTTTCAACTCTTTCAATATCATGATATATAAGTTCCATAATTAAAGATTCCTTTTCTTCTGAAGGATTAGCCTCATTTGTGAAATTTTTCACAATTAGAAGAAGAATATCCATATCATTAAAATTTTTAAAATAGTTTGAAGGAAAACCTTGTTCTTCTGGAAAACCTTTAAAATCATATATTTCAAATTCAGGATAAACAACTTTTTTGGGTTTTATAATTTCACTTATTTTTTTAAGTTTTTCATCTTTATAAATACCAATTCCTACATTTGGTTTAAATGGATCAAAAATTTCAGTTTCTTTTCCTGTCAGTTTCTTAAAAATATATGTCTTACCACTTCCTGAATAACCAAACAGTCCAATTTTTATCATTTTCTTTATTTTATCATCATTTTTCGAAACTTGACAAAAATTTTATTAACTGGTAATTTATTTTTATCGGTGCCGGGGTAGCTCAGTGGTAGAGCGCAGCCCTGAAAAGGCTGGCGTGGGCAGTTCGATTCTGCCCCCCGGCAAACTATATTTGAAAATCCATCCGTAAAAGAGAGGCAAAATAATGGATTATTACAAAGAATTACTTACGAGATTGAAACTTTTAAATCCTGGAACAAAATTCTTTTTAAGCAATTTTCTTAACAGAGATAAAGTTTTGTTCCTTGAAAATCTTATAAATTTATTGAAAAAAATTAATGAAAAAGAAGAGGAAGTCAAAAATCTTTCAAGAGAAGAAATGATAAAAAAGACAGAAGAAATGAGAAAACTCATTTCTGAAGGAGAACCACTTGATAATTTCCTTGTTGATTCATTTGCTCTTGTAAGAGAAGCAGCAAGAAGAACTTTAAATATGAGACATTTTGATGTTCAGATAATAGGAGGGATAGTCCTTCATTATGGGAAAATTGCAGAGATGGCAACAGGAGAGGGTAAAACTCTTGTTGCAACTTTGCCTTTATTTCTAAATGCTCTTGAAGGTGCTGGATGCCATCTTGTTACAGTCAATGATTATCTGGCAAAAAGAGATACTCAGTGGATGGGTCCAATTTATCATTATCTTGGATTATCCTGTGGTTGCATAGTTTCTTATAGAGAGACAAAAGATAGATATACTTCAATAGCATATAAATTTGACCCTGCACACCTTCCTCCTGACTCAAGATTTTTATATTTAAAACCATGTGAAAGAAAAGAAGCATATTTATGTGATATAACTTATGGAACAGGGAGTGAATTTGGATTTGATTATTTAAGAGACAATATGGCAGTAAGAAAAGAAGACCAGGTTCAGAGGAAATTAAATTATGCGATTATAGATGAGGTTGATTCAATTTTAATAGATGAGGCAAGAACTCCTTTAATAATATCCGGTCCAAGCGAAGAAAGTCCTTCTCTATATTATGAGGTTGATAGATTGGTAAGAAAACTTGTAAAGGAGAAGGACTATATTGTTGATGAAGAAAATCAGACAGCAACTCTAACTGAAGAGGGTATTAAAAAATGTGAAAAATTGTTAAATATAGGGAATCTTTATGATGGAACACATACTGAACTTGTCCATCATATAAATCAGGCATTAAGAGCACATAATTTTTTCAAAAGAGATAAAGAGTATGTTGTAAAAGATGGTCAGGTAATAATAGTAGATGAATTCACTGGTCGTCTTATGCCTGGAAGAAGATGGTCAGATGGTCTTCATCAGGCAATAGAAGCAAAAGAAGGGTTAAAAATAGAAAGCGAAAATCAGACACTCGCCACAATTTCCTTTCAGAATTATTTTAAACTTTATAAAAAAATCGCAGGAATGACTGGAACTGCATTAACAGAAGCACTTGAATTTAAAGAGATATATAAACTTGATGTGATTGTAATCCCAACAAATAAACCTTTAAGAAGAACAGAATATGACGATGAAATATATGCAACAGAAAAGGAAAAATTTAATGCAATTGTAAAAGAAATAGAAGAACTTTATAAAATTGGAAGACCTGTCCTCGTTGGAACAGTATCAATAGAAAAGGCAGAGAAACTGAGTAAAATTCTTGAAAGAAAAGGAATTCCACATAAGGTTCTCCATGGAAAAAATCATGAAGCAGAAGCAGCAATAATTGCACAGGCAGGCAGTCTCAAAGCAGTTACAATAGCGACACAGATGGCAGGAAGAGGAGTTGATATAATTCTTGGAGGAAATCCAGAGATTATAGCAAGGGAAGAAACAGTTAAAATTTTATGGAGCAGAAAAAAAGATAAAAAACCTTTAAAGGCAGATTTTCTGGATATAATTAACGAAATTGAAAATAAATATAAAAAGAGGATAGAAGAAATAGAAATGTCTCTTGGAGCAGAACTTAAAAAATTAAAAGAAAAAATATCTGAGAAAGAAAAAATATTTTCTCAGAAAGAAAAACAGGCAAGGGAAATTTTTGAAAGGGAATTATTTGAAAAAAATTCAAATGGTCTTTTTAGAAAATATGAAATAAAGTTTTTGAAATTGAAAGAGATATATGAAACAAATAATGCAAAACTTCAGGAAATGTCCATTCAGTTTAAGGATAAACCAGAAAGATTGAAGGAAATAAAAGAAATTACTGGGAAAAGTTATAGAGAATATGCAAATTTTAAAAATCAATTGAAGAAAATTTTTGGATTTTTAACAAGAGAGGATATTGAAGAAAAAAGGCATCTCCTTTTAGAGTTTTTAGACAAAGAAGTTGATGAAAAGGATTTCAGAACAAATTTTCTCTCTCTGATAGAGCAACTGGAAAGGGCTATTATTTCCTATCTTAAAACACTTGAAAAAACATATCCTGAAATTCTTTTTAATGAAACAATAGAAAAAGAGAAAAAGAAAATTATGAAATATGTTGAATTTCTCAATGAGATAAATAATCAGTTTTTACAGGAGAAAGAGATTGAAAATCTTCTTTTAGAATGCAAAAGAAGAGAGTTTTCTCTTTATAAACAGATAGAAGATTCTTTTGGCCAGATTGAGAAAAGAATTTTTGAAAAAGATTTTCCAGATTATTCAGAAATTGAAAAAGAATATGAAAAACTGGTTAGAGAATATGAAAAGGTTCAAAACAAATATACAGAAGAATTAAATATTGCAAGAGAAAATTATGAAAAAGAAAGAAGCCAATATGAAGAAGAATGGAAAAAAATAAAAGAGGAAATGGAGAAAAGTCCTGAAGAGTTTAAAGAAATTTACAATCAACTTCTGGAAAAATATAAAAAACCTTGGGAGGAAAATCATAAAAAAGTGGTTGAACTTGGAGGGCTACATATTATAGGAAGTGAAAGATATGAGGCAAGAAGAATAGACAATCAGTTAAAAGGAAGGGCTGGAAGACAGGGAGACCCTGGTTCTTCAAAATTTTATCTTTCTCTTGAAGATGACCTTTTAAGAATATTTGGTGGCGAAAGGTTAAAAGGCCTGATGGGGAAATTACCAGAGGGAGAAAAAATTACCCATCCTTTAATAACAAAGATGATAAACAATGCACAAAAAAAGGTGGAAGGAAGAAATTTTGAAATAAGAAAGAATTTACTTGAATTTGATAATGTTTTAAATGAACAGAGAAATATCATTTATGCTTTAAGACAGGATATTCTTGAAAATAGAAACCTTGATGAATATCTAAAAGAATATATTGAAGAAATTGTTGAAGATGTTTTTGAAGAATTCATGAATGAAAAGATTAAGCCATATATGTGGAATATAGAAGGCATGGTGAAATATTTTAAAACAAAATTTGGAATAAATTTTACAATTGATAACCCTGAAAATGTACAGAATCTAAGTTTGTGGAGAGAAAATTTAAAAGAAAGGATTAAAAACGTCTTCTTTTCTTTACTTGAAGATAAAAAAAGACAACTTGGGGATTTTTTTGATGAATTGAAAAAATTTATATTACTTCAAAGTATAGATAATAGATGGAAAGCACATTTAAGAGCGATGGATGAATTAAGAGAAGGGATAAGTTTAAGAGTATATGCCCAGAAAGACCCTTTAATTGCTTATAAACATGAATCTTTCCAATATTTCCAGACAATGTTAAAATCTATTAAAGAAGAAATTGTCAGTTCTTTAATAAAAATACAGATAACTGAAAAAGTAACTCTTAATGTAAGACAAACTGGAAAAAAAGAATTTGTCCATCCTGAATATGAACAATTTCCTAAAGGAAAAGGAGAGCAGGTTTCAGCAATTCCTTCTTTTCTTCCTTCAACTGATTTTAAATCCCCTGATGTAAGAAAGGAAGTACATGTTCCTTTAAAAAGACAAAAAATTGGAAGAAATCAACCCTGCCCTTGTGGAAGTGGGAAAAAATATAAACATTGCTGTGGAAAAAATGTGTAAAAAAGGGGTAAAAATTGGAAAGAGAAGTAAATAACATGTGGAAAGAAGTTTTGAAAAATATAGAGATAAGATTAAACAACCAGAGAACCTTTGATTTATGGATTAAACCTGTAAAACTTCTTGATATTAATGAGCATATTGTAAAAATAGAAATTCCAAATTCTACATTTGAAAAAAGTTTTTTACCTTTTATAGGAATATTAAAAGAAGAATTTTATAAAGTTTTTGGATTTATCCCTGAATTTGAAATAGTTTACCCATCTGATTTCTCAGAGTATAGAAGAGAAGATGCACTTTTTGAAATCTCATTAAATCCTGAATACACATTTGAAAATTTTGTTGTAGGTCCATGCAATCAACTTGCACATGCTGCGGCTCTTTCCGTTGCTCAATCTCCAGGGGTTGCCTATAATCCTCTTTTTATTTATGGAGGTGTTGGTCTTGGGAAGACACATCTTATGCAGGCAATAGGACATTATGTTAAAGAAAAAAGTAAAGCAAAAATTTCTTATATCCCTGCTGAATATTTTGTTAATGAATTTATTACAAGTATAAAAAATAAAACAACCCATATATTCAGAAATAAATTTAGATATCTTGATTATCTTTTAATAGATGATATTCATTTTATTGGTGGGAAAGAAGGAACACAGGAGGAATTTTTTCATACATTTAATTTTCTTTATAATAATAGAAAACAGATAGTCCTTTCAAGTGATAAACCTCCAAAAGATATAAAATTTCTTGAAGAAAGACTTGTTTCAAGATTTGAATGGGGACTTATTGTGGACCTACAGATTCCTGATTTTGAAACGAGAGTTGCTATTGTAAAAAAGAAAGCAGAATTAAGAAATCTTTCTTTAAGTGATGATTTAGTTTTTTATATTGCAGAAAAAGTAAAAGATAATATAAGATTAATAGAAGGTATCTTAAATAGTATAGTTGCACACTTAAAATTGCTTAATAGACCAATTGAAAAATTTTTAATTGATGAAATTATAGAGACATTGTATAATTTAAAAAGAGATGAGAAGAAGTTTGTTAATTTAAAAAGAATAATTGAAGTTGTGTGTGAATACTTTGGGTTAACCCCTGAAGAGATAAAAAGTGAAAAAAGAATAAGAAATATTATATTACCAAGACAGATAGGTATGTATTTAGGAAGAGAAATGACAAATAGTTCTTTAACTTCAATTGCTTTAGAATTTGGGGTAAAAGACCATACAACAGTTCTTCATGCTTGCAGAAAGATAAAACAGTTAGTTGAAAAAGATAGAAATTTGAAAGATTTAATAGAAGTTTTAAAAGAAAAATTAAATGAACAATAAATTTACATTTTTTGCACAGTGTAAGTTATTTATTATTAAAAAATTAGAAGTTTTCAACAATTCCTATTACTAAAAAAGGAGTTAAAATGAAAGTAATTGTTAATAGTGATATTCTTAATAGCAGTTTAGAATATATTTCTGACATTCTTCCTTCAAAACCAGCAATGGCTATATGTGGTGGAATTTTTATGGAAGGAAAAGATGATAATTTAATTTTAATTGGAACAGACCTTGAAAATACTGTAAGAGTATCCGTTGAATCTGAAGTTAAAGAAAAAGGACAGGTAGTTCTTCCTGGAAAACAATTTATTTCTCTTCTTAAACAATTTAAAGAGGATAGATTAGAAATAGAAAGTAAAGAAAAATTTGTAAATATTATAGGAAAAAATTCACAATACTCATTTATTGAGATGGAAATAGAAGAATTTCCTAAATTTCCTAAATTCACCGCAGAAGTAACATTTAAAATTAAAGGAGAAATATTAAAAGAGGCGTTTAAAAAAATTATTTTCTGTATAGACCCAGAAGAACCAAGGCATCAATTTAGGGGAGGACTTTTTGATGTTAAAGAAAAAAATATAAGAATAGTTGGAACAGACACAAGAAGACTTTCTCTTTTTTCTATAAATTGTCAGGAACCATTTAAAAAGGAATTAAAGGTTTTATTACCTCATAGTTTAATCAAAAAAATGATAGGTATTTTAAATGAAGGAGAAGTTGAAATTTCTATTGGCAAAAATAACATTTCTTTCCAAACAAGATTTACAAAAACCCTTGAAAAAAATAAAATAGTTGAAGGAGATATTTTATTAATTTCTCAGTTGATTGCGGGAGCAGAGGAATTCCCTGATTATGAAAAAGTTGTTCCAGATATTAAAAAATCAAAAATCTCTAAAATCAATACAGAACAATTTCTCTCTTCTTTAAAAAGGATTTCTTTATTTACATCTGAAAGGAACAACAAAGTTAAATTAAATTTTAAAAGAGGAGAACTTACTATTTCTGCTGCAGGAGATATAGGAGAGGCGTATGAAAAAATAGGAGTGGAATATAAAGAAGAAGAAATAGATTTAGCGTTTCCTCCTTCTTTTTTAATAGATTTTTTAGAAGTGATAGAGAAGGAAGAATTTTTATTTGCTTTCACTGCTTCAAATAAACCAGTTTTGATGAAACAAGAGGAAGATGAGTTTTTATATATCTGTATGCCTTTAAAAGTAGAATGAAAGAGATAGAAAGGATTAATAAAATTGTGAAAAATGTTATCAAAGGAATAAGTATTGAGTATGAAAAAAACAGAAATATAGATATTTCTGTTATCTGGCCAAGAATTATAGATGAAGAAGCAAGAGGAAAAAGTTATGTTTTATTTGAGAAGGATAAGAATTTGTATGTAAAGGTTGAAAGTGGTTGCTTGCTATCTGTTTTAAGGTTGCAGAAAAAGCAAATATTGAATAAATTGAGAGAGATTGGATTTTATTATAATGATATAAAATTTTTAATTTAAAGGAGGTAGATATGTTTAAAGGAGCAATAGTTGCAATAGTTACTCCTATAAAGAATGATAGGATTGATTATGATGCATATAAAAAACTTATTGATTTTCAGATAACGAATAAAACAAATGGAATTTTAACATGTGGATGTACAGGAGAACCAGCGACTTTATCTTATGATGAACATAAGGACTTAATAAAATTTACTGTTGAATATGTGAATAAAAAAGTTCCTGTTATTGCAGGGACAGGGTCAAATAATACAAAGGAAGCAATTGAACTTACAGAATATGCTGAAAAAGTTGGAGCAGATGGAGCACTTTTAATAACGCCATATTATAATAAACCAACACAAAAGGGGCTTTTTCTTCATTATAAAGAAGTGGCAAAACAAGTTTCTTTACCAATAATTCTTTATAATGTTCCTTCAAGGACTGGGATTTCAATTGCTCCTGAAACAGTTGCAGAACTTTCTGAAATAAAAAATATAGTAGGTATAAAAGAAGCAAGTGGTTCCCTTGACCAGGTGAGCAAAATTTTAACACTTATTAAAAGAGAAGATTTTGTTGTTCTTTCTGGAGATGATTCTTTAACCTTACCAATTATGGCAGTTGGAGGGAAAGGAGTAGTTTCTGTTGCATCAAACATTGTGCCCTATCAGGTTTCTCAAATGGTTGAATATGCTTTAAAAGGAAATTATGAAAAAGCAAGGGAAATACATCTTAAACTTTTCCCTATATTTAAAATTTTGTTTATTGAAACAAATCCAATCCCTGTAAAAACATGTCTTTCTTTAATGGGAATGATAAATCCTGAGTGGAGATTACCTCTAACAGGACCAAGTGAAGAGAGTTTTGAGAAGATTAAAAAAACAATAAAGGAGTTTGGGTTAATATGATTTTTAAAAGGAAAAGATATATAGAAATACCTCCAAAAGAGAAAGTAGAGATAAAAAAAGAGTTGTGGATAAAATGTGAAAATTGTGGAAAACTTATTTATGCAAAAAAACTTGAAGAGAACCTAAAAGTTTGTCCTGAATGTAATTTCCATTTTAGAATGACAGCAAGAGAAAGAATAAATTCTCTTGTAGATGAAGGGTCTTTTTGTGAAAAATGGGAAGATTTGGTTTCTTTGGATCCTTTAAATTTTGTTGGTGTTAAATCCTATAAAGAGAAACTTGAGGAAGATATTAAAAAAACAGGGATGAAGGAAGCAATGATTGTAGGAACAGGCAAGATAGGAGGAGTTTCTGTATCTTTGAGTATTCTTGATTCTCATTTTATTATGGGAAGTATGGGTTCTGTTGTAGGAGAAAAATTCACCAGGATTTGTGAATTTTCTATTGAAAATGGGCTTCCTTTAATATCTGTTTCAGGAGGAGGCGGAGGAGCAAGAATGTATGAAGGTGTTTTATCACTGATGCAGATGGCAAAAACATCAGCAGTTATTGGTAAAATGAAGAAAGCAGGAATTTTATATATTTCAATTTTAACAGACCCAACAATGGGAGGAGTTGCAGCAAGTTTTGCCTTTCTTGGAGACATTATAATCGCAGAACCAAAAGCATTGATTGGATTTGCTGGACCAAGAGTTATTGAGCAGACAATAAAACAAAAATTACCTCCAGGCTTTCAAACTTCTGAATTTTTATATGAACATGGATTAATTGATATGGTTGTTGAGAGAAAAGATTTAAAGGAGACACTTATAAAAATTTTAAGAATTTTTCACTCATGAACAATTTCTCTCCAATTGATTTTCTTAATTCCCTAAGTGATTTTGGTATAAAACTCGGTCTTGATAAAACAAATTATTATCTTGAAAAACTTAAAAATCCACATTTTAAATATCCTTCAATCCTTGTTGCAGGAACAAATGGAAAAGGGTCTGTGTGTAAAGCATTAAGTGGAATTCTGGAACTTGCAGGATATAAAGTTGGTTTATATACAAGCCCTCATTTGATAGATGTAAGAGAAAGAATAAGAATAAATGGAAAAAATATTTCTGAAGAAGAATTTAAAGAGGGAATTATAGAATTAAAAAAAATCATAGAAAAACAACCTATTCACATGTATCCTACATATTTTGAAGTATTGACAATAATTGCATTTTCATATTTTGCAAAAAAAGGGATTGATATACTTGTCTGTGAGGTTGGAATGGGTGGAAGATTTGATGCAACAAATGTTTTACCTTCTTTTATTGAAATAATAACAAAAATAGGGCTTGACCATACGGAATTTCTTGGAAAAACTTACAGAGAAATAGCAAATGAAAAAGCAGGGATAATAAAAGAAAAAACAGTTGTTCTGGTAGCAAAACAAAAAAAAGAGGCAATTGAGGTCATAAAAAGAAAAGTTTTTGATAAGAAAGCAGAAGTGCTTTTTTATGGTAATGACTTTAAAGGTAATTTGTGCAGTATCTCACCCGAAGGAATGATTTTTAACTTTTATGGAAGAAAGAAAATAAAAGAAATAAAAACAGACCTTATAGGAATACATCAGATTGAAAATCTTTCAATTGCAATAGAGGCGGGATTAATTTTAAAAGAGAAAGGATATAAGATAGAGGAAGAAGATATAAGAAAGGCAATAGAGAATGTTAACTGGAATGGGAGATTTCAGATACTAAAAAAAGAACCATATATAATACTTGAT
>CAYNUP010000207.1:0-8447 GCA_964400565.1 uncultured bacterium | reverse complement strand
CTATAGCACTATCTGTAATTTTAACACCATGATGGACTTCATATTTTTCCTTTAATCCTCTTAAAATGGAAATTGTTTCTTCAATGGTTGGTTCTTTTACATATATGGGTTGAAATCTTCTTTCAAGTGCTCTATCCTTTTCTATATATTTTCTATATTCATCAAGTGTAGTGGCTCCTATACATCTTAACATACCTCTCGCAAGGGCTGGTTTTAACATGTTTGAAGCATCTATTGCTCCTTCTGCTGCACCTGCTCCTACAAGAGTATGCAGTTCATCTATGAAAAGTATTATCTCCCCTTCCCTTTTTTCTATTTCTTTCAGGACAGCTTTTAATCTATCTTCAAATTCGCCTCTGTATTTTGTTCCTGCTACAAGTGCACCAAGGTCAAGAGCAAGGATTCTTTTATTTTTCAAACTTTCTGGGACATCTCCAGCTACAATCCTTCTTGCCAATCCTTCAACTATTGCAGTTTTTCCAACACCTGCATCTCCTATTAAAACTGGATTATTTTTTGTTCTTCTTGATAATACCTGAATAACCCTTCTTATTTCTTCATCCCTTCCAATGACAGGGTCAAGTTTACCTTTTCTTGCAAGGTCTGTAAGGTCTCTTGTATATTTTTCAAGGACTTTATATTTTGTTTCAGCATCTCTATCAGTAATTTTTTCTCCATTTCTTAATTGTTGAATAATTTTTGTTAATCTCTCTTTAAAAATATTATATTTCTCAAAAATTTCTTTTATTTCTGATTCAACATCACTTAAAGCAATAAAAAGATGTTCAACTCCTATATATTCATCCCCAAAAAATTTAGCATAATTTTGTGCTTTATAAAAAACCTGATTTAAAATTGGACTTATATATAATGCAGATTTTGAACCTGAAACTTTAGGAAGTTTTTCTATTTCTTTTTTTATGTCATTTTTTAATCCTTCAATATTAACTCCCATTGTATTTAAAATGTCATTGACTGTTTCATCATTATCCACAAGAGCATATGCAAGATGGGATGCATCTACTTCGTTATTTTTATTCTCCTGGGCAATTGCCTGAGCAGTCATCAATACTTCCTGAGCCTTAATTGTAAATTTTTCTAAATTCATATTTTTTCTCCTCCATCCTTTTTGATAATTTAGATGAGATTAAGATGGAGAAGTTTCAATTTATTTTTCAAAAAACTTACATTTAATTGGTCCAAACTGTATTTCGTCATTATCTTGCAACTTATATGGTTTTTTAACTTCAAGACGAGCCATATTAACATAGGTTCCATACTGACTTCCAAGACCACTTGTTCCTACATCTTCAATATACCATCCATCTTCTTTTTTTGTTATTCTTGCATGAATCCTTGATATTTTTGTTAATGTATTTAAATATAATCTCTGTGTGGTTTCCGGTAAATTTTTGAAATAGGTATAATCGGGAATAGTAATATCATTTGTATTTTGTCTCCCTATCAATATTTTTTCTTTTTTTAACTCATATTCTTTTGCCATAAAAGGATAATCAAATACAAGTTTCGCCATTTTATTCATCTCCTTTCTTAAAAAGTTTAAAAGTAATATAAATTCCAGTAAACAAAAATATAAAAATTGCTATTATTTGAGTAGGATAAAGGTTGTAAGATGTTTTTTTAAGGTCTCCTCTTAAAAAATCAACAAAGTATCTTATAATAGAAAAACCTATCAAATAGGAAGAAAAGATTATACCTTGGCCTTTTTTAGATTTTAAAGACATTTTTTTCAGAAGGATAAAAAGCAATATATAAAAAAAGGAATAATAAAGTTGAGTTGGATGGACTTTATATTCAAGAAAGGGAAATTTAACTCCAAATAAAAAATCTGTTTTTTTACCATAACAACATCCATTTAAAAAACATCCAATTCTGCCGATTGCTTGCCCAATAGGAACAAAAATTGCTATAGTATCAAGAACTTTAACAGTTGAAATTCTTTTTATTTTTGTATAAAGAATGATAAATACAAGAGAGAAAATTATTGCTCCTTCAACAGCAAGTCCTCCATTCCTTATTTTTATAATTTCTACAGGATGCAGGACATAATAATGAATATTAACCAGAATATGTAGAAATCTTGCTCCAAAAATTCCTGTTAAAATTGTTCCAAAAACTATCTCTGATATTAATTTTTCTTCATGTCCTTCTTTAATACACTCTTTCTGGAATAAAAAAACAGAGATGAATATTCCAATGGCTACAAATATTCCATACCAGTAAATTACAAAATTACCAATTTTTAAAAAAATAGGATGCATTTTATTGTCCTTTCAATTGTTTAATAAAAAATAAAAATATTCCCACAACTATAAAACTATCTGCAAAGTTAAAAACAGGCCAGAAATGAAAATTTATAAAGTCAACTACATAACCATTTCTTATTCTATCAATTAAATTACCCAAAATTCCACCTTCAATCAAAGCAAGAGATATTTGAGAATATCTATCAATTTTTTCTATTTTGAAGAGATATAGAGGAATAAAAAAAATCACTATAAGTGAAAAAATAATCAAAAAAATGTTTATTTTTTGTTCATTAAAAAGACCAAATACAATTCCATAATTTTTAACAAGTGTTAAAGATAGAAAGTTCAAAACTGTGATATTTCCATTATTTCTTTCTAAAATTTTAACAAAAAAATTTTTTGTTATCTGGTCTAAAACGCAAGCGATAAAAGAGATTGTAAAAAATAAAATTAAACTAAATCTATTTTTCACTTTTTTCTCTTTCAGTTTGACATTTTATACAAAATCTTGCATAGGGAATTGCTTTCAATCTTTCTTTGGATATCGGTTTTTTACAATCTTCACATATTCCATAAGTTCCCTCTTTTATTTTTTTTATTGCAATATCAACTGCTTTAAGAATTTTACTTTCTGAATTTGAAAGTCCAACTTCAAGGTCTTTTTCAAATTCATCTGTTCCATAATCTGCAATATGGGTAGGAACTCCTTTGTCTCTCTTTTCAATTACTTCTCTTGCATAAGAAAGGTTTTTAGAAATTCTTTCTTTTTCTTTTTCAAGCAACTTTAGAAAAAATTCTTTTTCTTTTTTATTCATAATCGCTCCCTTTATAGATCAAAAATTATTGTAGTTTTAAAACCATCCTTTACATTCTCTATCTTTAAATTATGGTATGTTGCGGCTTTTATTTCTTTTTCCGTACTTTTTATTTTTCTTATTTTTAGGGTCGCATTAAGGACATGTCTATCTTTATTTTTTTCTATATCAATTTTTTCAAAATTTCCTCCAATTTTTTTAATCTCTGTTAAATAAATCAACTCATTTAAAAATTTTATAAGAAGTTCTTCAAGAGAAGTTGCTTCAAGTTTTATTTCCAGAAAGTTTTCTCCTTCATCATATTCTACTCCCATTATTTTATAAAGTCCCATTGCTGAATTTAAAAATAATTCCTCTATGTTTTTTCCATAAACTTCTATTCCAGTATCAGCGGTATGATTAATGATTTTAATTTTCTCCATTCTCATTTTCTCTTCTCACAACAATTAAATCTGTTATTTCATCATCTTCTGGTAAATTTATAAGTTTTACACCTATAGTATTTCTTCCAATTATGCCGATATCCGAAACTTTAATTCTTATAACAATTCCCTTTTTAGTTGTTAAAATTGCTTCATCTTCATCTGAGACCAGTTTCGCTCCAACAACATCTCCATTTTTTTCTTTTACTTTTACATCAATTATTCCTTTTCCACCTCTATGTTGAACTCTATATTCTTTTATTAAAGTTCTTTTTCCAAAACCTTTTGAACATACAGTAAATAAGGATAATTTTTCTTCTTTGGGATTTACAATTTCACATCCAACTACTTCATCCTCTTTCTTTTTAAATCTTATACCAATTACTCCTACCGCATTTCTTCCAACAGACCTTACTTCTTTTTCAGGAAATCTTATGCTTAAACCTTTTTTTGTACTTAAAATTATATCGCTGTTGCCATCTGTTAACTTCACATCTATCAATTCATCGTTTTCTCTTAAATCAATTCCTATTATTCCACCTTTTCTCGGTCTACTATATTTTTCAAGAGAGGTTTTTTTCACAAGACCATTTTTGGTAATCATAATTAAAAATTTATCCTTTGAAAAATCTTTTACAGGAATCACTGCAGATATTTTTTCTCCTTGTTCAATTTTTAAAAGATTAATTATGGGTTTTCCTTTGGCAATTCTGCTTCCCTCAGGAATTAGGTATCCTTTAAGCCAGTGAACTATACCTCTATTTGTAAAAAATAAAAGTGTGTCAGTTGTGGATGTTAATAAAATATGTTTTATAAAATCTTCTTCTTTTGTTGCTGCTCCTATAAATCCTTTTCCTCCCCTTCTTTGTCTTTTAAAAGAATCCAAAGAAGTTCTTTTTATATATCCTTCATATGAAATGGTAACAACAATATCTTCCGGTCTTATCAAATCTATATCTTCAAATTCTTCAATGCTTTCAACAATCTCTGTTTTTCTCTTATCTCCAAATTTCTTTTTTATCTCAAGAAGTTCTTCTTTTATTATATTTTTCACTTCCTCAGGAAATTCAAGAATTTTTTTATATTTTTTTATTTTTCCTTCTATCTCATCTCTTTCTTTTAATATTTTTTCTCTTTCAAGTCCTGTTAATCTTGAAAGAGGCATACTTAAAATAGCATTTGCCTGAATTTCAGTAATTTTAAATTTCTTTACCAATTCATTTTTTGCATCTTCAACACTTTTTGAATTTCTTATTAAGTTTATAACTTTATCAATATTATCAAGTGCTATAATCAATCCAAGAATAATATGATGTCTTTCTTCTGCTTTTCTCAATTCAAATTTTGTTCTTTTTATTACAATTTCCTCTCTGAAGGATATAAAGAGTTGAAGTAATTCCTTTAAATTCAGTAAAAGTGGTTCTCTGTTAACAAGGGCAAGATTGATTATCCCATAAGATGTTTGAAGTTGTGTATGTTTATAAAGTTGATTGATTATTATGTCTACATTTTCACCCTTTTTAGTTTCAAGAACAATTCTTATTCCCTTTTTATCCGATTCATCTCTTATTTCATTCACTCCTCTTATTTTTTCATTTTCTATCAGTTTTGCTATTTCTTCTACAAGATTTGCTTTATTGACTTCAAATGGGATTTCTTTTATTATTATATTCACTTTATTTTTCTCTTCCTCAACTTCTACCTTCCCTCTTAATGTAATTATTCCTTTTCCTGTTTTATATGCATTTATTATTCCTTCCTTCCCACAAATTATTCCTCCTGTGGGAAAATCAGGACCTGGAAGTATTTCAATTAGTTCATCTATGGATATATCAGGATTATCAATTACTTTTATTAAAGCGTCAACAACTTCTGATAAATTATGAGGTGGCATATTTGTAGCCATGCCAACAGCAATACCAGATGAACCATTTATAAGAAGATTTGGGATTTTGCTTGGTAAAACAACAGGTTCCATTAAGGACTCATCAAAATTCGGAGTAAAATAAACTGTTTCTTTGTCAATATCCTGTAACATTTCCATCGCAATAGGTGCCAGTCTTGCTTCAGTATACCTCATAGCAGCAGGAGGGTCTCCATCAATAGAACCAAAATTTCCTTGTCCTTCTATAAGTGGATATCTTAAAGAAAAGTCCTGTGCCATTCTTGCTATTGCTTCATAAATTGGTGCATCTCCATGTGGATGGTATTTTCCCATAACTTCTCCAACAATTCTTGCAGATTTTTTAAATGGTTTTCCAGGTTCAAGTCCAAGTTCAAGCATTCCGTATAAAATTCTTCTATGGACAGGTTTTAATCCATCTCTTACATCAGGTAATGCTCTACCAACAATAACACTCATAGCATAATCTAAATAAGAATCCTTCATTTCTTCTTCAATTCCAACAGTTAAAATTTTTTCTCCTTCCATATTTTTCCTTTTTTAAATATCAAGATTTTTTACCTCTTTTGCATATTTTTCTATAAATTCTCTTCTTGGTTCAACTGTTTCTCCCATCAAAATAGTAAAAATTTGTTCTGCTTTTACAGCATCTTCAATTGTAACTTTTTTTAATACCCGGGTTTGAGGATTCATAGTGGTTTCCCATAACTGTTCAGGATTCATTTCTCCAAGTCCTTTATATCTTTGAATAACAAGGTTTTCTTTCTCTCTCTCTCTTATTTTTTCATATATCTGGAAAATAGAAATTTTTTCTTCTCTCCCTTTTTCATCTTTTAATACAAAAATATTGTTAAAGATTTTGTCTATCTTAACCTTCATTTCTTCCAATTTTTTGAAAATTTTTAGTAGTTCTTTCGCTTCATATATTTCAATTAATCTATAGTTTCTATTTTTTTCGTTTGAGAAAAGGTCAAATTCTTCTCCCTTTTGGTTTAAATATTTCCCCACTTCTTCCTCATCTTTCAAAAAGATATTTTCTTCTCCATGCTTGAGTAAATATTCAGGAATACTTTTATTTTTTTTATAAAAATCAACTATTTTATGAATTTCTATTCCTTTCATATTTAATGACTTGTTGATTTCTGTAAGTTTTCTACTTATTTCAAAAAGATTTAAAAGTTCGCCTCCATATTCCACAGATTTAGAGTCCTGACTTATAAAAATTTTAAACTGTTCTTCTGCAAATTTAGCAAGAATTCTGTCCATTTCGTATTCTGTATTAACATAAAATTCTTTTTTCCCTTTTTTTACTTTATAAAGAGGTGGTTGGGCTATATACACATAACCGTATTTTATAAGGTCTGTCATCTGCCTGTAAAAAAAAGTTAGAAGAAGAGTTTTTATATGTGCACCATCAACATCCGCATCTGTCATTATAATAATTTTGTGATACCTTACTTTACTTATATCAAAATCTTCTCCAAATCCTCCTCCTATAGCACTGATTATTGTTTTGATTTCATCATTATTTAAAACTTTTTCAAGGGATGCTTTTTCTGTATTAATTATTTTCCCTTTTAATGGAAGAATTGCCTGAAAAGTTCTTTCTCTACCCTGTTTTGCACTTCCTCCTGCAGAATCACCTTCCACTATAAACAACTCTCTTTTTTCAGGTTCTTTTATAGAACAATCAGCAAGTTTTCCAGGAAGTGCACCTGTCTCCAGTAATTTCTTTCTTGTTAATTCTCTTGCTTTTCTTGCCGCTTCTCTCGCTTTTGCAGTTGCAATACATTTATTTAAGATTTCTCTTCCTGCCTCTGGATTCTCCTCAAGAAAAGTAAGAACGCTTTCACTGATAATGCCCTCAACAATAAATCTTACCCTTGAATTTCCCAATTTTGCTTTTGTTTGACCTTCAAATTGGGGTTCTGGTAATTTTACAGCAATAATAGCGGTCAATCCTTCTTTTATATCCTCCCCTGTTAAAGTTAAATTGTCAAGAAATCCATTATTCTTACCATATTCATTTATTGCCCTTGTTAATCCGCTTCTAAAACCAGTTAGATGCGTTCCCCCTTCTTTTGTATTTACATTATTTGCAAATGAAATAACAGTTTCACTGTATCCATCATTATACTGAAAAGCAGCCTCAATTTCTATATCTTCCTGTGTCTTTTTAACATAAAATGGGGTGGAATGGAGAACCTTTTTGTTTTTATTAAGATATTCAACAAAAGAGATAATACCTCCACTATATTCAAACTCTTCTTTTATGTTTTTTCTCTCATCCTCAAAAACAATCTTCACACCAGCATTTAAAAAAGCAAGTTCTTTAAGGCGTGCTATTATTATATTTTCATCAAAATTAACTGTTTCAAAAATTTCTTCATCAGGTTTAAAGGTGACTTTTGTTCCTGTTTTTTCTGTTTTTCCAATTATTTTTAGTGGACTAACAGGTTTTCCCCTTTCATATTTTTGATAATATACTTTTCCATCCCTTCTCACTTCAACTTCAAGATATTCTGAAAGGGCATTAACTACAGAGACACCAACTCCGTGTAATCCACCAGAAACCTTATATGCTTTTTTATCAAACTTTCCACCTGCATGGAGAGTTGTCATTACAACCTCAACAGCAGGTCTTTTTTCTGTTTTGTGTATATCAACAGGAATTCCTCTTCCATTATCTTCAATAGTGACAGTATTATCAGAATGAATAATTACATGAATTTTGTCGCAAAATCCAGCCATTGCTTCATCAATACTATTATCAACAACTTCAAAAACAAGGTGATGCAATCCTCCTGTGGAAGTATCTCCAATATACATTGCAGGTCTTTTTCTGACCGCTTCTATTCCACTTAAAACTTGAATAGATGTAGCATCATATGCCTTTGTAGTTTCTTTTTTTTCCATAAAAACTCCCTTTAATTTTAAACATTTTATTTTATCATTATTTTTGTTTGGTGTCAAAGAAAAAACTCTTTCGGGTTAAGACATAGTATCCAGGTAGAGAAAGCATGGGGAAGTAATATAT
>CAYNUP010000206.1:0-14408 GCA_964400565.1 uncultured bacterium | reverse complement strand
GGTATATTGTCTTGAAAGTATAGATAATCCTGATATAAGTATTTTCAATTCTCTATTATGGGAGCAAAAACTACAAGAAAATTATGAAGGAATTTTTAATGGAATTATAACTTTAAGTGGAGAAATTTTAACATCTTGGCAGGAATTCCCACTTTATGTGAAAAACAAAAATTTTAAAATAGATTATGAAAAAAAGAAATTTAAAGCAATCCCTTATTTTTTATGGGCAAATAGAGGCAAAGCAAAAATGTCAATATGGTTCCTCTCAAAAATCTTTTAGGGTTAATTTTTTCTCGACAATTTAAAACGATTTAAAAACCATATTTTTTCTTAAAAATTAAATCTCCTTTGAGGGATTTTTGAGATGGTTCCTTTACAAAATTCTTTAAGAGGGATAAAATAAATTTAAGTATGGTGAGTGTAGCTCAGCGGCAGAGCACTGGACTGTGGCTCCAGGTGTCGGGGGTTCAAATCCCCTCACTCACCCATTTAGTTAGCATTGAAAACTCTTAAGTTTTTGACCATCAAGCACTTGTAAAACGACGGAAGTTCGCAAATTATTTAAATAAGGTATCAATGAGTAATAAGGTTTCTTCTACAAGTTCTTTTCCCCCATCAGGTCCAACAATACAGGAAGGAGCAACTGCTGAGTAACTTCCTCCTTTTAATGCTCTTTCAGTCGGAAGATATGTTCCACTTCCTGCAAGTTGAACAATAAATGTCTGAATAGCTTTGCTTCTTGCTTTAATCCTCATTCCATAATCAAGATAACACTCAAAAGGATTTGTGGCAAAAACAACATCTCCTATTCTTAAAACATGGATTTCTATTTCTACTTTTGGGTCTATCTTTTGGCTTTCATATCTATCCTTGACACCTAAATACCATTGGCTTCTTCTATAATTTGAAGTTATTAATGTATACCATCTATTTTCTTTCTTTTTCTCTGGATTTTCTTCCAGTTCTTTTTTCAATCTTTCATACTCTTTATAATATTTTTCAGATTCTCTCAAACAAAAATTCAGTTCTTCTTCAGAAATTTTATATCTTGTAAGTTTAACTTTTTTACAGATATGAGAAAATACTGGATTATAATTTATTTCTTTCTTTATAACTGGCAGAATTTCTTCTATGCCATTGGCAACCCTGATACCAATTTCCTGTCTTTGATTTCTTCCTGATAAATTCCACATCCTTTCTTCTGCTTTTTTATTTATAAGAATATGAGGAGATTGGTCTCCTGCTGAACTACACTGGGCAAAAATGTAAAGTTTCTCTCCAAATCTTTTTCTCAATTCTTCCCTTATATCATGCCAGAAATCAGCACTTATTAAAAATTCACTTTCACTTACCTGAGATGGACAGGCAATATTTACTATAAGACCTGTCAAATTTTTATCCTTATCATAAGTTGCCATTAAATTTATAGAATGGTCCTCATATCCTTCAACATGACTGAAGTTTGGGTCATCTGTTTTTCCATACATTTTTGAAGTTCCATCATAATAAGAAATCCTTCTATTATGTCCTACTACTGCAAATCCAAGTCCATAACTTATTCCCCCTTCTGTTCTTTTCTCCCATGCATTTTTTATACCTTCTGCAATTCTTTCTGTGGCAAAATTTATGTATTCAACTGGTTTCATAACAGGTAGTTCTATCCCATAACTTTCAATAATAGAATCTCTTTCTATTCCTCTAATTATATCCCCACCTGGTTCAGGTGCAGTATGTGTATGGGTAGCATTCATTATAATTTTCTCTTCTTTTATTTCAGGTAAAATCTTTTTAACTTTTTCTATAAGTGTATTTTTAAATTGAGATGGAATAGCAACTAAATCACAACTTACCATAATAATATATTCAGAATTTCCCCTATCTTTTAAAGATTCAAAAACAAGGATTGTTGATTTTATAGGGTCTTTTATTCCTTCTGAAACTCTTGCATGAAATTGACCACAAAGACAGACTTCCTTTTCTGGAGTTATATTTACTTCTTCCCATCCTATCAAAAATTTTCCCATTTTTTTCTCCTTTTCATTTCAAAACTTCTTCAATTTTATCTATCCATTTTTTCACACCTTTTTCTTTAATATCATCAATCACTTTTTTAATTGAAATTCCTACAAGTTCTGCAATTTTTTCATCATTTGGCGCTCTTAATGGCTCTGTCATACCAAAATGCGTATCACAGTGCTTTTGTGCAACAGGATATTCTTCAGGAATATACTCAATTTTCTTTCCATAATAATGACAGGTCCAGGGGCAACCTTTTCCATAAGCATTTTTTGCTTGAAAAACAGTCATTGCTGGAAGTATAAAACTCTGCCATATACCACACTTTACTCCTTCTGTCTGAATTGCTTTTAATACATAATCTCTAAATTTTTTTATATCTTTCTTTATTCCAAAAAATTCCATATCTAATCTGATTGTATAGTTATACCAGTTATGCTCACAGTTTTCAGGAACAAAGGGTAGAATTAAGCCATCAACTTCTTTTAAAATACTTGTTAAAACTTTTGCATTTTTTTTCTGAACGTCAAGATACTGGTCAAGTTTTTTAAGTTGTGCTCTACCAAAAGCAGCGGTTAAGTCATTATTTCTGTACATCCATCCTAAAGTATAAGCATGATAATCTCTATTTTCAAATGGTCTTCTTGTTTCTCCAAAACTCCATAACATTTTTGCTTTTTCATATATTTCTTCATTATCAGTTACAAACATTCCCCCTTCTCCTGAACATAAACATTTATTCTGATTGAAACTGAAAGCAGAACAATTTCCAAAATTTCCTACTTTTTTCCCTTTATACTTTGCTCCATGTGCCTGACAGCAATCTTCTATCACTTTTAAGTTATATTTTCTGGCTATATTTAAAACTTTATCCATTTCAACAGGAAGTCCGTGAAGATGAACAATCAAAATCGCTTTTGTCTTTTCTGTAATTTTTTCTTCTATTTTATCAACATCTATATTCATTGTCTTAAATTCAATATCAACAAAAACTGGGATACAATTATGATGTAAAACGCATGTTGCAGAAGAACTCCATGAATAAGCAGGAACAATTACTTCATCTCCACACCCAAGTCCACATCCAGCAATTCCCATATGTAAGGCTGCAGTTCCACTATTTGTCGTTATGGCAAACTTATTTCCATTCCATTCTGCAAATTCTTTCTCAAATTCCTTACAATTTGGTCCAAAAGTATGTATCTCTCCTCTTAAAGAAGATAAAACATATTCTTCATCTATTTTGTCAATAGGAGGCCAGTTCTTTATAGTTCCATCAGGTATTGTTTTTTCTCCACCAAAAATTGCAAGTTTTTTACTCATTTTCTTCTCCTGTTAATATTTTTAAAAATTTTAAACCTCTTTCCATTGCAATGTCTGGCTCATATTCAAATCCTTCATATTCAATATTTACATAACCATCATATCCATAATCTTTCATAATTTTAACCAGTTTTTTATAATCAATAATTCCTTCTCCTATAATAGCAGGTTTATATTTTCTCCCATCCATTCCTGACAATTTCCCATCTTCAGAAATTATCCAATCCTTGAAATGGCAATGTATAATATATTTCTGATTGTTTATAAAAGCATCTTCTGGTTTTTCCCCTCCTAAAATTACATTTCCAGAATCAAAAGTAACTCTCAATTCAGGAATCTCTTTTATTGCAAAATTTATATCTTCAGAAATCAAGAAAGGGCCATTTATATCTGGAAAATGTTCTACTGTAATTTTTATATTATATTTTTCACCTTCCTTAATTACTTCTTTCAGTCCTTCAATTACATTTCTTCTTGACTCTTCTTTTGTATATTCTTTTTTCCCTCTTAATGGCAACATTATTTTATCTGTCCCTAAAATCAAAGCAGTTTCTATCCCTTTTTAATTTCTTCAATTCCTTTCTCTCTTAAACTTTTCTCTTTAAAATTTATATCAGCAAAAAATGTGTAGCATACTGTTTTAAGTCCATAATCATCCATAATTCTTTTTATTTCTACTGGTCTGTATCCATAAGTTGTTACCCAATCAATCCCATCAAGTCCAAGATTTTTTGTAAACTCACACAATTTTTTAATATTAAAATTCTCCTTCCATCTACCTCTATACATTGTATAACTCATCATGCTTATTTTCATGAAACTCCCTTTTAAAAAATTATTAAGGAAATTTTATCACGTCCATTTTTATTAAACAATTGGATAGTTTGAGAAAGACAGGTGGATTATAAGAGAAAAAATTTGACATTTTTGAGAAAATAGTATATACTTAAAATATTATGAATTTTTTTATTTCTCTAAAAAGGGGGATCTATGGATAAAAACTGGATTACCTGGTGGCTTATAGTTCTTTTTAGTGCTTTATTCACAATTATTGGGTTGGAAATTAGAATAAGGGGGTGGAAAGATGAATAATTTTGCTACTGTTCCAAAACCAGATATTTCATATGGAATATGGGCAACTATCGGTATAGGTTTGATGTTAATTATTTGTATTTTTTTAGGTTTTGCCAGCAGGAAAAAATCTACTTCCTTTGAAACATTTCTTTCAGGTCATCGGGATATAGGTCCTGTAATAACAGGACTTGCTCTTGGTGCGACATGGCTCAGTGGATGGGCAACTTTAGGTATGATGGGAGTTACATATGCAGTTGGATGGTCTGGAATGTGGTTTGCAGGGATGTGGACAATAGTTGGGATCATGCCATGTTTATTTTTTACAGGTGAAAAAATGCAGAAATATGCTGAAAAATTTGGTGCAAGGACAGTTCCTGATGTTCTGGGCATAAGGTTTGAAAGTAAAGTTGTTCAATCACTTTCTGCTCTTATAATGATATTTTTTATGACTTTATATTCAGTCGGGCAATTTAAAGCAGGTGCAACTATATGGTATGCCATAACAGGACTTCCCGCTATCTGGTGTCTTTTATTTGCTGGGATTATAGTTTTTATTTATATGGCAGTTGGGGGTTATACTGGAACTCAATTTTCTCTTGCTTTACAGGGTGCATTACTTGGGATTGCATGTTTTATACTTGGGATTGTGGCTTTGAAATCTGTAGGCGGTCCATTTTTTCTCAATATGCAACTTTCTTTAGAAGACCCAAAACTTCTTGATTTGGTAAGAAATGATCTGCCTAAAGTAGGAAATACACAATTGTTTTCCAGTCCTGTTGGAGTAGTTGCAACATTTTTTATATTTTTAACAATGGCTACAGGATTCCCGCATAATGTTGCAAGATTTTTAGGGATGAGGAAACTTACAAAAAAAGATTTCTCTTTAATTACACTTATGGTATTTCTTGTAGCAGGTCCTCCTATATTTCTTAATGCAATAACAGGTCTTGCAGCAAGGGTTGTATTTGGACCACAACTTTTAAAAATAGAACCATGGAAAGGAGATCTGGCAGCTCCTTTCCTTGCTATAGTTATAGGAGGGAGATCACTAACAACTCTTTATGCAACAGGTGTTTTTGCTGCGGCACTTTCAACACTCTCAGGAATGGTAATGGTAATGGCTGGTAATATTACAAAAGATATTATAAATGTGTGGAAGCCAAATATTTCAAAAACTCTTCTCCTAAGATTAACAAAATTGTTTTTAGGTATATTCCTTTTAATTCCATTTTACTGGACATTTAAAAAACCACCTCCACTTCTGGCTGTATTTATGGGTTATGCTGCAATAGGACTTGGTGGAATATTTATTTTCTGCACAGCAGTTTCCTTTTACTGGAAAAGGGCAACAGCAACAGGTGCTATTTTATGTATGATTTATGGAACAATTACTACTCTTGTTGGAAGTATATTTGTTGTAAAACAAAAGATTGGCATGGGAACACTTGAATTTATAGTTCTTATTGGTTGTGGTTTATTTTACTTTATTGGAAGTTTACTGACAAAGCCACTTCCAGAAGAAAAAATTAAGAAACTATTTGAATAAATTTGGTTCAGGAAATTTTTATTTTATTTGGATTTGTTAATCTGTTATTTCTATTCTGTATTTGTAATAATTAGCAAGTCTCCATTTAAGATTTTCATACCCATTTTCTCCAAGACGGCTCAAAAATAGGACAATATCTCCGGTTTTTCTATCCTGATAAAATCTGAAATTTGATAGTTGTAATTGTGGTGGTTCTCCTTTTTGTCTTGTATCAATAATTCTTATTGTATCTCTTTTCAAACAAAATGGTTCTTCATTAACTTCACAGATTACAAGAGGAGTTCTTGGCCAGTTCCCCTTCGGTCTTATACCTTCAATACATAAATTTCCTATCCAGTAAACTTTCCCATTTTTTATTGACCTGAATATCCCGGAACCGGTTGAACTTGATTCAATTATTTCTCCATTATCACAGGATAAAGGAACTGGCTCTGTCCATGTTTCACAATTATCTTCTGAAAAACTTACCCATTTATATCCTGGTTTATCTGGGAACATACTATTATCTCCTCTTAATATCATTGCAAATTTACCATTTTTAAGTTCTATAATTGCTGGTTCATAGAATCCTCTTGATGTTTTTTCAAGGTCAGGATATACAGGTTTACTTAACTTCCAATCAATTTCTCCATTTTCTTTATAATCACCAAGAATGTTTACAATTATACCAGCAGGAGACCAGCATCCTTTATAATGGACTGGATTTCCTTTCTCATCAACAAGATGTCCCTGTGCAGGGAATACAATCCTTCCTTTTGATGTTTTTATGGGCTTGCAGAAACTTACAGCAATTCCACCAGAAATATCAAAATTTAAAGGCATTTCTCCGCTCCAGAAGTTTTTCTCTGGGTCATAAATTTCAAGAAAAACATTCCATGGGATATCAACATCAAGTTTATCCTCTGGATATAATTTTCTGTCAGTTATTGTTAACAGTTTTTTTATATCTGGGTCAAAAAATCCTGCTGATTCTGAATACCTGATTTTCCCTTCTGGAGTAATTTTGCTTTTAAAATGAAGAACTGGCTCTGTCCATGTTTTCCCATTGTCATAACTAAAAATATCAACAAAATCATCATATCCATCTGAATAGTCCATTCTGCAGTATCTATGAATAAGTATAGGTTTTTCATTTGAGATATATGTAATAAAACAGGGCATAACAGGTCTTCCTTTTCCATCCCAACTTAAAAATTTTCTCCTCTCAACAATTATCTCCATTTTTTTCCCTTTTTTTATGGATTTTGATTTTGCACACACCTTTTTCTTTATCTATAAACTTGATTTTATAAACAAAGCCATACTTTTCAATAATTCTTTTGTATAAAACACAGTGTTCACAATAATAAGGATATTTTTTAACCTTTCTTTTATTCATTATTCCTACAGATGGACATTTCTTCATAAAGATTTCAAAATAGTCAGGACCGACGCTCATAGTATATACTGCTTTTTCCTCTGTTAATGTATGAGTCCAGTATTCAGCCATACCTGCTATCCCCTTTTCTTTTACAAGTTTATCAAGGTTTTTTAAGAAATTGTCTGAAATATAAAACCAGAAATTGACAACTGCTTTTTTTCCATATTTTCTGTGCAAAAATTTAAAAAGTTCATTATAAGCAAGTATAAATTCTTTTGCTGGTATCATTTTTTCCTCAATTTCTGTTCACATCTTCCCTTTTTATCATATTTAATTTTTGAAATATAACAGGTCTTATTCCCTATAACTTCATTTATAACCTTGCACTGAATACAGAAATCACTATAAACTGGATACCCTTTTTCTTTCATATGATATATTGCAGGACATTTTTTAACCTTTAATACTATTTCTTCGTTGTCTCTTCTTTTAATTTCAAACTCACCTTCTTCTTCACTAAAAATTTCACTCCAGTATCTTTCAAGTTCAGAAAGGCCATTATTTTTTATCTTTTTTATCAACCATCCATATATATTTTCTGCAAACTGTTTTAAATATTCCTCAACTGCCTTTTTCCCAAAATTTTTATCAAGAAATTCAAACCCAACACTTAATGCTCCATGGAAGTCCTTATGTATTTTCCCTTTCATATTTAAATCCCTTCTGAGAATTCAGGAAATTCCCTTTTCCACTCTTTTTTGAATTTTTCTTTTATCTTATCTGGTAAATCCTTTAAAAATGGTTCTCTTGCATATCCAGCATCTACACCTCTAAATTTTAAAGCGATTTTCCAACTTGTTATCCCTCCATATTTTTTCAATAAACTTACTGCTATTGTTACCCTTTTTTGTAATTCAATTGCTCTTTTAATATCCCCTTCTTTAAAATTCTTATAAATTTCAACAAATATTTCAGGTAAAATATTCTGAGTAGAGCCAATACATCCAACAACTCCCATATTTAAAGCAGGCAAAAAAAGTTCATCAGGTCCACTGAATGCAATCCATTTACTTTTCATTTTTAAAATTAAATCCTGTAATAAATAAAGGTCAGAATTTGTATATTTTAATCCAATTATATTTTTAATTTCTCCAAATCTTAAAAACTCCTCATTTTTTAGGTTAATTCCTGTTGTTTCAGGTATGTAATAAATCAAAAATGGTAAGTTTGTAGAATTAGCAAGTTGATAATAGTAATTGTATATCTCATCAAAACTGAATTTGTAATATATTGGTGGGATTGAAGATATTGCATCAACTTTTATTTTTTCTGAGTGTTTTGCAAGTTCAATACTATTTTTTGTATTTAAAGCACCTCCTATATGGATAATAATTTTAATTTTCTCTTCTACTTCCTCTTTTACAATTTCTGCAACTTTTTTTCTTTCTTCAATATCCATCAATAATCCTTCTCCTGTTCCACCACAGACATATAAACCATCAATACCTTTTGAAATTAAAAATTTTACAAGATTCTTTAACCTTTTTTCATCTACATTGCCATTTTCATCAAAAGGAGTTAACAAAGCCACATATACCCCATAAAATTTATTTTTTTGAATATCCATCCCGCCTCCTCTTTTTTATAAATAGAGTTTTTTAAGAAAATCAGAAAGTTTTTCCATTTCTTTATCATTAAGACTATAATAAGGTTTTCTTCTCCATCTTTGCGCAATTCCATAAATTTCAAGTATTCCATGTATTCCAGCATCAAAACCACCTTGGATTTTGAAAAGGTAGTCAAAAAGTGGCATATCATAATTTATTATAATTTCTTTAGCACCGACAAGATTATTTTCTTTAATAAATTTCCAGTATTGATGGGTTATAAATGGTTTGAATGTTATAAATGTAGAAAGATATCCATCACAGCCATAAGGCAGCATATTCATATGATTTTGTTTCTGCCCCCCTGCTATAATTGCCCAATGACCATTAACAAGGATAGATACTTTTCTTGCAAATTCACCACACAAATCATCTTTTATGGCTAAAATATTATTACAGGTGTCTCTTAAAATTTTTATCACTTCTAAACCTACTTCCTGGGATGTAAAAAAAACATTTGTGACAAGCATAACCGGGATATATTGAGCAATTTCCTTATAATGTTCAACAAAAGTTTCAACAGTGCAGGAATTTACCCAATTAGGAGGAGAAACCATTAGCAAATCAATACCAATTTCATTACAGTATTTTGCAAATTCTATTGCTTTTCCTGTCCACCATCCCTTTTCTGCTGCAATAATCAAAGCACGACCTTTTATTTCTTCTCCCACAAATTTAACTATTTCTCCCACTTCCTTATCAGTAAGAATAGAATAAAGAGTATCTCCCGGAGTAAGCATTATAGATTTACAACCAGCAGAAATATCAAACTCAATAGAATTTTTTAAACCAGAAAAATCAATACTTCCATCTCTGAGGAAAGTTGTCCTTAAACTTGGTATCGGTCCAGTTAATGCATCTATTATTTCATTTCTACTTCTCAAAGTAATCCTCCTATTTAATTTTTATTTTGATTTTTAAATTGACCACCCTTTGCCTTTAAACAAAATATTAAATTTTCTCTCGCTTCTTCAATAGTAGTTAAAGTGTTATCTTTCCCTTCAAGAAGATTAAGAAAATTTTTTGCCTGATAAAAATAATAATCCTTTAATTCATTTTCAAAAAAACCAATTTTTCTCCATTGGCCTTTGTCATTATCAGAAAAAAGAATTTTTGAGATATATCTATTCTCTGAAATATATCTTAAATTTCCTTTTGTTCCAGCAAATTCAATAATTAATTCATATGGTTTCTGGAATAAATTGCAGTAGAAATTAACTATGATATTTTTGTTAAACCTGGAAATAATAACTGCGCTATCTTCTGTTTCAACTTTTTCTCCAAATGTAAGATTGTCATAAATACAAAAGCATTCAGAAGGATTTCCAATATACCACTGAGCAAGGTCAACAAAATGAGAAATAGTATCAATAATGCATCCACCACCCATTTCTTTTTTAACAAAATATATCTCTGCATAATCTGGTCTGTATTTTCTATAATCAAGCGCTATATAAAATAAAGTCATCTTTATTTCTCCTATTATTCTACTATCTATAATCTTCTTAAGTTTTATAAAAGATGGAATACTCCTTCTTGTGAAACCAACTGCTGATGGGATTTTATTTGTTTTTATAATTTTGATTAGTTTATCCACTCCTTCCATATTAACTGAAAGTGGTTTTTCTACAAGAAAAGGAATACCTTCTTCAGCACATCTTATTGCCATAGGAATATGAAAATTTGCAGGAGTAGCAATCAATACAGCATCAAATAAATTAAGGTCAATACTGTAAAAGTCAGTATATACTGCTTCTAAAGGATATTTCTTTTTTATCTCATCAATTTTTTTATTATCTATATCACAAACTGAAATAGAAAATTTTTTTGTCCTTAAAAATCCTTCTATGTGTTTTTTACCTATCCCTCCTGCTCCAACTATAAGTATTTTTTTCATTTTGCAGTATATCCTCCATCAACCAAAATATTTGCTCCTGTAATATAAGAAGAAGCATCAGAAGCAAGGAAAACAATAACTCCTTTTATATCCTCACCTTTTGCCATCCTTCCAAGAAAAGTTCTTTTTTTATATCTTTCAACAAATTTTTTATCCTGTCCTGAATATAAACCACCTGGACTTACACAATTAACCCTTATTCCAAATTCCCCAAATTTAGAAGCAAAGTATCTTGTTAAATTTATAAGTCCTGCTTTATGAAAAAAATAGTCAGGCAGTGGTTTTATATTGGTTCCTGGATATAAAGTAAAATCAGGTCCAACAACTCCATGGATTGAAGAGATATTTATTATTGAACCACTTCTATTCTTTTTCATCACTTCTATAACCTTTCTTGTGAACTCAAAAACACCAATAAAATTTACTTCCATTGATAATCTAAAATTTTCTATACTATCATCATAATCTTTAACTGGTCTAAAAACAGCATTATTAACAAGAATATCTATTTTTCCAAATTTATTTAATATTTTCTTTATAAGTAAATCCATACTTTTTTCATCTAAAAGGTTAAGTTTTTCAGGAAAAACACTGTATCCTTTCTTTTTCAATTTATCAGCAATTTTTTTACAATTTTCTATATTCCTTGAACAAACAAAAACAATTGCTTCTGCTTCTGCAATTGCTTCTGTTATATATTTCCCATACAACCCAGCTCCACCAGTAACAATTGCAACTTTCTCTTTTAAATAAAATTTTTCTATTATTCCCATTTTAAGTTAATCTTTTAAAAGTTTCTTCAGCAACCTTACATTTCAAAAATTTTTTTATTTTATTTTCTTCTATCCCAATTTTTATCAATTTAAAGACCTCACTGCATGCTTTCAAATATTTTTCAACAAATTCTTCTTTATGAGAATAGGATACATAAACACAATTTTTTGCAAGAAAATTTCTTTTTAGCATCTCATAAGTAAATAATGTCATCAATTCATTTGAATTTTCATAATCAAATTTAAAATTTGGCAAAGAGGATATCCCCATTATCTTTATTTTCAATTTATATTCATCAGCAATATCCTGCCAGTATTTCTTTATTTTTTCTCCTGTTTTTATAAGATAATCTGGAACATTTTTTTCTTTCATTTTTTTTATTGTTGATATTGAAGCAGTTGGTCCTATTCTTTCAGTCCAGTATGTGCTACTTATAAAACTTTCTTCTGCCTTTTTCATTATCTCTTTTTTTCCAACAATTGCAGCCATAGGATATCCATTACTTATTGCCTTTCCATAAACTACAATATCTGGTTCTATTCCAAAAATTTTATAAGCACCTCCAATTGTCAATCTGAATCCAGATGTTATTTCATCCATTATCATAACTGCTTTTATTTTTGTTGCAATATCTCTTACTCTTTTTAAAAAATTATTTTCAGGATAATAATTTCTTACAGTTTCAATTACAATTACACCTATATCATTATTTTTCACAATTTCTTCCAGTTCTTCAATTTTATTATAATTAAATGGAATTGAAGTCCCTTTTAAAACCCTTGGAACTCCAAGAGGTTTAAGTCCAGGAAGTAAATGACCGTCAAGATTTCTATCGTCTGCGATATTTGCAGATAAATACCAGTCATGCCATCCATGATAACCACAAAATGCCACCTTTTCTTTTCCAGTATATGTTCTTGCTATCCTTACAGCAATAGCCATTGCTTCTCCACCTGTTCTTGCATATCTTACCATACCAGCCCATGGGTCTATTTTTAAAAATAATTCAGCAAGTTCAACTTCTTCAGGGCTATTTAGAGTGCACATATTACCTTTATCAATAACATTTTTTACTGCTCTATTGACATCAGGGTCAGAATATCCAAGAATACATGTTCCAACTCCCATAATTGAAAAATCAAAATATTCATTTCCATCCAAATCCCATACTTTAATTCCTTTTGCTTTACTGAAATAAGAGGGCCAAATTTCTGGTAAGAAAATTTCACTTTTTTTTGAAAATAAACATGTCCCCATTGGAATAAAATTTTTTGCTTTTTCCCAGAGTTTTTGGCCCTTTTTAATTTTCATATATAACCTCCGTCAATCTCCCTTCATCAGCGCTTTTTTCAATATATTTGAGTATCTCTATTATCTTTTTTTCTTTTTTGAAAGAATATGGATAATTTTTTTCTTTTTTTATTGCTTTCAAAAAATCTCTCATTTCCTCAATATACATTTCCTCATAAATTTTTACTGAATAACCATTTTCTTTTATTTTTCTTTCTATCTTTATCTCTTCTTCTTTCCCTTCAGAAATATTATAAAATTTTAATCTTTCTTCTTCTGAATTCCAAAAAATATACCCTTTATCACCAATAAGTTTTAGATATCTTCCGGATGGTTGAGAAATTACATCTATAATAATATTTCCGATAATTCCATTTTCATATTCAAGTATAACCTGATATATATCTTCAAAATCTATTTCAAGTTCAGAAATTTTTCTTCTTAATGCAAATACATTTTTTACATTACCAAAAAGATAATTAAGATAGGTTATTTCAAATGCAACCATTTCTTTTGTTCCAGATGTTTCTTTTTTTGAATAATAGGCATTTTTATAATTTTCCCATGGATGCCACAGAGGCAAATAAGCAGAAAGGTGATGAATATAGTAATAAATCTTTCCAAAATAATTTTTTTCTATCAATTCTTTTATCTTTTTTACAACAGGATTATAAAACATTGTAAAACTCGGGCAGGCAATAATTTCTCCTTTTTCTTCTATTTCTATAAGTTTATCAAAACCTTCGTATAGAAAATTGCTTTCTGTAAAAAAATGTTTTTTTAATTGATATGCCTTTATCGCATATTCATAATGATGGTCTGGTGGAGTAGATATAATAAAAACATCAGGTTTTCTTTCTAATGCTTTTTCAAAATCAGTGAATGTTTCAATACCATATTTTTCTTTTACTTCCTTACATCTATCATCTCTTATATCAAAACCAATAATATCATTTTCTTCAATATATTTTAAACACCTTACCCTTCTTTTTCCCATTGAACCAAGCCCAATCACAAGAAATTTCATATTTTAATCTTTCTTTGTTATTATTTTTTGAAAATTCTTTGTGAAATTAAATTAACTGCATTAAAATAAAAAATATTTTGGATTTCAGAATCAGTAAGACCTATAATTTCTGCGCATTGTTTAATTGCTCTAAGAGATTCTAAACCAAAAGAAATAGGATGACAAGTAGAGTATTTTTCCCAGTCAAAATTTTCTGTATCAAGCCATAAAAAACCATCTCCAATTGTAAAAGAACGTCCTCTTCTCTGAGAAAGGGGATAGTCAGTTCCCCATAAAACTTTTTTTGTCCCAAGTTTTTTAATTGCAGAAATAATTGTTGATGTTTCACAGACCACAGAAGTATCAACCCAGATATTTTCAATATCCTTTAATTTATCAATTCCTTTTTCAAAATTGTATGTATTAAAACTTGCTCCCATATGCGCAAGTATAAG
>CAYNUP010000205.1:0-7175 GCA_964400565.1 uncultured bacterium | reverse complement strand
TATGTGCATTGAGTAATCCATTAAATTCTCTATCCCTTTTTATCTTATTCTGTTGTATCAATTCAAAAATTTTTAAAAAAACTTCCTTTCTTATTTCTTCATTAAAATCTGAAAGAAGTTCTAAAGACATTTTTATTTCATTTTTTTCCATAGAAGTAATTAAATAATTATACTACAATTTCCCATTTTTTAAAAAATTGGTATAATTTCTATATAGAAAAAGAGGAGAAATTATGGAAAAAAATATTCTTCATTTAAATAAGGACAATTTTGAAGAAGTAATTAAAAAAAATGAAAAAGTTGTTATTGACTTCTGGGCTAGTTGGTGTATGCCATGTATAATGATGAGCCCTATATATGAAAATCTTGCAGAAAAATATAAGAATCAAATTGTTTTTGCAAAAGTTAATGTAGACGAAAATCCAGAAATTGCAGAAAAATTTGAAGTTATGTCTATACCTACATTTATTATTTTCAAAAATGGAAATAAATCAGGGGAAATTATAGGAGCGATGCCAGAAAAAAATCTTGAAGAAAAGATATTGAATTGTTTTAAGTAATTTCAATTAGAATCAATTATTTTTTTTATCCTCTTTACTGTTTTATCTAAATCTTTATTAACAATTCTCACATCATAATATTTTAAAAGTGTCTTCCTCTCCTGTTTAGAAACAACCAGCCTTTTCTTAATCTCTTCTTCATCCATATCCTGTCTTTTCCTCATTCTATTTTCCTGTTCCTTCAGAGAAGGAGGTAAAATTCCAATCAAAAAAGCATCAGGATATTTCTTTTTTATTTTTAATCCTCCCTGAGTATCTATAACAAGAAGTGTTTTTTTACCCTGTTTCAAATTCTGCTCTATTTTTTCTTTAGGGGTTCCATAATAATTACCATAAACAATAGACCATTCTGCAAATTTATCTTCTTTTATCATTTTTTTAAACTCATCTTCATTTACAAAATTATAATCAACCCCATTTCTCTCACCATACCTTGGTTTTCTTGTAGTATAAGTAACAACTAAATCAATATCTTTAATTTCATTTTTCAGCATCTTTTGAATTGTCGTTTTCCCTGTACCTGATGGGGCTGAAAGAACAAATATTAAATGTTTCATTTATGGAGTAAATCTACCGCCCGACTTTAAAGTTTGAATGGCCCTTTTTGCTATTGTCTCAAAAGAAGTTCCAATCAATTTTTCCCATTGCTTTATTGCAAGATCAATCTGTCCATTTTTCTCATAAGCATGTGCTAAAACATCATCTACATAATCAGGATGAGGAAATTTTATTGCTTTTTCAAGATATCTTACAGCATTTGGATAATCCCTGCCTTTATGATAATATGTCCATCCAAGTTCAAAATAAAGGTCATATCTATCTCTATTATATGTAATCCCTCTTTTTAAAAAAGAAACTCCACTATTATACCAGAAAAGCATTTCTTCAGGGATATTTACAAAACTATTGAGTGTCTCATAAAGTTTTTTATATTCTCTCATGCCTTCAAGTCTATTTCTACAATTCTCCACTATTCTAACATAATCCTTTATTTTCTCTTCTGTTTTCGGATATTCTCTTGAAATCCCTTCAATTAAAGTATCTATTTCATTTTTAATTTTTATTGCCAAATCTTTATTATTTTTATTTTCAATCTCTTCTATCATCTTCTCAATCTGAGAAATTAACTTCTCTTTTCCACTTCTTACATTGGCAAAAATATTATATGCCATATGCCATCCACCAACTGCCCAGACAACTATATAAGTTGGTTGAAGCCATGCTATTGCATCAAGTAAAGGCAACATTTTATAATGCTGTCCTGAATGCCAGTAATTTTCTATATTTAACCATAATAAATCTGCGGCAAGCCCTTTAAAACCACTTAAAACTAAACTTCCTGCAATCTGTCCTGGCATAAGAAGTATATTACTTTCAAGGTCCTCAACCTTCTTTGAATAATCAATACTCACCTGTAAAAATCCTATAGGGAATAGTAAAATTATCGCAATAAATAATTTAACCCAATTTTTTTTCATACTTCTCTCTTTTGAATAAAATAAGAACCTATTAAAAGAATTACAACAAGATAAAGAAACCAGTAAACACTTGTTTTAAAAATATAATTCCTACTTACCTCAATTCCAACAACCACTTTATCCCTTATATTAAAATTTTCATAATTCGGGATGATTGTAAAAAGAATTTTTCCGAGCCCTTTTAAAACAAAATTTTCAGTTCTATCAACAAGTTGATTACCGTATGAAATCAAATGTCCAACTATGTAAAGGAAAAAAGAAAAAATTATATTAAATGCATCTGAAGCAAAAGTCGCAACTGTCAAAGTTATTGCTCCAATAAGAATAAGTTCTATAAAAATAAGTAATAATGTTTTGGCTACTTGAATATCTGGTGGACTTTTTTTAAAAATTAAAAGTCCTATAAAAAACAAACTCATAAGGAAAAAGTTGAGCAATAAAATTAAAACAATTCCTATAAATTTTCCCATAAAGAAATTTTGTCTTGTTATTGGTTTTGAAAATAAGGTATAAATCGTTCTTTTCTCAATTTCACCGGAAATGGCTGTAAGAGACATAAAAATTGCTATCAATGCACCAAAAAACTCTATGCTGGAAAAACTCACATCCTTAATCATTTTTAGTTCTTCCTCTGCTGTTAAAAAAGAAAACGCTTTAGATGCACCAATTACAATAAGAGCCACAACAAGAAGTATATAAAGGGTCTTTTTCCTCAAAGATTCCTTGAAAGTATTCAAACCAATAATCCAAGATTTTTTCATTATTTTTCTCCTTTTTTATCAAACTCTTCTATTGTCTTAACAAATAAGTCCTCAAGCCCATCTGCATTATATCTATCAATCAATTCTTTCAATCCACCTGTTGCAAGTAAATATCCTCTATGAAATATTGCAATTCTATCACAAACCTTTTCAACTTCTGAAAGAAAATGACTTGATAAAAGGATAGTTTTACCCTCTTTTTTTAATTGTAAAAGTAAATCCCTTGTTTCCATACATCCGATAGGGTCAAGTCCTGTTGTTGGTTCATCAAGTATTAAAATCTTAGGGTCATTTATTAAACTGGCTGCAACTCCTATCCTTTCAAGCATTCCCTTTGAATAACTTCTTAATGGTAATTTTTTTGCTTCATGAAGTTTAACAAGATAAAGCAATTTTTCAATCCTCTCATTTATAATTTTCTCGGGTAAATCAAATAATCTTCCATAAAATTTTAATAATTCAGGACCTGTAAGATAATCATAATAATATGGATTTTCAGGTAGAAATCCAACATTTTTTTTCATCTCTGGATTAAACTGGTCTTTCCCGAGAATATTTATTTCACCAGATGTAGGATACAGAATACCAAGCATAAGTTTCAAACATGTTGTTTTTCCTGAGCCATTAGGTCCCAGTATTCCATATATTTCTCCCTCTTCAACATTAAAAGAAACATTTTCTAACCCAACTATTTTTTTATTTCTTCCAATATAATAATATTTTGTAAGTTCTTTAACCTCTATTATGCTCATTTTGCCTCCTTAAATTTCTTAAAATTTAATTATACCATAAAAACCATCTTTACAAAAAATCTTTATAAATTTTATCCAGTATAAAAAGAAGAGTTTTACCTTTATTTCCAAAACTTAAAATATCTTTTTTCATTTCAAAATAGACCTTTTTTAACTTCTTCTTTAATTCCTCTATATCTCCTTCTTTATCTTCTATATCATCTCTTATTTGAAAAGCAATACCAAAATTTTTTGCTATTTTTTCTATTTTTCTTCTTTTTTCATTTTTAATTTTTTTGAAATAAAAAGGAACTTTAAAACAGATTTCAAAAAGTTTTCCTGTTTTCATATAATCAATCCTCATCTTTGTCTTTTTATCTACTTTCTTACCTTTACATATTAAATCAAGAGCCTGTCCTCCTGCCATTCCTTTAGATCCAATTGCATCTGCAACATCTTTAATAAGAGATACACTCCCTCCTTCTCCAACAAATTTAAATCCATATGTTAAAAGAGCATCGCCTGCAAGAATTGCAATCCCTTCTCCAAATTTTTTATGGCAGGTTGGTAAACCTCTTCTAAAATCGTCATTGTCCATAGAAGGTAAATCATCGTGAATTAAGGAAAAATTGTGTATAAGTTCTATTCCACACGCAACAGGCAAAACTTTTTCAAAATCTACATCAAAAATCTCACTTACACAAAAAACTAAAATAGGTCTTAATCTTTTACCACCAGAGAAAACACTATATCTTACTGCTTCATTCAGAACCTTTGGTGCTTCTTTTTCAGAAGGTAATTTTTTATCAAGATATTCTTCTATCTTTTTTTTCCATAACCTAATTTTCTCTTCCATTTTCATTTTATATATATTTTTTCAACTCTTTTACTTCCAAAACCACATAAAATTTCTTGAGGTACAGTTTTACCTATTTCTGCCATGGTCTCAATCTCAAAATTGTCCCCAAAAACTTCAATAACATCTCCCACTTTAATATCTTTATTTGTGACATCAACAAGTGTTTGGTCCATACAGATATTCCCTATTATTTTAAGTTTATAGTTTTTCCACTTTAAATAAAATTTATTTGAAAGAAATCTTCTCAATCCGTCTCCATAACCAATCCCAAGAGTTGCAACTTTTGTCTTCTTTTTTGTTGTAAAAGTAAGTCCATAACTAAGAGGAGTCCCTTTTCCTACTTCTTTTATAAAATTAACTTTTGTAAAACATCTGAGAGCGCGTTCAAACATAATTTTTCCTGCAAGATATTTTGCAGGATATACTCCAAGTAATAAAATCCCAATTCTAACCATATCAAAATTTTTATAACTTTCTGGAATATTTAAAATCCCACCAGAATTTGCCATATGCTTAATTGGAATTTTATTTTTCCCTTCAATTTTTTCAATTATATTTTTAAACAATTTAAGTTGATGTTCTGCATAAGTTTTATCCTTCCATTCTGCTGTAGCAAAGTGTGAAAATATACCTTCAATTTTTATAGATTTATGTTTTAATACATTCTCAATAAACGGAAAAACTTCTTTTTCTCTCAAACCAATTCTTCCCATTCCTGTATCAACTTTTATATGAACAATCGCTTCTTTCTGATATTTCCCATTTACCCTGACTATCTCATTTAAAACTTCTTCATTACAAAGAGTAATCCTTATATTATTTTCTACACAATCTCTAACATGGTCTGGCAAAATACTTCCCATTATTAAAACAGGTTTTTTAACATTCATTTCTTTTAATTCCATCGCTTCCTCAAAAGTAGCAACTCCATAAAAATCAACTATCTTATCTATTTCGCGAGAGACCTCCTTCATTCCCATACCATAAAAATCACATTTAACACTTGCAAGAAGTTTTTTTTCAGTAATTTTTTTTATTTTTTCTATATTTCTTTTAATCTTTCCAATATCTACCTCTATCCATGTTCTATTTCTCATCTTCTATATCCTTTAAAATTTTTTCTACAACTCTAACAGGGTTTTTACTCTCATAAATAGGTCTGCCAATAACTATAAAATCAGCTCCATTTTTAATCGCCTCCTTAACTGTTACAGTCCTTTTCTGGTCATCCTTTTTTTCTCCCATTCTTACTCCAGGAACAATTAAAAGGAAAGGAGGATTAAATTTCTTTCTTAAATCTTTAATTTCAAGTCCAGAACATACAATTCCATCAATCCCCCAATTATATCCATTTTTAGCAAGTTTTTCCACAAGATTTTCAATCTTCACATTTATTCCAAGCAATTTTATATCATTTTCTAATAAAGAAGTTAAAACAGTAACTCCAATCACCTTTGTCTCACTTTTCAAGTCCCTTTTAATTTCAACAGCGCTCTTTACAATCTTTTCTCCTGAAATTAAATGAACTGTAAACATATCTATTTCATTTTCACATATGATTCTGGTTGCATTTTTTACAGTATTAGGAATATCAAAAAATTTCAAATCAAGAAAAACTTTCTTTTTTTTCCTTTTTAAATACTTAATAATTTCATTTCCAAACAGAAGATAAGGAATAATCCCCACTTTATAAAAATCAACCTTTTCTCCAATTTCCTCCACAAGTTGGTATATCCTTTTTTTATCAACTAAATCAAGAGCCACTATTAATTTTTTCATTTTCACTCCTTCCAAAAAACTCAAGAATTCCAACAATGCTAAGAATAAGTATCACTACTATTAAAACTTCTATTCCTCCATAAATATTCAAATTTTTCAAAATTAAAGCATTTATTCCTGTTGTTAAAGTTAAAAGATATATAAATAAAACTGCCTGTTTTTGTGTCATCCCCAAAGAAACAAGACGATGTGAAAGATGATTTTTATCTGCCTTGAAAATAGAATAACCTCTTTTTTTCCTTATACATATCACAGAAATTGTATCAAAAAAAGGGACAGAAAAAACTATAAGAGGGATAAAAACAGGAAGAAAAGTTTTACTTTCTTCATACTTGTAATAAGTTAAAAGAATTGAAATTGTTCCAAGAAAATACCCTATAAAACTGCTTCCACATTCACCCATAAATATTTTTGCTGGATAAAAATTATGTATTAAAAAACCCAATACACTGCCAAGAAAAACAGACAAAATAGTAGCAATAAATAATTGTCCCATTTCAAAAGCAAAAATAAATAAAACCATCCCTGTAATGAAAGCAACACCAGCAGAAAGACCATCCATATTATCCAGTAAATTAAAACTATTCATCATGAAAACAATCCAGACAATTGTAGTGATATAAGAAAGAAAAAGATTAGAAACAAAAAAGGTAATTCTCATTCCTGAAAAGAAGATTATCGTTGCTGTGAATATTTGAAAAAAAAGTTTCTGAAATGGTTTGAGTTCATAGGAATCGTCAAGTAATCCAAAAAATATTACTATAATACCTCCTAAAACAATAACCATTAATTTTGGTAAAACAGAATAAATTCCTTCTATATATTCCTTAATAAAATCGGGTATAAAACCTATATTTACAAAAATTATTCCAGAAGCAATAACAAGAAAAAAAGAAAAAAATATTCCAAGTCCTCCAAGTAAAGGTGTTGGTATTTTATGTATTTTCCTTTCGGAAGGGAAAGAAATAATTCCAAATTTTTTGGCAAGTTTTCCAAATAAATAAGTC
>CAYNUP010000204.1:0-4069 GCA_964400565.1 uncultured bacterium | reverse complement strand
TTTATCCTGAAATTAAAGAAATGAAATTGACAGATTATAAGGTAAGAATACTCCATCCCGAAAAAGCAACTGCAGCAGTGACAACAGTTGTGATTGAATCAACAGATGAAAAAGATGCATGGGGAACAGTTGGTGTTTCTGAAAATATAATTGAAGCATCATGGAAAGCCCTTCTTGACAGTTTTGAATATAAAATTTTAAAATCAGGTAAATAAATTTCTCCTTTTTACATACTCTCTTATAGTTCAAAAAAGTTATAAATTTACAGAATATTGATAAAAAAGGTAAAATATTTATTTACTATGGAACCCAAATATATAAGCATAAGAGGAGCAAGAGAACATAACTTAAAAAATATAAATCTTGACCTTCCAAGAAATAAATTAATTGTTATAACTGGAATATCGGGTTCAGGAAAATCATCTCTTGCTTTTGATACTCTATATGCTGAGGGACAGAGAAGATATATAGAAAGTTTATCTACATATGCAAGACAATTTCTTGAACAGATGAAAAAGCCAGATGTGGAGCAGATAACAGGTCTTCCACCAGCAATTGCAATAGAACAGAGAAAGGCAGCATCAAATCCAAGGTCAACAGTAGCAACAACAACAGAAATTTATGATTATTTAAGAGTCCTTTTTGCAAGAATTGGAATTCCTCACTGTCCAAATTGTGGGAGGATTATATCAAGACAGTCATCAACTGAAATTATTGATAGAATTATATCCTTAAAAAATACATCTGAAATAAAAATCCTTGCACCTGTAATAAGAGGGAGAAAAGGAGAATACAGAAAAATATTTCAGCAGATAAAAGAAATGGGATTTTTAAAAGTTAGAGTTGACAAAAAATATTATGATGTTGAAGATGAAATAAAACTTGACAGGTATAAAATTCATAATATTGAAGTTTTAATTGATAGTTATATTGTCGGAGAAGAAGATAAAACAAGAATTGCTGAAAGTGTTGAGATGGCATTAAAAATAGGAAAAGGGATTGTTATAGTTGAAAAGGATGGTGAAGAAACCATTTTTAATGAAAATTACAGTTGTCCAGTATGTGGAATAAGTTTTGAGGAAATTTCTCCAAGAATGTTTTCATTTAACAGCCCTTATGGAGCATGTCCTGAATGTAAAGGTCTTGGATTTTTAATGAAAGTTGACCCTGACCTTGTAATTCCTGATAAAACAAAAACATTTAGAGAAGGAGCAATCAAACCATGGCATGATGTTGGTGGAAGAGGTCTTTTCTGGTATTACAGAGGACTTCTCAATGATATTCTTTACTCACTTGGAAGGGATATTGATGATAGGGTCTGTGACCTATCAAAAAGAGAACTTGATATAATACTTTATGGCTCAGATGAATATAATTTTGAAGGAGTTATCCCTAATATTGAAAGATTATTCCACCAGACAGAAAGTGAGTATAGAAGAGAAGAAATAATGAAATATATAAGAGAAGTTACCTGTCCTTCATGTAATGGAGATAGATTAAAACCAGAATCACTTGCTGTAAAAGTTGGTGGAAAATCAATTATGGAAATATGCCGAATGAGTGTTAAAAAAGCAAAAGAATTTTTTGGAAATCTGAATTTAAATGAAAAAGAAAAATTGATTGCTAAACAGATTCTAAAAGAAATTTTATCACGCCTTAATTTTCTTGAAGAGGTTGGACTTGATTATTTAACCCTTGACAGAATGACACATACCCTATCAGGAGGTGAGGCAGAAAGAATAAGACTTGCAACTCAAATTGGCTCAGGTCTTGTAGGTGTTTTATATATACTTGATGAGCCAACTATCGGGCTTCACCAGAGGGATAATCTCAAACTTATAAATACTTTAAAACATTTAAGAGATATAGGAAATACCGTCGTTGTTATTGAACATGATGAAGAAACAATAAGAAATGCTGATTATATAGTAGACCTTGGGCCAGGTGCTGGAACACATGGTGGAGAGGTCGTTGCCTGTGGTTCTATAGAGGATATTATGAAAAATGAAAATTCAATAACAGGCAAATATTTAAGTGGAATTTTAAAAATAGAAATCCCAAAAACAAGAAGAAAACCTGGAGAGAAAAAAATAAAAATCTTAAAAGCAAGCCATAATAATCTCAAAAATATAGATGTTGAAATACCTCTTGGTCTTTTTGTTTGTATTACAGGAGTTTCAGGGTCTGGAAAAAGCAGTTTAATTGAAGATGTTTTATATAAAGGATTGAAAAAAATACTTTATGATTCCAAAGAAGAACCAGGAAAACATGAGGGAATTTTAGGAGTGGAATATATAAATAAAGTTGTTGTTATAGACCAATCACCAATAGGAAGAACTCCAAGGTCAAATCCAGCAACATATACAGGAGCATTCACATATATAAGAGAAATATTTGCAAATACTCATGAAGCAAAGATTAGAGGTTATACCCCTGGAAGATTCAGTTTTAATGTTAAAGGGGGGAGATGTGAAGCATGTATGGGAGAAGGAATAATGAAAATTGAAATGCATTTTTTACCTGATATTTATATTCCGTGTGATGTCTGCAAAGGGAAAAGATATAATAGAGAGACCCTTGAAATAAAATATAAAGGTAAGGATATATCAGAAGTTCTTGAAATGAAGATAGAGGATGCACTTGAATTTTTTAAAGTCCATCAAAAACTTGTAGAAAAACTTAAAACACTTTATGATGTTGGACTTGGATACCTTTCTCTTGGACAACCAGCAACAACTTTATCAGGAGGAGAAGCACAGAGGGTTAAACTTGCTGCAGAACTTTCAAGAAAAGGGAATGAAAAAACAATATATATCCTTGATGAACCTACTGTTGGACTTCATATGGCTGATATTGCAAAATTACTTGAAGTATTAAAACGCCTTGTGGATAAAGGTTCAACAGTAATTGTTATTGAACACAATCTTGAAGTTATAAAATGTGCTGACTGGATTATAGACCTTGGACCAGAAGGAGGAGATAAAGGAGGATATATTGTTGCTACAGGACCACCTGAAAAAATTGCTATAAATCCAAAATCATATACAGGATATTTTCTTAAAAAATATTTTGAAAAAGAAACAGTTAAAATTTCATAAATTATTTAAAAATTAACCAGTCATAATCATAATAAAGGTGATAATCTATTTTCCTTAATTTTGCTGAACTTGTATTTTCTACACCTTTATATGGAAGATAATATGAATAGTCATATCTACATATTGAAAAAAGCCAAGTATCTCCTTTTTTAGGAGGTGCTGTTGTTTCAGAAAATGCAGAAAATGGGATAGCAACCTCAATTTCCCATCCTTCATCTACATCTTTCCAGTTATTTAATGTCCCTTTTATTTTGGTTGCAACTTTTACACCTGAAGAAAATTGACAACTCCTTTCAAATTGAATTCTTGTTCTTGGATAAAAAGCATCAAAAACAAATCCAAGAGGATTTATATTTATTTCATAATAATGTGACAAATTAAACTTTGGTTTTATAAATATTTCAAAAACATCGTCATTCCAAACAGGTCCATCAGGTTTATTTACAGTAGCAACAACATCTTTATCTTCCATTCTACCTGCAATATAAAGATAATTATCATCATATTTAATCCAGACAACTGTATTAGAATTCACTTTCTTATCCAAAAAACCAGACCTGTAAAAAGTTTTAATTGTAGGTATTTTCCCCCACTCTTCTTCTGTTATATTCCCATCAATTTTTATCTCTGTCTTCACTCTTTCAGCAAAATAACGTTCTCTTTCACACCACAAATTTATTGAAAAACAGAAAACCAAAAATAAAACAAATCTTTTCATATCTGCCTCCTTTTGAAAATTATTTTTATATTTTTTAACAAAAAAGTCAAATTTTTTTCAATATTTCTGATTAAACTTTTAAGATTGTGATATAATATTACCTAAAAGGGGAGAAAAATGAAAATTCTTGTTATAGGAAGTGGAGGAAGAGAACATGCAATATGCTGGAAAATAAAGCAATCTAATAAAAATTATTATATATTTTCAATTCCAGGCAATGGTGGTATTTCTCTTACAGGAGAATGTATAAAAC
>CAYNUP010000203.1:0-4421 GCA_964400565.1 uncultured bacterium | reverse complement strand
TATTACTTCCCCATGCTTTCTCTACCTGGATACTATGTCTTAACCCGAAAGAGAGAAAAACTTGACAATTTAAAAAAATGAGGTAATTTAAAAACAGGGGAATAAAAAATGAAAAAAGGTAGAAGGATTCTCTGGATAGATACTGAAATTCAATTAAGATTTGTTATTTTTACAATAATTACTCTTGCTATTTCCTGTTTTATTGTCAGCAGTGTAACTTTTAATAATATCTGGCTTGGAATATTTGAAAAAATTTTAGGAATTCAGAATACAAGAGAACTTTATTCTGGCTCTATAAAAAAATTTATTTCTTTAAATTTTTCACTTATTCTTCTGCTTGCTTTTCTTGCGACTCTTGGTATGATTATTCTTTCCCATAAAGTTGCAGGTCCTGCTTATAGAATAAGAAAAATGCTTCAGGACCTTCAGGAGGGTAAATATCCTGAATTTAAATTAAGAAAAGGAGATACTTTAACTTCTCTTGTTGAAGAACTTGAAAAATTCTCCAGGCAATATCAAAATATGAGGGAAGCAGTAATAAATGTGATTGAAACCTGGAAAAATACAGAAGTGAAGGATATAAGTTTAAATATTGCATTGAAAGAACTTGAAAATAAAGTAATCTCCGTCAATCCTAAAAAAGAGGAGGTTAAAAATGAAAAAGGGATTTAGTTTAATAGAAACTTTAATATTGTGTCTTATAGGTTTTAGTATTTTAATTTTGATTATAGGAGTAATTTCAAATTCAAGGGAATTTGCAAGAACAATGGGATGTATTAACAATATGAAAAATATATCCCAGGCAATTGAAAATTATCAAGTTGACTGGAGAGAAACACCAGTTACACTTTCTTCTTTAATTCCTGTATATATTCAGAATGTAAATGTTCTTCATTGTCCAAGTGATAGAGAAAAAGGAGATAGTTATTCAAAGTTTTATATAGGGAGATATTTTGCTGAAGCAGACTCAAACAAAATCTTCCTTTTATGTCCGAGACATTTTAGAGGAGAAAGAATTGCTGCTGCTTATCTCTCCTATGCAGTTGAAATTGTTAAAAATAAAAAAATTCAATATTATGAAACAGAATATTCTTCTCCCCAAATTGTAAAGCCAGGTGAAATATTAAGTAGAGGAATTTTAAAATTTGAAGACAACACAAAAGTAAGTTTAAGTGGAAAAACAGGAGTTCTTGGTTCATTTACAAATCCTGAAGGTAAAATTTACAGCATTATTTATATTCCTGAAGGTGAAAAAAATTCCACAGTAAATATAGAACATCATGGAGATTCAAAATTTGAAGTTATAACTCCTGCTGTTATTGCTGGTGTTGAAGGAACAAAATTTAATGTTATAAATGAATGGACAAATGATACATTAGGAAATATAGATAAAACAACTATTTCGGTTATAGAAGGGACTGTAAATGCAAGAGAGAGAAATCAGGGAAGAGTAGAAACAGTAAATTCAGGAGAAAAGATTGAAATTATAACTAAAACTTACTCAGATGCAAAAACTAATATAGTTCCGAGAAAACCACCAAAACAGCAACCACATATAATAAAAAGAAAAAAGTAAGATAATTTTTAATGAGATATTTTTTAAAAGTTTCAGTAGCAGTTTTAATCTATATATTTGTATCCCTCCTTTATAAAAACGGAAAATTTGAAAAACTTGAACTTTTATTTTATGATTGGAGATTGAGAAATTCAACATTAGAAAAATCCCTTCCTATTGTTGTAATTGGAATTACCGAAGATTTTGAAAGAGAAATTGGAGAACCATTTTCAAGAAAGCATTATTCTCAAATTTTAAAAATACTGAAAGAGGAAAATGCAAAAATTGTTGTTTTTGATATATTTTTCCCAACATTTAAGAATAATAAAGAAGACATTGAATTTTCAGAAAGTATAAAAGAAAATGGTAATGTAATACTTCCTGTTTTTTCTCCTGTAAAACTTACAAAAAAAGAAGAAGAAATTTATATAACTGATTCTTTAAGAGGAAGTGCATCTGAAATAGAAAAAAATGCTTTATCTGTTGGACATATTAACACATTTCAGGATAAAGACCAGATAGTAAGAAAATTTCCAGCATTTATAAAATACAGAGATAAAATATATCTTCAACTTGGAATTGAAGTTAATAGAATTATAAACCAAAAATCATTTGTTTTTGTGAAAAATTACACCCCTCTTGATAAAGATGGCTGTTTTTACATAAAATATCTTTCGCCTTCTTCAATCACAAAACATTTTATTTCATTTTCAGATGTTTTAAAAAGAAAATATGAAAATGATTTTTTTAAAGGAAAAGTTGTTATAATAGGTCAAACTATAGTCGGTGCCAAAAATGCAGATTTAATACCAACACCTCTTGGAACTCAATTTGGTGTTTTTGTTCAGGCAAGTGCAATAGCAACAAACATTCTGGAAGAATACATAATCCATATTTTTTCTTTCCCATTTCTTTTTATTTATGCTTTATTTTTAAGTTTAATTTTTTCAAGTTCAAAAATATCATTAAACACAATCTATACTTTTGGATTTACTGGTCTAATTTTCTATTTATCAGTAATTTTCATGAAAAAATACAACATTTTCTTTGACATGGTGCCTTTTTTATTTATCACAATTTTTTATTACCTCTCATTTATCTTTTATTCTTTATCTTTAGCAGTTAAAAAACTTTTTCAGAAAGAAATAATTTTAAATGTGGTTAAAGAAACAGAAAAGGAATTCACTGAAATACTTAACCCAATGGATACTTTCAGAAAAGAAGAAGTTCCATTTCTTGGTTTTGCCAGTGAAGAACTCGTTGAAAAGACACCTTATTTAATATTAAAAACAATATTACTTTCAACAGGAATTGAAAGCGGATGTTTTGTTTCTCTATCTGATAGAAAAATTGATATTATAGCAAAAGAAGGAGAAAAAATTGAAAATTTAAATATTGAAGAACTTATAAATGGTGTAGAAACACCAAAAATAATAAATAGGTTTAAAGGAGATGAAATAAGAAATTTAGCAGTTATTCCTGTTTTATCCCTCCCTGATTTTAAAATATATGGAATCTTTGTAAATAAAAAACCAACAATTTTTTCAAAAACATCAAAATTTTCTATTGAAGATATAAACTTGATTGAAACACTTTCTATTCAAGGATTAATAGCAATTCAAAATTCACAACTTAACCTTATTTTAAAAAATACACAACTTGAAACAATTTTCAGATTGGCAATGGCTATTGAATACAGGGACAGAGAAACAGGTGGCCATATTCAAAGAGTGAGTGAGTATTCCTATTTAATAGCAGAAAAACTTGGATTTAAAAAAACAGAATGCACTCTTATAAAAAATGCAATGCCATTACACGATATAGGTAAAATCGCAATTCCTGATAATATCCTTTTAAAACCCGGAAATTTAACAGAAGAAGAAAGGAAAATAGTTGAAACACATCCTATTATTGGAGCGAGAATGCTTGAGGGTTCACAATCAATTGTATTAAAAGCAGCAGAAATAATTGCACTTTCTCACCATGAAAAATATGATGGAACAGGATATCCCAATAAACTTAAAGGTAATGAGATACCCATTTATGGAAGAATTGCTGCTCTTGCTGATGTTTTTGATGCATTAACTTCAAAAAGAGTTTATAAGGAACCAGTGAGTATAGAAAATGCATTTGAAATTGTAAATGAAGAAAAAGGTAAATCATTTGACCCTAAAATTGTTGATTTATTTTTGAAATCAGGGGATGAAATAAAAGAAATAAACAAAATGTATAAATATGAAGGAGTGGAAATTATATGAAGAAAAATGAAATCAAAATATACTATTATAAAAGTAGTGGACCTGGAGGACAGAGAAAAAATAAAAAATTAACAAGTGTAAAAATTGTCCATATACCAACAGGAATAAGTGCAAAAGGGACAGAATTTCGTTTTCAGGCAAAAAATAAAGAAATTGCATTAAAACGTCTTGAAGAAAAAATAAGAAAACTGAAAGAAAAGAAAAAACCGAGAATAAAAACAGAAAAACCTTTATATGCAAAAATTAAACAGATTGAAGAAAAAAAGAAAAAATCAGAAAAGAAAAAATTGAGGCAGAAAATAAAACCCGAGGATATAATTCTATATTGAAATAAAAAGCGGAGAAATAGTATAATTATTATAAGGAGGGGTAGCATAGTGGTCTAATGCGGCGGATTGCTAATCCGTTGTGCCGTCGAAAGGCGGCACCGTGGGTTCAAATCCTACCCTCTCCGCTTAGCAATCTTCCTCTGTAGGTGGGATGGTTTCGGTAAAACTGAGGCATCAAGAAAAAACAGAGTAAATAAAAACCAACCTCAGTATAAGGAGACAAATTTTAGAATAGGAGAAACAATCCCACCCCCTCCGCTTAGCAATCTTCCTCTGTGG
>CAYNUP010000202.1:0-2238 GCA_964400565.1 uncultured bacterium | reverse complement strand
TTTCATTCTTTTAATTATAAAAACTGGTCTCCTTTTAGAATTGTTTTTGAAGGATGGAAGAAGGGATTACTGTTTATAGGAACTGTTGATTTTGATACACTTTCTGGACTTGAAGAGACATTGTTTGCTGGAGAATTACTTGATGTTAAGGTAATAGGGGGTTTTGAGTCAAGAGTTTTTTTAAGGGAAATGAAAGATAAAGTGATAAATTCTCCTGGTGAACCAGGGATTTTTTATCTATGTGGAAAGGGATTTAAAAAAATGCCTGATAGGGATAGTGAGGAAGGAAAATTTTTTGAAAAATTAAAAATTGTGGCGCAGAGAAGAAATAAGAAAATAATAGAAAAAATTAACAATTATCTAAAATATGTAAAGATTGATTATAAAAAAGATTTATTACCTTTAACTCCCTCAAAAAATCCAACAGAAAGACATATAATAATTGCTTATTATAAAAAGTCGTTAGAAGTTTTAAATGATAAAGCGCATGAGTTCTGGTCTGATATTTTAAATATAGAAAAGAGAAAAATTATAGATTTAGAGAGTAAAAATAAAGGGGATTTGTATGAAATAATAAGGCAAAAACTTATTAAATCTGGTGGTCCTGGATATGTAAAAGCAGAAGGCAGTGATTTCCCTTTGTTTGATGAGGTTGTAAAAATAACGGAAAAAGCAGGTGGTATTCCTATAGGAACATGGCTTGATGGAACGAATGAAGGAGAAAAAAATTCTGAAATTTTTCTTGAGTTAATGAAAGAAAAAGGAGTAAAAGGTATTACTATAATACCTGAAAGAAACTGGAATATAAAAGATGAAAATGAGAAAAGAATAAAGGTGGAAAAACTTGAAGAATTTATGGGAACATGTATAAAGATGGAAATGCCAGTTATATGTGGAACTGAAATGAACAAATATGGTCAGCCATTTGTTGATAATTTTTTGAGACCTGAGATATCAAAATATCTTGGTTATTTTATAGAAAGTTTTAAAAAATTGTTTTTAAAAGATGAAAAAAATAAGATTTAAAAAAGAACTGGAAGCATTATATAAAATTAGCAAAGCAATAACATCTGATATGTATATAGAAGATATTTTAAAACTTATTGTTGGAGTTATAGCAGAGGTTTTTAAATCAAAAATTTGTTCAATTTTACTTTATGATGAAAAAGATGGAGTTTTAAAAATTAGAGCGACACAATCAATGAGTGATGAATACTTAAAAAAAACACCTTTAAAACCAGGAGAGGGAATAGCAGGAAAAGTTTTTTTGAGTAAGAAACCTATAGTTGTTGAGGATGTCAGGAAAGAGGAAGAGTATAAATATAAAAATATAGCAGAAAAGGAAGGTCTTGTTTCAATGCTTTCAGTTCCTATGATTGTAAAAAACAAACCCATAGGGGTTTTGAATGTTTATACAACAGAAATTCATAAATTTACAGAAAAAGAAATAGAACTTTTATCTTCAATTGCAAATCAAGCAGCAATAGTTATAGAGAATACTGAATTGATGGTAAGAACCAAAATTCTTGAAGAGGAACTTGAAACCAGAAAAAAGATAGAAAAGGCAAAAGGGATTCTTATGAAAGAAGAAGGACTGGATGAGGAGGAGGCATATAATAAATTAAGGAAATTTAGTATGGATAAAAGAATTAGTATGAAAGAAGTTGCAGAGGCGATAATTCTTGCATATGAACTTAAAAAGAAGTAAAATTTAACGGAAAGGAGCGAAATGATAGAAGAAAATTGTGGAGTATTTGGGATATATTCGTTAAATAGAAATTGTGTTGAAAAGATTTATTATGGAATTTTTAAATTACAGCACAGGGGACAGAGATATTGTGGAATAGCAACTTATAATAAAAATTTTAAACTGATAACACACGATGGATTTGTCAGACATTCTTTCACAGAATATGAATTGAAAGAACTTTTTGCAAGATTTGGGATTGGCCATGTAAGTTTAAAAGAAAAACAACCAGTTTTTTTTGAATCAAAACTTGGACAATTTGCTATTGCATTTGCTGGAAATATTACCAATTTTAAACAATTGTTTAATAGTTTTAAAAAAGAAGGGCACTCTTTTTCCAGTCATACTCAGATAGAACTTATAGCCAAAATTATTGTTCAGGGTAAGAATTTTGTTGAAGGGATAAAAAAATTATCTAAAAAAGTTAAAGGTTCTTATACAATTTTGATATTAACTAAAGATGGTATTTATGGTGCAAGGGACCCTTATGG
>CAYNUP010000201.1:0-3578 GCA_964400565.1 uncultured bacterium | reverse complement strand
TAAAATACTTGTTGTAAGAACTGATTTTAAAGAAAATAAGGATTTTGTTTATTTTAAAATAAACGGCAAAAAAATTAGAATTCCGCATGTTTCAGAACCTGTTATAATAGAAATAAAATAAAAAGGAGGTTAATATGAAATTTAAGGTGCTTGAGATGACTTTAAAAGAAGTAAGAGATTTTGGTAAAGTTGAAGTATGTGTTTTACCATGGGGTTCATGTGAACCACATAATTTACACCTTCCTTATGGAACGGATACTTTTACTGCTGAAAAAGTTGCAGAAATAAGTTGCAAAAAGGCAAATGAAAAAGGAGGAAAAGTAATTCTTCTTCCAACAATGCAAATTGGTGTAAATTCAAATCATTTTGGCTTTCCATTAGCATTACATTTTGCTCCCACAACTCAACTTACTATTTTGAAAGATATTATACGGGCTCTTGAAAATTACAAAATTTATAAATTGGTGATATTAAATGCACATGGAGGAAATGAATTTGGAGCATTACTTAGAGAACTATATGGAACAACAAAGGTTCATATATTTCTTATGCATTGGTGGAGTGCAAGAGGCGATTTAATGGATGAAATTTTTGAAGATAAAACAGGAGAACATGGTCATGAAGCAGAAACAAGTTGGGCTTTATATTTATACCCTGAATTTGTTCATCTTGAATGGGCAGATGAAGGAAAAGTAAATGAACCGAGATTAAAAGGGATAAAAGAAGGATGGGTAAAAATAGTCAGACCATGGCATTTACTCACTACAAATTCTGGTTATGGAAATCCAAAAAAGGCAACTGCGGAAAAAGGAAAAGCAATGGTTGAGGCATCTACAGATAAAATTGCAGAGTTTCTTGTGGAACTCTCTAATTCAGAAATAGATGATAAGTTTCCTTATTAAGTTTAAATTTTTAAATAAAAAGGAGGAAGTTTGTTGGAAATAAGACATTTTTCGGATATTGATGTTGTAGGGAAAGGTCTTTCAATAGCCATTGGTAAATTTGATGGAGTTCATCCTGGACATAAAAAAATAATAGAAGAAGTTGTGAGAAAAGCAAAAGAAAAAAGATTAATTCCATCTGTTTTTACTTTTAAGCATTTCCCTGTTGAGTTTTATATTACCCTATGGGAAGAAAGAATCCTTTTTTTTGAAAATTTGGGGATAGAAATATGTATATGGTGTGATTATGAAGAAATATCTTTCTGGCAACCATTTGAATTTATTGAGTATCTAAAATGTATAAATGTTCAATCAATAATTGTTGGAGAAAATTTTCAGTTTGGGTGTCATAGAAAAGGGAAAATTGAAGATTTAAAAAAAGAGTTTGAAGTTTTTGTTGTTAAACCAGTAACTATTGATGGAGAGGAAATAAATTCAACAAAAATTAGAGAGTATTTAAAAAATGGAGATATAGAACGGGTTAATAAACTTCTTGGAAGAGATTTTTCATTTAAGGGAAAAGTAATTACAGGAAATTCAAAAGGTAGAACATTAGGATTTCCCACAGCAAATCTTTCTCTTTTGGGAAATATAAAAATTAAAGAAGGAGTTTATGGATGCTGGGTAAAATATAAAGACAATTTTTATAAATCGGGTTTATCAATAGGTTCATGTCCAACATTTAATAACCAAGAACAGAAAATAGAAGTTCATATTATTGGGTTTGATGAAGTTATTTATGGAGAAATTCTTGAAGTTTTTCCAGTGGTAAGAATAAGGGACCAGAAGAAATTTGAAAATATTGAAAGATTAAAAGAAGCCATAAGAGAAGATATAGAAAAAATAAGTGAAATGTTGATATATCCCTTTTAAATTTTGTAAAGTCAGCCATTGCAATTGAAAATTGACTTTTGCTCTTTTCGTAAAGTAAAATAATTAAATATGGAAAGATATATAGGTAAAATTCTATTGACATTTGGAGTTTGGTTTATTTGTTTTGGATATATTTTTTATAAAGGGATAAGATTACCAGGTGATATTTTTATAAAAAAAGAAAATTTCGTTTTTTATTTTCCGATTGTTTCAAGTATTATTATAAGTATCATTTTAACTTTAATTCTTTCATTATTATGGAGGAGATAAAATGGAAAGAAAAACTGGATGGGAAATATGGGATGAAGACAAAATTAAAGTAGTTTTTGAATATTGTGAAAAATATAAAAGTTTTATATCAGAAAATAAGACAGTAAGAGAATTTGTAAAAAGTAGCATTGAAGAAGTTAAGAAATACGGATTTAAGGATTTAAAAGAATTTAAGAATTTAAAAAAAGGGGATAGATTTTTTAAAATTAATAAAGGCAAGGAAGTTATATTTGGAATTATTGGAGAAAAAAAACTTTTGGATGGTTGCAGATTTATAGTATCTCATATAGATTGTCCAAGAATTGATTTAAAAACATCTCCTTTATATGAGGATGAAAATATCGCTTTATTTAAAACATATTATTATGGAGGAATAAAAAAATATCAATGGCTGACAATTCCTCTTGCACTTCATGGAACAGTATTTTTAAAGGATGGAACAATTAAAGAAATTGTTATAGGAGAGAAAGAAGATGAACCTGCTTTTACAATAACAGACCTTCTTCCCCATCTTGCAAAAGAACAGATGAAAAAAACAATTGAAGATGGTTTTCCTGGAGAAAGTTTAAATGTTTTTGTTGGCACAATCCCTGATAGAAATAAAGAAAAGGAAAAAGTTAAAGCAAATATTCTTAAAATTTTGAAGGAATTTTATGGAATAGAGGAAGAAGATTTTATTAGCAGTGAACTTGAATTTGTTCCAGCAGGAAAAGCAAAAGATGCAGGAATTGATAAAAGTTTAATACTTGGTTATGGACAGGATGATAGAGTTTGTTCCTATGCTTCCTTTACCTCATTTTTAGAAAATATTGAATCAGAAAATAATATTTTCTGTATACTTGTGGACCAGGAAGAAATCGGAAGTCGTGGGTCAACTTCTGCTTCATCTTCATTTTTTGAATATTTTATTGAAGAAGTTATTGAAAAGGCAGGTTATTCAATATCTGAAGTTAAAAAATTATTTGAAAATTCAAAAGCCATTTCTGCTGATGTTAATACACTTTTGGACCCTAATTTCAAGGATGCATATGAACCAAAAAATGCTGCAAAAATTGGATGTGGAGTAGTTTTAACAAAAATTACAGGAGGAAGAGGGAAGGGTGGAAGCACTGAACCATCTGGAGAATATATTGCTTATATAAGAAAAATATTTGATAAAAATAATGTTTTATGGCAATCAGGCGAAATTGGAAAACTTGAACTTGGAGGTGGAGGAACTGTTGCGACATATTTTGCAAGATACAATATTGATACTATAGATTGTGGTACAGGTGTTTTATCAATGCATGCTCCATTTGAACTTGTAAGTAAAGCAGATGTATATTCAACATTTGAAGGATATAAGATATTTTATAAAGAAGAATGAGAAATGGAAAAAATAAGTGTATCAACAAGAAAAAGAACAGATTTTATAGAAATTACTGGAAAGATTGAAGAAATTATAAAAATTAAAAATGTAAAAGATGGAATATGTTTTTTATTTGTTCCTCATAC
>CAYNUP010000200.1:0-5658 GCA_964400565.1 uncultured bacterium | reverse complement strand
TATAATATAATTTTTTTCCCTTTTTGTATTGATTCAATAGATTTAAAAACCATATTTAAACTTTTTAAATTGTCCATTCCATTTGTTTCTGGTTCTCTATTTTCAATAATACTTCTATAAAACTCATAAAGGGAAAGAGATATATCCTCTCTTTCAAGTTTAACTAGTTCTATTATTTTCTCATTTCCTTCAGAAAACTTCTTTATTCCAGAATTGTCCCAGATTATACTTCCTTTTTCTCCATATATTTCCCATATTCCAGCAGGTGCAGTTTCTCTTCCTGTATTTACCCAACTTCCTGAATAATTTAGATGAATATTCTCTTCAAATTCAAAAATTGCACTTACACAGGGGTCTCCTTCAAACCAACTCCACTCAGGATGCCAACTTTCTGCATAAACACTTACTGGATTTTTTCCAAATATATATCTTGCAAGGTCAAAATGATGAATTGCCATCTCTAACAAAAATACATGTTTAATTTTTTTTCTGAAACTGGTTTGAGAAAACCTTGGGCCTCGTGCATAATTTATAACACACCAACTTATTTTTCCTATTTCGCCCTCCTCAATAATTTTCTTTAAAGTTCTGGCTTCTTTCCTATATCTATACTTCTGATTCACCATTAATTTCCTTTTATATTTTTTTGCTTCTTCGACAATTTTTTCAGCATCTCTAAACGAATCTGATAATGGTTTTTCAGCAAGAACATGAAGTCCTTCTTTTAAAGCCATTATTGTTGTTTCTTTGTGAAAGGATGGTGGTGTAACATTTAAAAGAGCATCTGCTTTAACTTCTTTCAGACATTCTTTTAATGAGGTATATGCTTTCCCTTCAAGAAAAGGATATTTTTCTATACTTTTCTTTAAAATTTCTTCATTTATATCCACAATTCCTGCAATCTCCCATTCTTTTGAGTTTACAAGTATATCAAGCCATACCTTTCCCCATTCTCCTAAACCTATCTGTATTATTTTCATTTTCTCTCCTTTCTCTTTTTATTTTATCAAAAGTACAGATTTATTAGGATAGATTTTCAGAACTTTTCAATTAACTTTTTTATTATATTAATTAATATTATCCAAATAACTTCAATAAATTTCTATAACCACATAAAAACTGTGAAACATTCATTCTGTTTCTACCTTCTATCTGCAATTCTTTTATCTTCAATGTCCCTTTTCCACATGCAACTTCTATAAATTCATTTTCTATCTTTATTACTTCACCAGGATTTCCAAAATTTCCTTCTCTTTCACCTATTTCTGTTTTATATATTTTGACAAGTTTTTTTATTGAATTTATTGGAATGAATGTGTAAGCAGTTGGCCATATAACTACACCCCTTATAAGATTATGTATTTTTTCAACTTCTTTAGACCAATTTATAAGTCCATCCTCTTTTTTCAATTTAGGAGCATAAGAAATTTCTCCTTTTTGAGGGTATGTAGGACCTCCTTTTTCAAGAATTTTTATACTTTCAATTAAAATCTCTGGTGCCAAATAGGAGAGTTTATTTTTTAGATTAAAAGCATTCTCAAAAGGCAAAATTTCTACTTCTTTTTGAATTATTATTTCTCCTGTATCTATTTTTTCATCCATTTTTATTACAGTTATTCCTGTTTTTGTCTCACCATTTATCAAAGCCCATTCAATTGGTGCAGGTCCTCTATATTTTGGTAAAAGTGAAGGATGAACATTTATTGAGGCAATTTTAGGAAGATTTAGTACTGAAGAAGGCAGAATTTTACCATAGGAAATTAAGACAATTAAATCAGGAGATAACTTTTCAATTTTTTTAAAAAATTTATCATCCAAAATTTCTGGTTGAAAAATATCTATTCCGTTCATTAGTGCCCATTCTTTTATAGGTGTTGAAGATATTTTCAATCCCCTGCCTTTTGGTTTATCAGAAGCAGTAACAACTCCTATAACTTCATAATTTTTTTTTAAAATCTCAAGGGATGGAAGCCCAAAAATATCACTTCCAAAAAATATTATTCTCATTTTTGGAAAATTAATGCACCTGCTGCAACTATTCCAGAATTAATTCCAAGTCCAGCAGGAACAATTTTTAAATTTTCGGTTAATTTTTTCATTGCTCTTTCTTTTATTGTTTTTTCAACTGTATCAAATAAAATTTTTCCTGCTTGAGAAATTCCTCCTCCTATTACAATTACATCTGGATTTAAAAGGTTAACAAGACCAGAAAACATTGCACCAAGACATATTCCAACATCAATCCATATTTCTTCTGCTAATTTATCCCCAAGGTTATATGCATCTGATATAATCTTGGGCGTAATTTTATCCAACTCACCATTTACAAGTTCATAAATTTTTGTTTTTATCCCTTTTTTTATTCCATTTATTGCTCTCTCAACTATATAATCCCTGCCAACAAATCTCTCAATACACCCATAATTTCCACATTTACATTTAGGTCCTCTATAATCAATTGGAATATGACCTATTTCAATAGCAGAATATTTTCCCCCTCTTAGAAGTTTACCATCTTTTACAATTCCACCACCTAAACCAGTTCCAAGGGTTATACATATCATAGTTTTACTTCCTCTGCCTGCTCCAAAAAGATATTCTCCCCATGCAATTGTATTTACATCATTTTCAACTACCACTCTTTTTTTAAATTTTTCTTCAAATATCTTTTTTAAATTTAAATTATCCCATCCGGGTAAATTTGGAGATTCATAAACTATCCCTTCATCATCAACTATACCAGGAGTTCCAATTCCTATTCCTTCAATATCATCATCATATAAAAATTTTATACTTTTCTCTATCTGTGAAAGGACAACATCTCTTTGCTTTTTTTCTGCAAGAGTTGGTAGTTGTTGACTTTTAATTATTCTTCCAGTTTCGTCAACAATACCTGATTTTATATAAGTTCCTCCTATATCTATACCAATTGCCTTTTTCATTTTCTTCCCCTTGTTAAAAACTGAATATAATGATATATTATTTAACAAATATCAGTCAAATTATGGTCAATATTAATTTAAATGGGTTTTCAGGGATTGTAACAGGTGGAGCAGGAGGATTAGGGAAGTCTATTGTAAAAAGACTTCTTGAATGTGGTGCAAATGTTGTTATTGGAGATGTGAATATAGAAGATGGAGAAAAAACATTAGAAGAGTTGAAGTATTATAAAGGGAAATTAAAGTTTTTTAAGACAGATGTATCAAAAAAGAATGAGGTTGAAAATTTAGTAGAAGAGACAGAGAGAACTTTCGGAGAAATAAATTATCTTGTAAATAACGCAGGTGTTCTTATTCCACGGCTTCTGGTAGACCCGGATGGTAAAGAAGAAATTACAGAGGGAATTTTTGACAGAATGGTAAATATTAATTTAAAAGGATATCTTTTATGTGCCCAGGCAGTTGTAAGAAAAATGTTGAAAAATAAAAAAGGTGTAATAGTTAATATTTCATCTGAATCTGCACTTGAAGGTTCAGAAGGGCAGAGTGTATATGCAGCAACAAAAGCAGCAATTTATTCATTTACAAGAAGTTGGGCAAAAGAACTTGGAAAATATAATATAAGAGTGGTGGGTGTTGCTCCTGGAATACTTGAAACAACTGGTTTAAGAAATACAGAATATGAGAAAGCGCTTGCTTACGCAAGGGGAATAACAGTAGAAGAATTAAGAAAATCGTATGAAAAAGTTTCAATACCATTAAGAAGAGTTGGAAAACTTGAAGAGGTGGCAAATCTTGTTTGTTTTTTAATATCTGACCTTGCAAGTTATATTACTGGAACAACAATAAATATTTCAGGAGGGAAATCAAGATAATGAAAAAATATGTTCCTGAGGATACGATAAAAAGATTACCTGTTTATTTAAGAAATCTACTCAATTTACAGAAGAGTGGAGAGAAAGTTGTTTCTTCAAAAAAGTTAACAATTTCTTTAAATATTCCACCTGAACAATTTAGAAAAGACCTTTCTTATTTTGGAACTTTTGGAAAAAGAGGAGTTGGGTATAATGTGGATAAACTTGTTGAAATATTGGAAAAAATTATTGGAATTGAGAAAGAGATAAAAGTAATACTTGTTGGTGTAGGAAGATTAGGGTCAGCCCTTATCAGATATAAAGGTTTTTCAATTTTGAATATGAAAATTATCTGTGCTTTTGATAAAGACCCTAAAAAAGTTGGTAATATAATTGACAATATAGAAATAAAAGGAATAGAAGATATGAAAAAATTTGTAAAAAAAGAAAAAATAAAAGTCGGGATTATATGTGTTCCTGCAGAGAGTGCTCAGGAAGTTGCAGAATATATGGTAAATTCAGGAATAAAAGCGATTTTAAATTTTGCTCCTGTTACTTTAAATCTGCCAAAAAATATATTTGTAAATTATGTTGATATGGCTTCTGAACTTGGTTCTTTAATATTTAAACTCAAAAATTTATAAATCTTTTATAGCATCTTCATTCAATTTTTTTGCTGTTTTTATAGCATCTTTTACTGCAAAACTCCATACATAACAGAGCCCAATAAGCCCGATTATTGTAAGAATATATGGTGATTTTGGTTTACTCTCTACTTTTTTTTCTTTCTCTTTTTTTTCTATATTTTCTTCTATTACAACTCCCTCTTCTGTCATTTCAACAGGCTTTTCTTCTTCTACTACACTTATTTTTTCTCCTTTTGCAGGAAGTCCTTTAACCTTGAATATAATCCCAAAAGAAAGTAAAGCAATACTTATAAGAATAATTAACCCAATAAAAGTCGCTTTTCCCAGTTGTCCGTTGTAAATCTGTCCAAGTCCTGGACAAATACTTGATAAGACACCTGCAAGACCTGAGGATTTCTGTTCATATTTTAATCTGAGTTTTAAACGAATTTTTTCTTCTTCCATAATTCTATTTTTTTCTTCATCTGTGAGAGCCATAATCCCCCTTTTTAATATTCCCATTTTATAGTTTTGGTTTTTTCAAAAAGTTCTTCTAGGATTTTATAATTCTTTTCTATTGGCATAAAAATCATAAATACATCAATTGATTCTCCTTTGGAGAGTTTTTTCTTTGGAGGAACACTGTTTATAAAAATAAAATCTTCTCCTTTCCCAAGAATAACTGCCGGAGCGATCAATCCACCACCTTCTCCCTTACCAGTATTTGCAAAAATCCAGTTAGCATGTCCTATTTTCGTTTTCTTTGTTTTTTCAAGTTTATAAGTTAGAATTTTGTCTTTTTGAGGTATTGTATAATATTTATAAGGTTCATATACACTCTCCATTCCCCAGTTTATTCCACATTCTGGATTTCCTTCACCATTATATGTAAATTTTGAATAAATTGCTAAAAAGGGAAACTCTTCTCTTATTTCAAGGAAAAGAGTCAGTTGGTATTCGGGATAAATTTTTTTATCATCTCCGAGAATATATGTTGCTTTTATTATTTTCCTTTTTTCTTCATCCTTTAAAACATTAACTTCCTTTACTTTTTTAACTATTAATTCTCTATTTTTTGTAAAATCCTGTGCTGCAAAATAAGGGTTATGTTTGAAAATAGCCACTTAAAAATGTTAAAATGTGGCTATGGATAAAGTAAAGTGTCCAAGATGTCTCGGAAAAAAATTCTGGAAAGTAAGAAGAGGGAAATTAAGATGTAAAAATTGTAGATATGAGTTT
>CAYNUP010000199.1:0-9442 GCA_964400565.1 uncultured bacterium | reverse complement strand
AGAGAATTTAATTTACGAGTTTAAAGAAAAAATAAGAATGTAATACTTCCAGAATTATAAAAAATTTGACTTTTATTTTACAAAAACTTAAAATTATTGAGAGAGAAAAATGAAAAAATTATTGAAACTGATTAAAAGGTTAGTTATATTTGTTGTAATATTAGGCATTGTTGGTGGTGGATGGTTTTACTATAATAAATACAAGACAGAAAAATTAAAAAGAATGGCAGAGGAAGAAAGAAGAAAACAGGAAGAACTTGAAAAGGAAAGACAAAGAAAAATTCTTGAAGAAAGAAAGAAAATCTATGAAGGATATTTAACTCAAATTGAAAAGTATCTGAAAGAAGAAAAAAATTATGCCAAAGTTAAAGAATTGATATCAGAGGCAATCGCTTTTGCAAAACAATATAATTTCCCAACAGATAAAATAAATCAAATTCTCCATCAAATTGAAGTAAACAATCTTCTTGAAAAATTGAAAAAACTGGAAAAAGAAAACGGAGATATTTACAAGTATTTTTATGTAAGAAATGAAGTTCAGAAAATTCCTTCATTTAATGAAATTATTGATTTCAAAAATAAAATAATCAATCAAACATATGAAAATGAATATAAGGTGAAACTTATAAGTTCAAAAAGAGCACTTGATAATCTTGCAGAAGGAGAGCAACCATCTTACAATTATTTTTTAAGTAGAAAATTATATTCTGATGCAAAAGATTTAAGAATAGATAGAAATATTAAAAAAGATAAACTTGAAGATGAAATTGAAAAACTTCAAAATGAATTATATTTTGCTTCTAAATCACTTTATAAAAATACAATACCTACATCTCTTTATTAAAAATGAATAAAAAAATCGTAAATATTGGTGTTATTGGATGCGGTACTGTTGGCTCAAATTTCATCAAAGGTATAATATCAAAAAAAAATATAATAAAAGAAAAAATAGGGATTGAAATTAATATTTTAAAAGTTTTTGATAAAGATAAAAGAAAACTTTCCCAATTTAAAAAGTTTGCTGCTACTTCTCCCGAAGAAATAATTAAGGATAAAAACATTGATATTGTAATTGAACTTATAGGAGGTATTGATTATGCTTATGAATTTGTTATAAATGCAATTGAAAATAGAAAATCAGTTGTTACAGCAAATAAATATCTTCTTTCAAAATATGGGGAAGAAATATTTAAGAAGGCAAAAGAAAAAAATGTTTATATTGGATTTGAAGCAAGTGTTGCTGGTGCAATACCAATAATAAAATCTCTTAAGGAAAGTTTTGTGGGAAATAAAATTACAAAAATACTTGGAATACTTAATGGAACAACAAACTATATCCTTTCAGAGATGTTTTATAATAAAATAAATTTTAAGGAAGCACTTAATAAAGCAATAAAACTCGGGTATGCAGAATCAAATCCTCAACTTGACATTTCTGGAAACGATACTGCACAGAAAATTTTAATCCTTTCATACATTACCACTGGAAAATTTTTTTCAATTGACAGAGTTTTTGTTGAAGGAATAGATAAAATTGAAACAATTGATATAAAATTTGCAAGTGAATTTGAATATAGGGTAAAACTTCTCGGAATATTTAAAAAAGAAGAAAAACAGGTAGAAATAAGAGTTCATCCTGTTTTACTCCCAAAATCACATATTTTATCACTTGTTGAAGGAGTTAATAATGCTGTTTATCTGGAAGGAGATTTAATTGGAAAATCACTTTTTTATGGTGAAGGAGCAGGAGGAAAGGCAGCAGGAAGTTCTGTAATAAGTGATGTTGTTGATATAAGTAAAAAAATCACTTCACAGGCATTTATAGAAGAAAATTTTATCTCCGAAGATAAATTTAGTTTAAAACCATTTGAAGAAATTGAAACAAGATATTATTTTAGGTTTACTGCAATAGATAAACCAGGAGTGCTTGCAAAAATATCAAAAATTCTTGGAGAAAATGAAATAAGTATATCATCTGTGATACAAAAACAGGATAACCCTAAGAAAGCGGTTCCTATAATAATGTTGACTCATAAAGCAAAAGAAAAAAATGTAAAAAAGGCAATAGAAAAAATAAATAAACTTGATGTGATTAAAAAAGAAACAATTATTATTCGTCTTGAAGAAAACCTTATGTAATCAACTCTTCAAAAATAAGAATCTTAAAATAAAAGCAATCGCGACAATAATTACTATAGGATTTAATTCTCTATATCTACCTGTAAAAAGTTTCAAAAAGAAATATGAAATAAAACCAAAAGCAATTCCTTCTCCAATATTATATGTGAAAGGAATACCAACAAAAGATAAAAATGCTGGGATAAATTCAGTCGGGTCTTCCCATTTTATTTTTCTGATTGTAGGGATAATCAAACTTCCAACAATAATTAAAGCAGGTGCTGTAACCGGATAAAGAGTTATTCCTGAAACACTGGAAATCCCTGTCCCAATCATTTTCACAAAAGGATAGAAAAACAGAGATAATAAAAATAAAATTGCAGTAACAACAGAAGCAAAACCAGTCCTTCCTCCTACAGATATTCCAGAAGCACTTTCAATATAACTTGTAACTGTGCTTGTTCCAAGAACCGCTCCTGCAACTGTTCCAATTGCATCAGAAAGTAAAACCCTCTCAACTTTTGGAAATTTCCCATTTTTTATAAAACCTCCTGCTTCTCCAACTCCTATTGCAGTTCCAACTGTATCAAATAAATCCATAAAAAGAAAAATAAATATCACTGTAAAAATCCCTTCCTTTAAAGCACCTATTATATCAAGTTTAAAAAATGTAGGAGCAATTGATGGAACTTTACCAATTATTCCTTCATATTTTATAACTCCCATAAAAATCCCAATTATGGCTGTTATCACCATCCCTATAAGAATATTTCCTTTTATTTTTAATCCCATAAGAGTGCCTATTATTATTAATCCTATAATTGATAAAACAACTTCTTTCTGATAAAGATTCCCTATTGTTAAAACCACTCCACCCTTCTGAACTATCCCACTCTGAATAAGACCAATAAATGTAATAAAAAGACCTATACCTCCTGCTATTCCAGATTGTAAAGAAGAGGGAACGCTCTCCACAAGTTTTTCTCTTACCCTCCATATTGAAAGAATTATAAATAAAACACCGGAAATAAAAACAGCACCAAGAACTTTTTGCCATACTATTCCCATTCCAAGAATAACAGTAAAAACAAAATAGAAATTCTCTCCCATTCCAGGAGCAAGAGCAATTGGATAATTAGCATACAGCCCCATAATTAATGTTGCTATTGCAGAAGATAGACATGTTGCTACCATAACTGCCCCAAAATCCATCCCACCTTGAGAAAGTACTGCTGGCTGAACAAAAATGATATATGCCATAGTAATAAAAGTTGTAATTCCTGCAATAATTTCCGTCCTTAAATCTGTCTTTCTTTCTTCAAACTTAAAAAATTTTGATATCATCCTTCCCCTTTTTCATTTAATTTATTATAAAATCCTGTAAAATAAAATTCAAATTATTAGAAAAAAGAGGATGATAAAAAAGCAAGTAATAGATAAGATTTTTACCACTTTTCCCAGTGTAAAAGTTCCTTTAAATCTCTTTTCCTGGGTTTGGGTTCTTCAGCAGGATATCCAATTGAAATTAAACTAATTAGTTTATATCCCTCTGGAACTCCAAGTAATTCCCTTATTTTTCCCGCATATCCTTTTTTATCTCCAGCAACCCAGCAACTTCCAAGACCATATGATTTTGCGGCAAGTAAAATATAAGTTGTAGCAGCAGAACCATCTTCAAGGTAATATTTTGTATCCTTACAAAAAACAACAATACAAACAGGTGCATCTTTTATAAATTTTCCATAATCTGTAATATCAGCAATTTTTTCTCTCATATTTTTATCTGTCACAACTATAAACTCCCATGGTTGAATATTTATTGCTGTTGGGGCAAATCTTGCACAATCAATTATATCTTCAATAATTTCTTTTGGTATTTCTTTTTTCTGATATTTCCTTATACTTCTTCTTTCTTTTAGAATTCTCAATATTTCCATAACTCCTCCTTTTAATAAAAAATAAATTCTGCCTATTATTAATTTTTCTCATCTTATTTTCAATAATTCATTTTTATAAATTTTCCATGTTCTTTCAGCAAGTTCTGAAATTCTAATTTTATTATAACCAGAAATACCTGTCTCAACAATATTATTTAAAGGCAATATCCATTTTTTAGGAATTTCCTTTTTTCCAAATATAACTCCCATAATTGAACCAACAGTTGCACCATTACAATCTGTATCAAAACCTATCTGAACTGCCTTACATATTGATTCTCCAAAATCTCCATTTCCCCACAGAAGTCCAATAGTTACTATTTGAGTATTACTAATCGCATGACACCAATGATGGGAAAATTTCTCATCCCATTTTTTATGAATCATATCAGAAACTTTCTCATAAGATATCCCTTTTTCCCAAAAATCCAGAATTTCTATAATTGCCTCTCTTAATCTGGATTTTTGTGGAATAAAATTGAGAGCATTTTTGATTATTATTTCAGGTTCATTTTCACAAAAAGAAATTGAAATCATAGCAGTTATAAACATGGCACTGTAAACTCCATTTTTTATATGCGTTATTGAGGCATCTTTATATGCAAGTTCAACCCCTTTTTCGGGTTCACCAGGTGTTATATAACCATAAAAATCAGTTCTTATCTGAGCACCAATCCATTCTCTATAAGGATTTCTATACAAAGCAGAATACTTAGGAGAAATAAGATTTATAAGATTTTTGTAGGTAATCCTTTCAGCAGTAAAGGTTCTTAAAATTGGCATTCTTTCAAGTAAAGTTAATGCATAATCAAAAACAGTAAAATCAAAACCATATTTTTCAATCAATGTAAGCGCTAAAACAGTATAATTAATATCATCATCCTCTACCATATTTTTGATGTTGTTTATGAATGGACCATTTTTATTAACCCCATATTTTTTAAGAATTTCTTCACTGAAATTGTTTTTTATATAATATTTTAGAGGAAATTGCCCAGTTGACTTCAAAAAACCTTCAATTTTTTCTTTTTGCCATCCCTCAACAGGTTTTCCAAGAAGACATCCCGCACATCTTCCAAACCATCCTCCATAAATTTTATCTTTAATTTTATTTTTTTGAAATTTTTGTGGCATTTTAAAAATATTATTACCCCAATTTTTTCTAATTTCTTCATAATCAATTGGTTCTATATAGGGATAATCATGTTTTACAGGTAATTTCTGACAATTATCAAACAACATTCCTATTTCTTTTTGACATTCAAGAGGATTTTGAGATTTGATAAGTAATGATATTTTCTTAAATTCTCCTTCAATTTGTTTTATATCTTTCCCTTCATCAATAAGTTGCTGTTTTTCAATTTCTAAATCTTTTTCATTGAAATATAAGCCACTAATTCCAAAAAACATATATTTTAATTAAGTTTTTAATACTTTACAGGTTCATTTCTTTCTGCTGACTTATATATCCCTTCTATTATTTTCACTACTGTTATTATTTCCTCTTTTGTTGTAATTGGTTGTTTTTCTTCTTTTATACATTCAACAAAATATTTGATTTCTTCAAAATAAGGGTCTTTTTTAGGAATTTCTGGAAATATATCACTGATAATACCATTTGTTTCAGAATATATTCTAACTGGAAGTTGTGGATTTTGAGGATCGGGTAATTGTGCTCCTGCTTTTGTTCCGAATAAACTTGCTTTAAGTCCGGTTTCTGAATTTCCTGCCCAACTTGCTTCAACAAACAAAACTGCTCCATTTTTAAATTTAACAAAACCTGTTGCCAAATCTTCAACTTCTATTTTACCTTCCGGTTTATCTCCTTTTCTTGTATCAACTGGAGGCCAACCACCATCAACTGCTTTATCTTTAAATTTTTCAAAAGTTGCTCCAATGACAATTTCTGGGTCTTTCAAACCTGCAATGTATAAAATCATGTCTATCATATGAACTCCAACATCCATCATAGGTCCACCACCAGCGAGTTTTTTATTTGTAAACCATGTCCCAAGTCCTGGTATTCCTCTTCTTCTTAAATAACTTGCTTTCAAATAATAAATTTCTCCGAAAAATCCATCATCAACAAGTTTTTTTAAAATAAGAGTTTCTCCAAGAAATCTTCTTGGAAAAGCACCCATAAATATCTTTTTTGTCTTTTCAACTGTTTTAAAAAGGTTCTCCACTTCTTCTACTGTCAGACATATTGGTTTTTCACATAATACATGCTTTCCTTTCTCCATCGCTTTTATTGATTGAATACTATGATAAGCATTTGGAGAACATATAACAACAGCATCTAAATCTTCATCAAGCATTTTTTCCCAGTCAGTAAATTTCTTAGGAATATTAAATTTTTCAGATACAAAATTTAATTTTTCTTCATTTACATCACATATTGCTTCAACTTTAACTTCTCCTATCTTTTGTAAATTTGGAATATGGGAAACTTGAGAAATACCGCCTGCTCCAATAATTCCTATTTTTATCATTTTAACTCCTTTTTAATACTTAATTTTAACTAACTTATTTTTTTCCATTGCTTCATTTGCACATAAAGTAAAAACAAGTGTTTTATAAGCATCCTCATAAGAAGATTTTATTAAAGATTGATTTTTTGTCTTAATTGCTTCAATAAATGCTGAATCTTCTTTTAATAAAAGATTACCTGTTTCATAAATTTCCTCTATTTTATTTCCATAATTTATTTTCACTTTTTGTCTTTCTGTATACTCAATTACTTTATCTGTGAAATAAAAATCATGTCCTACTTTACCGGGCACCTTTAAAAAACAACCTGAAAATATTACTCCAAATACGCCATTTTCAAAATAAATACTCACACCTGATGCATCTTCAATATTATATCCTTCTAAACCCTTAATCAATCCTGCTCTTTTCACAGCAAAAACTTCAACAGGTTCTCCGATAAGATATCTTGTCATATCAAAAATATGAGTTGTCTGTTCAACTGCCTGACCTCCTGACATCTCTTTCCTTCTCCACCAGTAAACCATAGGTAGTCCATTAACCCACCAGCCAGTAAAAAACCCAAGATTATCCTCTGCAAAAAATGGCTTAATGTATGAAATTATATCTTGATATCTGTCTTGATAACCAACAGCAGTAATTAAATTTTTCTCTTTTATTTTCTCTAATATTTTTTTTGCCTTATTTTTATTCAAATGTATTGGTTTTTCAACCAAAAATGGTATATTTTTCTCAATGCAAAATTCCTCCTGGCCTTTATGAGCAAAAGGAGGGAGACAAATAAAACATGCATCAATTTCAATATCATTAAGCATCTTTTTGTAATCTGTATAAACTTTCCCTCCATATTTCTCACTTGCCATTTTTGCTTTATTCTCATCAATATCACACATCCCTGCAAATTTAACCTCTGGAATTTGAGAAAGAGCATTCATATGAGCATTTGCAATTCCACCACATCCAATAAATCCTACTTTTATTTCCATTTTTCCTCCCTTTTTTAAATTTCTTTCAAAATTTCCTTCATATACTTAAAACTTTTTTTAAGATTTTCTTCTCTTGGTTCAGGAACTATGCATTCAAGTATCATATAATTCTTAAATCCTATTTTCTTAAGTGATTTAAACCCATTTTTAAAATCAGTATGACCCATACCAGGTAAAACCCTATTACTATCTGCAAGATGAATATGAGAGATCCACTTATTTGCTTTTTCAATTGATTTTGAAATATCTGCCTCTTCAATATTCATATGAAAGAAATCAGCCATAATTTTAAAATATTCACTGTTTATTTTTTCACAATATTCAATTGCCTGTTCCAATCTGTTTAAAAAATGTGTTTCATATCTATTAAGTGGCTCAAGTAAAATACAACATTTTTCTTTTTCTGCTTTTTCAACTATTTCAGGAAGTTGAGAAAATAATAATTCTTTTTCAAGTTCTATAGCATCTTTATAAGGGGATAGGTCTGTAATCTGCGGTCTTCCAAAAATTGGAACTAAAATTAATCCAATTACTCCAAGTTCTCCCCCAATTTCAAGCAATTTTTTTATATCTTCCCTTGACTTTTTTCTTGCTTCTGGATCAGGTTCAAGCAAATAATTTCTATAACCAGCACATATACTTGAAATTTTAATTCCGAATTCTTCTGACATTCTTTTGTATTCCTCAACCTTTTCCAAATCTTCCAGTAAAACCCTTCCATAGACCTCAATTCCTTCAAATCCTATATCTTTTGCTAATCTAAATTTATCTTTTAAACTATTCCCAGGCAATATCCCATCTTGACATCCTATTTTCATTTTACCCTCCTGTTTTAAAAATGTTCTCTTTTTTCACTTTTTGAAATTTAAATATAGCACTTAAAAAATTTATGTCAAATTTTTGACTTAAAGTTATTCTAAAAATAAAATTTTTCTATGAAAATAGGGGCTCATTTGTGGATAGGTGAAGGACTTTTAAAAACAATTGAACATTGTGAATATCTAAAATGCAATACTTTTCAAATTTTCCTTTCTAATCCAAGGAGTTGGAAAAGGAAATATAGAGAAAAGGAAGAAATAGAAAAATTTAAGGGAGAACTCAAAAAGAAAAACATTAATCCCATTGCAGTCCATATGCCATATATTTTAAATGTTGCGGAAGATGATAAAAAAATAAAGAGAAGAATTGTAGAGTTTTTAGAAATTGAAATAGAAGAAAGTGAAAAAATAGGGGCTGATTTTTATGTAATACATCCAGGATTTCATAAAGATTTAGGAGAAAAAAGGGGTCTTAAAAATATTGTTGAACTTTTAAAAAACTTTTCAAATGCAAAAATAAAAATCTTAATTGAAAACACATCAGGTCAGGGAACTTCACTTGGATATAATTTTGAACATCTCTCTTTTATTCTTGAAAAATTAACCAGCAATTTTGGTATCTGTTTTGATACCGCTCATGCATTTCAATCAGGATATAATATTAAAGATGTTGAAAAAGTGAAAAAGATATTGAAAAATTTATAGATTTGAGTTATATTTTATTAATCCATGCAAATGATTCAAAAACTGATTTAGGTTCTAAAATAGATAGACATGAGCATATTGGAAAAGGAAAAATTGGAATAAAAGGTTTTGAAGAAATAATTAAGGATAAATATTTTGGAAATTTACCATTTATTATAGAAACCCCTAAATTAAGTTTGAAAGAGGATAAAAAAAATGTGGAAATTCTAAGAAAAATAGGAGAAAAATATGGAAAAATATAACCCATGGGAAATTGAAATAAAATGGCAGAAAAAGTGGGAAGAGAATAAATTATATGAAGCAAAATATGATAAAGAGAAGAAAAAATTTTATGTTCTTGAAATGTTCCCTTATACATCTGCACAGATTCATATGGGACATGTAAGAA
>CAYNUP010000198.1:0-7576 GCA_964400565.1 uncultured bacterium | reverse complement strand
ATTATACATCCATCTCCAGTCAACTAAAAAACTTAAGTTTTCAAAGTTTTTATTTATTTCTAAATATCCACCTGGTTGAACTCCGCTTTCATCCCATCTTTTTAATAGAAATGATTTAAAATTCACATTATTTTTTTGAGAGGAAAATCCCAATCCTATACCACCTCCTTTTATTCCAATTAAAAAATCTTCACTTAATAAATAATCTTTTTTTTCTGTAATTTTAAAATTCAGTGTTAAACCAACTAAAATACCTGTTCTTGTTTTGTAACTTACAGATGGGATGAAAAACGGCTTCTTTGTTTCAAGGTCAATCATAAACTTCGGGAAATAAAAAATATTAAATTTTTCCCCTACAACAATTTTAAATTTCTCTCCTTTTAAATAATTATTCTTCAAAAATTCAATTTTACCTGCACTGATTCTGTAATGAGGTTTTTCCAGATCACATGTTGTTAAATATCCATTTTCCATTTTTAACATTTCACCTTTTCTTTCCAGTTTTTCTGCTTTTCCAAAAAATGGTTCAAACTTAAATTTAGCATTATAAATAGTCCCTGTTTCCTCTAACATATCATATTTCATATAATCTGCATAAAACTCATCTTTATCACTTATAATTTTAATATTCCCCTCACATTCTATTTGATTATTTTTTATATCAAGGAGAGCCTTTTCTGCTTTAAAAACAATATCCTTATAAAAAATCTCAATATTCCCTTCAAGATAAACTTTATCTATCTCTCCATTTTCATCAAAAGAAATTTTCATACTATCTGCTGTATATTTAATCTCACTGGAATAAAGCACGATAAATGACAAAAGAAAAAATATATAAATATAACTTTTAAATTTCATAACCGTATTCTTTTGCAAAATTTAAAATATCGTCCCAGTTTTTAACTCCTGAAGTTGCTCCAATTTCTGTTGTAATTTTAGCACCAACAATATTTGCCAGAAGACCACATTTTTCAAAATCAAAATTTTCAATAATTCCTTTAATAAACCCTGCAACATATCCATCACCTGCTCCTGTCGTATCAACTACATTTACCTTTAAAGCAGGAAAATAATGTGTTAATCTCTTATTCGCAATAAAAGAGCCTTTTTCACCCATCTTTAAACACACATTTTTTACACCTTTTGAAAGAAAAAAATTACATATCTTTTCCTCCTCTTTTTCACCTGAAATCATTTTTGCTTCCTCTATACTTGTAAAAAAATAGTCAATGTAGAGTAAAGAATTTTCAATTCCATCAAGCCAGTTTCCAAACGGATTCCACACGGTATCAAGAGATGTAATAAGTTTTTTAGATTTTGCTATTTTTAATGTTTGAAAAAGACCTTCACCAATAAATTTTGGCATTAAATAAGGACCTGCTATATGTAAAATATAGAAATTGGATAATATAGAAAAATCAATATCCTCAATAGAAAAATCAGAATTTGCTCCAACTGAATGTAAAAAAGACCTTTCTCCATCTGAATGAACCAGAACACTCGTTCCAGAAGTTGTAAATTCATTAGAAACTTTTATGTAATCAGTATTTATTCCTTCTTCTTTAAGTTTATTTATAATAAATTTCCCAAGATTGTCATTTCCAACTTTTCCCATTATAGAAACATTTCCACCAAGTTTTTTAAGAACTATTCCTGTATTTGTAGCACATCCTCCAATATGTAATTCTGTTTTTCCTACAAGTGTTAATTTTCCTCTTTCAGGCATTCCTTCCACTGGTTTTGCAATAAAATCTCCAACAATTATTCCCAGACATAAAACATTTTTTTCCATAAAAATCCTCCTTTCTTAAATTAATATTAACATATATTGACTGGTTTTAGAAATTTCAATATAATATAAAAAATGGGGGATTAGCTCAGGTGGGAGAGCACCAGGCTGGCAGTCTGGGGGTCAAGGGTTCAAATCCCTTATCCTCCAATTTTTCTTTCCAGCAATAAAGATGACAAAAAATCTCATTTAAAAATAAAGAGAAAAAAAGGTATTGTAATAAGAGAAAAAAGATGGGTTAAAAGAACTGTTTCTGCTGCAAATTTACTATCACTTTCAAATGCCTCACTTAAAACAATACTTGCTATTGCAGTGGGCATTATAGCAACAACAATAAGAACTTTTTTAATTTCTGAAGGGAATGAAAAAATATAGAATAAAAATATAGAGGTCAAAGGAATGAGAACCAATCTTAAAAATGAAAGAAATAATGATTTATAGTCAAAAAGGTTTTTATATTCAACTTCTCCCATTTTAGCACCTGCAATAAATAAAGCAACAGGGATTGTAGCATTACCCATCAAACTTACAATATTTAAAATAGTTTTTCCTGTTTCAAGAATCATTTCATTTTTTATTACAAAGATATCCTTTAAAAATATAAATGCCACAGAAATTATTATTGATATCATTGGGATACTGAAAATATTTTTAAAACTTTTCTTTTCAAATTTATTCCCTGTTAATGCCAAAATACCTATTGTCCAGACAGAAATTTCTGAACCAAAAGTTGAAAGTATTAACATACTGGCATATTTTTCACCATAAAGAAAAAGAATTATAGGCAAAGGAAGAAAAGAATAATTATTTATAGTGCATTGAAATCTGAATGTATTTTTCTCTTTATCATCTTTAAAATAAAAAAATTTTGAAAAAACAATACCATAAATATAACCACAGGTCATAATTAAAATAGTTCCAAAAGGTAAAAGGTAACTCCCAATAAGGTCTTTTGAACTAAAATTCTTAAGAAATGAAGAAAATATAAGACAGGGATAGAAGATTTTTGTAATTATTACAGACATCTCTTTTATTGTCAGAGAAGAAATTATTCCTTTTTTCCTTACAAAAATTCCAGCGATAATTATAAGAAATACCGAGAATATTTTAATTACAAGCATAATTTTATTTTAGTAGATATTTCTGCAAAAAGAAAATTAACATAATCAAACTACCAGAAAAAATAAAACCATTAAATATTCCAAAAATCTGGCTTAAAACCCCTAAAATTAAAGAGCCAGTAAAAAGTCCCATCCCTATAATTGATTCATTTAATTCAGTAGAATATCCTTTTTCAACAACAGTCATAAGTCCTGCTCTAAAAGAAAATGCCGAAGTAATACCAAGAAAAGAAATACATATTGAGTGAAATAATGGTGCCTTTAAAATTCCTGTAAAAATAAGAGAAAAGGCAACCCCAAAATAGGAAATAAATAATGTCTTTCCTGTTATTTTAATCTTTATTTTACTGAAAATAAAAAACATAAAAAATCTTATTATGAATAAAGAAGTTAAAATATTACTTATCAGAGTTGATGGATAAGAAATTGATTTTGCAAGTTTTGGGAAAAGGAATATCGTTCCACCAATGCCAAAAAAACTTACAAAATTTAAAAGCATAATCTTTCTTGTCCATTTATCAATCTTTTTTTTAACAAAAAATTCTTTAGGAAGTTTTTCATAAAATGTCTTAAAATTTCTAAAGTTTATCAATCCAATAATAAAACCACAAAATGCAAAAAAACTACCTGTTAAAAATGGTAAAATTTCTTTTATTTTAAAAAGATATCCTGAAATAAAGATACCAAAAATTACCCCTAATGACCATGAAAGATTATATCTATCAACATTATCTGTTTTTTTACTAAAAATATATTGAAGAGATGGCCAGAATCTACTATAAAAAATACCGTTCATAAAAAGAAAAAGAAAAAATAATATATAAGAAGGCAAAAAGGGGAGAGAAAAATAAGCAAAACATATCAAAATCGAAGAAATTATAAACCACGGAAAATCCATCTTCCATTTCAATCTATAAAAAATATATGCAAAAATCGTATATGCAAAATTCCCGCAGAAACCTGCAACTCCAAGTATTAATGGTGAAGCAGAAAATTTTGAAATTAAATATAATGGTATGGATAAACTAACAACATAATTTGAAGAAGAAAGCAAAAAAGAAATTATATATATTATTTTTTCCATTATATATATTATTTTTTCCATAGATAAATTTTTATTTTAGCAAATATTTTTGAAAAATCAAAAATATTGTGATAAAATTATAATAAAAAATTTTAACCTTTTTAAAAAGGAGGGAAAATGAATATAGGAAAAGAGTTAAGGAATATAGTTGAAAAAAGAAAAGATGAAGTTGCATTTATATTTAAGGATAAAGAATTTAGTTATAAGACACTTGAAGAAAATACAGATAGGTATGCTAATTTATTCAAAGAGATTGGTATTGAAAAAGGAACAAAAGTTGCAATATATATGACAAATATACCAGAATATATATACTCTTATTTTGCAATTTTTAAAATAGAAGCAATTGCAATTCCTCTTGACCATAGATTAAAACCTGAAGAAGTTTTTATATTACTCAATCACTGTAAAGCAGATTTTCTTATAACAGTCCCTTCAAAAGAATTTGACCCTGAGAATATAAAGAAAAATATTCCATCTTTGAAAAAGATAATTCTTGCAAAAGGAGATTTTCCTGGATGTATTTCAATAGAAAAAATAATCAATAACTATCAACCAGAATTTCCTGTTAAGGATATAGACGAAAATTCTATTGCTGCAATTTTTTATACTTCTGGAACAACAGGAATTCCAAAAGGAGTTATATGGACATACAGGCATCTTGATAGTCCTCTTGCAACCTTATTTGACCATTACCATTATTTTGAAGAGAGAGATGTTTGTATATGCCCAATCCCATTTTCTCATAACGGAGGTATAGTAGGGATACTTCTTATTCTTAAAGATGTTAAAGTTGTAGTTATGGAATTTTATCATCCTCTTGAACTTTTAAGAAACCTTGAAAAATATAAAGTAACAGGTACATTTTTAGTTCCAACTATGTTTATTGGTATGCTAAATTTAGAAGAATTTGATAAGGTTCAACTTCCTCATTTAAGATGGGCTGCTGTTTTTGGTGCTCCATATTCTCCTGATGTAATAAAGAAATTTAATAAAGCATGTCCTCAAGCAAAATTACTTTCAGGATATGGACTTACTGAAAGCGCTGCCCCAAATGTTTTACCTCCTTTAGATAATGTAAAATTTGGTTCAGTTGGAAAACCTGTGCCTTGGGTAGAAGTAAAAATAGTGGATGAGGATGGAGTAGAAGTTCCAAGAGGAGAAGTTGGAGAAATAATTATGAAAGGATGGCCAATAACACCTGGTTATTACAATCAACCAGATTTAACTGCTCAGGTAATAAAGGATGGATGGTTATATACAGGAGACCTTGGAAAATTTGATGAAGATGGATATCTTTATATTGTCGGAAGAAAAAAAGAAGTTATTATTGTAGGAGGATTAAATGTTTATGCAACTGAAGTTGAAGGTGTTATTTATAAACATCCAAAAGTCAAAGAAGTTGCAGTTGTTGGAGTTCCTGATAAATTAAGAGGAGAAGCAGTAAAAGCAGTTATTGTTCCAAAAGAAGGAGAAGAAATTACAGAACTTGAGATTAAAAATTTCTGCAGAGAGCACCTTGCTTCGTATAAAATCCCAACAATTATAGAATTCAGAAAAGAACTTCCAAAGACAGGTAGTGGAAAAATAAGGAAGGAACTTCTAAGATAATTTAGATTTTAAATTTTATTTTTTTGAAGTAGAGTAATTATATCTGAGAGAGAGGCAAAAGCAATAGAAATACATCTATCAGCACATCCATAGTAAAGAATTATCTGATTTTTATTTAAAATATATCCTGTAGGAAAAACAACATTCATAGCATTTCCTATTCTTTCGTAATGCTTTTCTGGAGAAAAAACCCATTCTTTTGTTCTCGCAATAACTTTTTCAGGTTTTTCTTTATCAAGGAGAGCAATTCCAACCCTGTAAATAGGAATAGATGCAGTATATCTTATCCCATGATAAATAATTATCCATCCTTCATCTGTTTCTATTGGAGGACAACCAAGTCCAATTCTATGACAATCCCACATTCCAGGTCTTACAGGTAATAAAATTTTATGCTTGCCCCAGTGTATAAGGTCAGGAGAATAAGAAATCCATATATGTCCCTCTCCTCTTATAATCGGTCTGTGAATTAAAACAAATTTGTTATCAAATTTTTTAGGAAAGAGAGCTCCATCTTTATCTTCTGGTGGAACAACTGGTCCTTTCCTTTCAAAATTTTCAAAATTTTCTGTAAGCATTAAAGAAATTAATGGTCCTCCTGGAGAAAATGAAACATATATGATAGCATATTTTTTTAATTCTTCTATATAAACAATCCTTGGGTCTTCTATTCCCCATCTCTCCTCATCATATTTTTCTTCAGGTAATAAAGTTGGTTTATCAGGTATTTCCCAGTTATCTATTCCATTTTTGCTTTTTACAAGGGTTAAATGAGAATATCCATCAAAAGTTTCAACCCTGCATAAAAGATAAACATATCCGTTGAATTCAATAACACCTGGATTGAAAACAGCATTACAGGTATATTTCCATATTTCAGGAGACAATACAGGATTTTTTTCATATCTTTTAAAAATTTCTTCCATTATTTACCCCCTTTATAGAAAGATTTTTCAAAAATTAAAAACTTTATGAAAAAATTTTTTACTTTTTCTCTATATTCCTGTGTATATGCTCTATCAAGTCCAGTATGAGGTCCTTCAACTATATAAATTTCTTTCGGTTGATTTGCTTTTTTATATAATCTTTCAGCATGATAAAAAGGAACAAACTCATCATTTCTTGAGTGAATAATTAAAACAGGACATTTTACATTTCCTATAAAATTTTCAGGACTATTCTGTTTAAAATCACTTCTAAAAACATATTTGCCAAGAAATATTGAAAAGTAAGAAAAAATATATTTTAAAGGACCAAGATTTTTATAATAACTCTTTACCATATCAGGAAAATTTGCAAATGAGGAATCAGAAACAACTGCCTTTATATCATTATACTTTGATGCAGAAATAATCCCAACAGCACCTCCAAAAGAATAACCCCAGATTCCAATTGGTAAATATTTCATCCTTTTATCATTTTTTATAAAATCAATTGCACTTTTAACATCAAGAAATTCTTTAAGTCCAAAATAACATACCCTCCCTTCACTTTCTCCATGTGCTCTAAAATCAAAAAGTAAAAGAGAAAAGTCAGGATATAAAAACTCAACCACAGGCAGAATATCTGATTTATTGGCAGGATAACCATGAAGACATATAATTATACCTTTGCTTTTTTCAGAATAAATAAGCCAGCCTTTAAGTTTTTTTCCATCATGGGTTTTTAAAATTATATTTTCATAAGGAAGTCCCATATCTTTTGGAGTTATAAAAATTCCCAATCTTGGAGGCATAACTGCTCTTGCACCTATTATTAAACTTAAAAAGAAAACAACTATTAAAAAATCAACCAGTATCCTTATCCACATTTTTTTCATTTTCTTGTATTTTTTTAATCTGACACCTATATCTCTCCCTTAATTTCAAAAAAAAATTTATATAATTTTCAGTCCTGTAATCAGGATATGTCCATTTAAAAAAATTATATTTCCCTTCTGAATAATATAAAGTAATTTCTGCATAAATACCC
>CAYNUP010000197.1:0-8300 GCA_964400565.1 uncultured bacterium | reverse complement strand
AAATATGTATATTTCAATAAATCCTCTTGAATCCATTCCACATATGCTTGTTGGCATAAGTTATTTTTATACAGGAAATATTAAAATGGCTGAAAAAAATTTACAAAAAGCATATAATTTAAATCCAAATTCCCTTCATATTATTTTAAACCTTGCTTTTTTCTATAAATCAACTGAGAAATATATAGAAGCGATAAAACTATATGAAAAAGCAGTAAGAATTAAACCTGAGCAATTGGATATTTTAAATGAGTTAGCAGTATGTTATGCAATAATTGGAGAAAAGGAAAAAGCCAGAAATATATGGAAAGAAATTTTAAAGAAAAAACCAGATTACCAACCAGCAATTATGAATTTAAAAGTCCTTGAAGGAAAATAAAATATTTCAAAAATTTTCTGTTTTAAAAAATCCTATTGCTGCCTGTCCTAATGAAATCCCTCCATCATTTGCTGGAACCTGATTATGAATTAAAACTTCAAAATTTTCTTTCTTTAAGATTTCTACCAAATTTTCAAGTAAAAAAATATTCTGAAAAACACCTCCTGATAAAGCAACTTTATTTATCCTCCTTTCTTCTCTTAAAATTTTGCACATATTTTTTACAATATCAACAAGGGTTATGTGGAATCTGTATGAAATTTCGCCTATATCAATTTTTTTCTTTATATCCTCTATCATTTCTTTTAAAATCGTTTCAGGGTCTATTATATAAAAATTCCCATCTGTTTTTTCAATCTTATAATTGTAAGGAGGTATTTTTGTTTTTTTTATCCTCATTTCAAGTTCTATTGCTGCCTGTCCTTCATAACTTATCCTTTCTCTTATATTTAAAATTGAACTTACAGCATCAAAAAAGCGTCCTATACTTGAAGTCAAAAAACAGTTTATATTATTATCTACCATTTTTTTTATTATTTCCCATTTTTTTATATCTATTTTTCTAACAAAATCTATATCAAGAGATAAAAAATCATCCCCAAAAATCTTATATAAATAAACTGCTCCCTGTCTCCATACTTCTCTTATTGAAATTTCTCCAGCAAGTGGAAAATATTTTAAATGGGCAACTCTTTCAAAGTTCCTGTAATCACATATTAAAAATTCTCCTCCCCATATATTTCCATCTGTCCCATATCCTGTTCCATCAAATGCAATCCCTATAACTTTTTCATTTTTACAGAAATTATCAGCCATACAGGAAGCAATATGACTGTGATGATGCTGAACTTCTATCTTTTCTAAATCTGAAAAGATTTCTTTTGAAATTTTTGAAGAAAAATATCCTGGATGTATATCATAAACAATCAATTCTGGTTGAATTTCAAGTATATCTTTAAAAAGTTGTATAGATTTTTTGTATGACTCAACTGAAAGATATGTTTCAAGGTCGCCTATATGCTGACTTAAAAAAATCTTATTTTGTTTAGTAAAAGCAAATGTATTTTTTAAATCAGCCCCTGCTGCAAATATTATCTTTTTAAAATCGTAAGGAAAAAGAATAGGAGATGGGACAAAACCTCTTGACCTTCTTATAAAATAAATTTTATTATTTAAAGACCTTAAAACAGAATCATCACAATTTATATATATTTTCCTGTTATGCGTGAGAAAAAAATCACATATATTTTTTAATAGATTTAAAGCAATCTCATCATCATAAATAATAGGCTCTTCTGTAAAATTTCCACTTGTCATAATCAAAACATTCAATTTTTCTCCGAAGTGAAAAATAAGATGGTGAATAGGTGTATAGGGAAGGAAAAAGCCGAGATAGTTATTTTTAGGTGCTATATTATAAGGCAAACTTTCTCCTTTCTTTCCTAATAATACAATAGGTGCCTGCCATGAAGTTAAAAGTTCTTCTTCAAACTTACTTAAATAACAGTATTTTTTTATTGTTTCTATATCTCTTGCCATTAAAGCAAAAGGTTTTTCATATCTCCCCTTTCTTCTCCTTAAAATCTCTATACTTTTCTCATTTTTAGCATCACATGCAAGATGATAACCACCAATACCTTTTATGGCAACTATTTTACCTTTTTGAAGCAATTTGGATGCCTCTCTGATTGCCTCTATTCCTTCATATATATCTTTCCCTTTATTATCCAGAAGTTTTAAAACAGGACCACAGGAAAAACAACAATTTGGCTGTGCATGAAATCTTCTTGACAAAGGATTTTCGTACTCTTTAAAACATATTTCACACATAGTAAATTCACTCATTGTAGTATTTTTTCTATCATATGGAACTTTTTTAATTATTGTGAATCTTGGGCCACAGTTGGTGCAGTTTATAAATGGAAAAAGATACCTTCTATCACTTCTGTTAAAAAGTTCTTCTAAACAATCCTTACATATAGCAATATCAGGAGAAATTTCAACTTCTGCTTTTAACCCCTCTTTACTTTTAATTATTTTAAAATCCTTTTCTCCCTTTATATCTATCTTATGTATTTCAAATTCTTTTATATCTGCTCTTGGTGGAGGATGTTTTTTTATTTTATCAATAAATTCTTCTATTTTTTTATTCTCCCCCTCAATTTCAATTAATACACCACTTCCTTTATTACATACAAAACCTGAAAGATTAAATTCTTTTGCATACCTATAAATTGTGGGTCTAAAACCTACTCCCTGAACCCTTCCTTTTATAAAAATCTTATATCTTATATTTCCCATTTCAAAAGATTCTGAATTTCTTGAGAGGATAGTATCTACATATTACCTTGCCAATTATATGTTCTTTACTTACAGGACCCCAAATACTGCTATCTTCACTTTCATTCCTGTTATCTCCGAGTAAAAAATATGAATCCATTGGTATATCTATCTCTTCTTTCTCATAATTTGGCTTTTCTTTAATATAAGGTTCATGTAATATTTCTCCATTTATATAAACAAATCCTCCTTCAATTTTTATTCTTTCTCCAGGTAGTCCTATAACTCTTTTTACAAGTATTTCTTTTTCTCCTTTCGGTGCATATAACATAACTATATCTTTTCTCTTTATATTTTCACATCTTTCAGAAATTATTCTATCTCCTGCATTAAGGGTTGGTTCCATAGAAGAGGAAGACACCTGAAAAAATCTTATTCCTTTAATCCCAAAAAAGTATCCTATTAAAAATACTATTGTTAGAAATATTAAATTTTTAATTAATCTGAACATTTTTTTATTATAAATCTTGACACTTTACTTGTCCAGTGGGTATAACTATTAAAACCATTTTTGTGGAGGTTCCTTAACAAATGGGAAGAAGTAATTCTAATGTAAGTGCAGAAGAGGTACTTGAAAAAATAGATATAGTAGAAATTGTATCAGAATATGTAAAATTGAAGAAATCTGGAAAAAGTTATAAAGCATTATGTCCATTTCATCCTGAAAAGACACCTTCATTTTTTGTTCATCCTGAAAAACAGATATTTCATTGTTTTGGATGTGGAATAGGAGGTAATGCAATAAAATTTTTGATGAATATTGAAAAAATATCTTTTTATGAAGCATTAAAAATACTTGCTCAAAAAGTAGGAATTGAAATCTCAAAGAGAGAAAACATAAAAGAAAGTGCTGAAAAGAAGAGAATTTTTAAAGCAAATGAATATGCAGCAAATCTTTATAATAAAACTCTTTTTTCTCCCTATGGAAAAAGAGCGCTTGAGTATTTATATCAGAGGGCTCTTTCTGATGAACATATAAACAAATTTTGCCTTGGGTTTGCTCCTTCAAATAATTTCCTTTTAAATAAGATAGAAGAAGAAAAATTAAATAAAGAAGATTTTATTCTTGCCTCTCTACTTGATGAGGAAGGGAAAGAGGATACATTTAAAAATAGAATAATTTTCCCAATTTACAATATGAAAGAAGAAATAATTGGGTTTGGTGGAAGGACACTTGATGATGAGGTTATGCCAAAATATTTAAATATAAGAGAGAATATAATTTTTAATAAAAGCGCGTCTCTCTATGGGATAAACTGGGCAAAAGAAAGTATAAAATCAAAGGGATTTGTAGTATTAACGGAAGGTTATTTTGATGTTTTAAAGACACATATATATGGATATACAAATTCAGTTGCTCCAATGGGGACAGCAATTACAGAATTACATCTAAATATATTGAAAAAATTGACTGATAGAATATTGCTCCTTTTTGATGGGGATGATGCTGGAATAAGAGCATGTATGAGAAATCTTGAAAATATATTGAAAAATGGATTTGAAACAAAAATATGTATGTTACCTTCTGGATTTGATCCTGATAAATTTATTGATGAATATGGATACGAGTCATTAAATAATTTTCTATCAAAAGCACAGGATTTTATAGATTTTTCAATTTCTATTAACTCTCAAATTTATGATATTAACAATCCAAAAGAGAAAACAATTGTTATAAAAGAAACTCTTAAATTGATTTCAAATGTTTCAGATGAAATTGAAAGATATGAGTTTTTAAAGAAACTTGCTGAAAAAATGGATATAAAAATAGAAATAGTTGAAGGATATCTTGAAAAAATAAAAAGAGAAAATTTAACACAAACATCTCAAGTTCCTTTACAGAATCTTCAGGATAATCAAATAAATGCAGAGAAATTTTTAATGGAGATTGTTCTCAATGATAGAAAATACTGGGAAAAATTGTTTGAATATAAAGGGAAACTTACTGATAAAATTGAAAAAATTATTATTGCAGCAGAAAATCTAAATAAAAAAAATCTTCCAGTAAATCCTTCTCTTTTAATAAATGAATGTAAAGATGAGGATATTTCAAATTTTATATCATCTATCGCTATAAAAGAGAACAATGAAATACCAGAAGCAAAAAAAGAAAAGGTTTTTAAAGATTGTCTGGAAAAAATAAAAAAGAAAAGATTACTTATAGAAATAGAGAATTTAAAAAAGAGAATAAATGAAAAAATTGAAAAAGGAGACAATTATAAGGAGGAACTGAAAGAAATGCAAAACTTACTTTATCAGTTAAAAAAGGAGGGATAGAAAATGGGGAGGAAGAAGAAAAAAAATGAAAATATAAATATTGAAGAAAAAATAAATGAAATAATTGAATTGGGCAAAAGAAAAAAATATCTTTCATGGGATGATATAAACGAAATTCTGCCGATGGAAATGACAGATGAAGAGGACATAAATGAACTTTTTGATGAACTTGAATATTATAACATAGATATACTGGAAGATAATGAAGAAGATTTCTTTGCCGAAAAGGAGAAAAAGATTGATGTAGAAGAAGCAAGAAACCCTCTAAGGGCATATTTGAAAGGGGTTGGGAATTTTAATCTTTTAACTCATGAAGAAGAAGTTGAACTTGCGAAAGGAATAGAAGAGGCAAAAAAACAATTGAATAGATTGAAAAAAATGGAAAATCCTCCCAAAAAACTTATAGAAAAATATGAAAATCAACTGAATAAAATAAGAGAAAGATTGATAAACTCTAATCTGAGACTTGTCATAAATATTGCTAAAAGATACAGTAATCCCAAACTCTCAATCCTTGATTTAATTCAGGAAGGAAATATTGGATTGATGAAAGCAGTTGAAAAATTTAAATACAGAACTGGCTTTAAATTCAGCACATACGCAACCTGGTGGATAAGACAGGCAATAACAAGAGCAATAGCAGACCACTCTTCAACAATAAGAATTCCTGTTCATATGATAGAAAAAATAAATAGATATAAAAAAATTGAAGCAAGATTTTCCCAAATGGGCATAGAAAATGGATTACCTGATGAAGAAATAGCAAAAGAAATGAATATCCCTGTTGAAAAAATTAAAAATATTAAAAAATCAATGAGACCTGAACCTGTTTCAATAGATATGCCCATTGGAGATGAGGATAGAGCCACAATAGGTGATTTACTGGAAGATAAAGTTAATCAACATCCTTTATCATATACACGACTTTCTCTTTTAAGGGAAGAGATAGAAAAAGCATTATCTATACTTGATGAAAGAGAAGAATTGATAATAAGATTAAGATTTGGACTTGACGGAGAAGGGTATTCCAGAACTCTTGAAGAAGTTGGGCAACTTTTTGATTTAACAAGAGAAAGAATAAGACAGATAGAAGCAAAAGCAATTCAAAAGTTGAGAAATTCAGAAGCAGGAAAGAAACTTAAAATTTTTGCTGAAGGTATATTCAACATAAGACCAAATGTTAAATGAATTTTATTAAATTCCTTGGAACTGCAGGTGCTCGTTTTGTTATGCTTTCTCAGATAAGGTCTTCAGGTGGCATATGGTTTTCTGTTGATGGAACTTGCTTTATGGTTGACCCAGGACCAGGAACACTGATTAGAGCAGTAAATTCAAAACCAAAATTGAATTTGGATAAAATGGATGGAATTTTTCTATCCCACAGACATATTGACCATTCCTGCGAAATAAATTTAATGATAGAGGCAATGACAGAAGGCGGGTTTAAAAAAAAAGGGATAGTTTTTGCTCCAGGTGATTGTGTTTTTGAAGACCCTGTTATTCTTTTATATTGCAGAAACTTTCTGGAAAAATTAGAGATAATTGAGGAAAAAAGGAGTTATAATCTTAAAAATTTAAAAATAGAAATACCAGTAAAACATAGGCATGGTGTAGAAACTTACGGATTCAAGTTAAAAACAAAAGATATTATAATTTCATATATTCCAGATACAGAGTTTTTTCCTCAATTGATTGATGCTTATAGGGACAGTCAGATTTTAATAATTAATACAGTCCTTTATGAAAAAAAAGAAAATGTTCAACATTTATGTTTATCAGAAACAGAAGAAATAATTAAAAATATAAAACCCAAAAAAGCAATATTAACTCATTTTGGAATGACAATGTTGAAAAATAAAATATGGGAGAAAAAAGACCAGATAAGTGAAAGAGTTGGAACAGAAGTAATAATTGCAAATGATGGTATGAATTTTGAATTTTAAATCCAGTTGGTTAATTTTGCAAGATATTCGCAATATTCAATAAAATTTTTAAGTGATATATCAGGAGGAACTGCATGGTCACATGAAGGAATATAACCACCATCTTTAAGCAAAAAAGGTATTATTCTATCCATTTCCTCTTTTAAAATAGAACCACCTTTTGCAATTTTTCTTTTGTCAATCCCACCAATATATGCCATATTTTTACCAAATTTTTTTCTATATTCAATCAGGTCATTTCCAGCAGCAATTTCAACAGGTATTGTGCAGTTAATTCCAGATTCAATCCAGATAGGTATAATCTCTCCAATATATCCATCTGAATCACATATAATTATTTCACAACCACTTTCTTTTAATAGACCTGCCCATTGGCTCCAGCAATCCATCAAAAATTTTCTTATCATAAAAGGAGAAATCATACTTTTCTCTTTATAAGCCATATCTTCATTTATTATTACATAATCAAACTCAATTTTAAAAACTATCTTTTTTAAAATTTCCTTAACAAAATCTTTCCAGAAATTTACCATATCAACAACAAACTCTTCATTTTCAGCCATTAAAATACATAAATTTTCAAATCCACACCAATCTCTCAATTGCCAGAATGGACCTGGAAGGGATATCTCCAATACCCAATCTCTTTCCTTCAAAATATCTGCCTTTTTATCAATTTCAGGGTCAATTCTTTCAGGAGTAAGTGGATTATATCTTTTTTTCATATCAATCCAGTCATTTTCATTTTCAACAGGAAATTTATGCCATTTCCTTGTAACAAAATCTTTAGCACCTCTTAAATATGAAAAATCATATCTTTCGTCAATCTCAACAATCTCACCTTTTTTTGTCTGGACTATTAGATGAGAACCCTTTTTTTCAATAATTTTTTCTTCAAAAGGGGGAATTGGTCCAAAATCAACATTTATATTGACTCTTGGTTTTTCTCTCTTTTCAATCTTTATTCCAATTTTTTCACATATAAAATCAAACCAGTTGGTATTTTCAGGTAGTCCTTCTTCTCTCCATCTTTTTAATGTTGATTCTCTTGGATGCCCTGGAAAAAAAGGAACTTTATCAACCTTTTTAAACAATAATGTATTTCTATATCTTTCCCTTTCATTCATTTTATCTCCTTAATTATAAACCTTTTTCAGTTTTTCTTTCAAACATATGATTGCCTTTGTTAATTTTACCAAATCTTTTCTTCTTTTGTTAGTCAACAAATAAACAATACAATCTCTTTTTTTCTTTTATTAAATTATGGGGCATTTTATTTAAATCAAAAGTAATTGTAAAATTAAAAAAAGGATGCAAGAAAAATTAAAAGTCCTGGGAGATTTGGGAATTTTTGAAGCAAG
>CAYNUP010000196.1:0-20982 GCA_964400565.1 uncultured bacterium | reverse complement strand
GAATTTAACTGTTGATATAGGAAACAAAAAAGTCAAAATAGGAGTTTTTAAAAATAGAAAAATGGTCTATTCTGTTGACTTTTTGACTTCAGAAATAAAAGATTTTTCTTTTTCTGATAGATGGCATAATTTTAGGATTGAAAGATGTGGTATTGCTTCTGTTTTTCCTGATGTAAACGATTTAATCAGAAGTAAAATAAAAAAAAATTTTAAAATTGAACCTTTATTTTTAAATTATAAAAACTGTAAAATTAAGATAAAAATTAAAAATCCTGAAAAAGCAGGAATAGATAGAATAGTGAATTGTAAAGGTGCCTCTGAAATTTTTGGTTATCCTGTTGCAGTTATTGATATAGGAACCGCAGTAACAATAGATTTGGTTGATGACGATAAAAATTTTGTTGGTGGATTTATTTTACCAGGACCTGAATTATGGGTTGATTCACTGAAAAAAACAGCCCTTATTAAAAAAATAGAAAATTTTTCTTCAGGATATATTGGTAAAGATACATCTTCTGCTGTAAATCTTGGAATGAAAGAAGGAATTTCTGGAGCAATTGAAAAAATAGTTGCAAAATTAAAAGGAAAATATGAGATTTCAAAAATTATTTTAACTGGTGGATGGTGCGATTATTTTAAGAGAAAATTAAATTTTGAGAAAATAGTAAGAAAATACTTAACGCTTGAAGGGATAAATATTATACTGGAAGAAAATGAAGATTGATAATTTTTTAATAATTAAATTTGATAAAGTTACTTCTACAATGGATGTTATAAAAAACTATTTAGATAAAAAAGGAAAAGTTATTGTATGGGCAGAAGAGCAAACAACAGGTAGAGGAAGATATGGAAGAGAATGGTTATCACCTAAAGGAGGTCTTTACTTTTCCTTTTTTGTGCGAAAAAATAATATAACCGACTTTATTTCAGAGATTGTTGCCTTAAGTTTAATTAAAACCTTAATTAATTTTGGAATAAATGATTGTAAAATAAAGTTTCCAAATGATATAATAATAAGAGGGAAAAAAATATCTGGAATTTTGATTGAAAAGAGTGGTAATTTTTATATAATAGGAATTGGAATTAATGTGAAAATGAATGAAATTTTTAAAAAATTTAATTACATAACAATGGAAGAACTGACAAAGAAAAATATAAAAATTGAGGAGGTTCTTGTAAATTTTTTTAAAAATTTTGGAGAGATGGTTAAATTATTTGAAGAAGATATTGAATATGGATTAAAAATCTGGAGTGAAAATCTTATAAAATGACAGAAATTCCATTTACTTCTTATATTTTACTTTTATTTTTAATTTTGCTTTCTGCATTTTTTTCTGCTTCAGAGACTGCTTTTATCTCTCTTGGCAAGTATCATTATCAAAAACTTCTTGAAAGAGACAGAAGAAGAGCAGAAAAATTAAGTTTCTGGTTTGAAAATCCTGAAAAGATTTTAATAACTACACTTATTGGGAATAATTTTGTTAATATACTTGCATCTGTCTTTGCTGCTACAATTTCTTATCAATATTTTCATAAAATAATTCCTTCTTTTATTGCTGGAATAATGACTTTTATTATTTTGGTGTTTGGTGAAATAATTCCAAAAAGTATAGCCAAGAAACATTCAGAAAAGGTCGCTCTTTTAGCATCTTTTCCTTTAAAGATTTTTTCTATTATCTTTACTCCTTTTGTTAAATTTCTTTTATTTATATCAAATATTTTCTTGATGATTTTTGGAGAAAAAATTGAAACAATAATACCTGTTTTAACGGAAGAAGATGTTAAAGCGATGATTACGGCAGGTGAAGAAGAAGGCGTTATAGAAGAAAAAGAAAAAGAGATGATTCACAGTATCTTTGAATTTGGGGATAAAATGGTTAAAGAAATAATGACACCGAGAGTTAATATTATTGCTGTTGAGGAAAATACATATCTAAAGGAAATAGTAAAAATGATAGGAATCTATGGATACTCCAGAATGCCTGTTTATGAAAAAAACATAGATAAAATTTTAGGGCTTGTTTATATTAAAGATATTATTTCAAAGCAGTCACAAGAAAACTGGGAAAATTTGAAAGCAAAAGATATTATGAGGAATGTTTATTTTGTTCCCGAAACAAAAAAGGTAATAGAACTTTTGAGAGAATTGCAGATATTGAAATTACAGATGGCAATTGTAATTGATGAATATGGAGGAACTGCTGGGCTGGTTACCATGGAAGACCTTATTGAAGAAATAGTGGGTGAGATTTCCGATGAATTTAAAAAGGATGAAAAAGAATATATAAAAATTAATGAAGGGAGATATCTTGTTAAAGGTAGTACGGAGATTGAAAAAGTGGAGGATATATTGGGTATTAAAATTCCAGAAGAAATAGATGTTGAAACGATAGCAGGTTTTGTTTTATCTCATTTTGGCAAATTTCCAAAAAAGGGAGAGGAGTTTGAATATATGGGGTATAAAATTGTTGTTCAGGATGCAAGTGATAAAATTATCAAATGGATTAAAATTGAAAAACTTGAAAATGAACAAGGAGAAGAAGATGAGTTATGAGATGAGAGAAATTAGAATTAAAAAAAAGGAAGAACTGGAGAATTTGGGAATAGAGCCATATGGAAGGAAATTCTTAAAAACAAATATTTCTGATGTAAAAGAAGAAGGTGTGGTTAAAGTTGCAGGAAGAATTATGGCTTTAAGAAAACATGGGAATGCTTCTTTTGCTGATATTGTTGACAGTTCAGGTAAAATTCAAATTTATTTTAAAAAAGATGTAATAGGTGAGAAAAATTATGAGATTTTTAAAAAAATTGATATTGGAGATATTATAGGAGTTGAGGGAGACATTTTTAAAACAAAAACAGGGGAAAAAACAATCCTTGTGAAAAGTTTCACAATCCTCTCAAAATCATTAAGACCTTTGCCAGAAAAATGGCATGGTTTGAAAGATATAGAGATTAGATTCAGGCAAAGATATCTTGATTTAATAATGAATCCTGATGTTAGAGAAATATTTAAAAGAAGAATAGAGATTTTGAAGTATATAAGGGAATTTTTAAACAGTATTGGATTTATTGAGGTAGAAACTCCTATGATGCATTCTATTCCTGGTGGAGCAGAAGCAAAACCTTTTATAACATATCATAATGCTCTTGATATGGAACTTTATTTAAGAATTGCTCCTGAATTATATTTAAAACGCCTCCTTGTAGGAAATTTTGAAAAAATTTATGAGATTAACAGGTCGTTTAGAAATGAAGGTATTTCCACTCTTCATAATCCAGAATTTACAATGCTTGAACTTTATTCTGCCTATGGAGATTATGAAGAGATGATGGAGATTACAGAGGAACTTATATGCTTTCTTTCACAGAAAATTTTTGGAACTCTAATATTTAAATATCAGGGGCAAAATGTTAATCTTGAAAAACCATGGAGAAGAATTAAGTGGACAGAGGTATTTAAAGAGTTTTTAGGGATAGAGAACTGGGAGGATGAGAGAAAAATTGATGAAAAAATAAAAGAATATGAAATAGAGGTAGAAGAGGGAGAAAATCTTTTTGATAAACTTGAATCTATTTTTAAGAAAAAAATACAACCATTACTTATAAATCCTACTTTTATAATAGGTTATCCTGTTGAAATTTCTCCTCTTGCGAAAACATTCAAAGATAATCCAAGATTAACTGAAAGGTTTGAACTTTTTATTGGTGGAATTGAAATTGCAAATGCATATTCAGAACTAAACGACCCTTTGGAACAATTGAAAAGATTTGAAAAGAAAGTGAAGGATGAAAAAGAGAGAGAAAAAAAGATTGATTATGATTTTATTGAAGCACTTGAGTATGGGATGCCACCAGCAGGAGGACTTGGGATTGGTGTAGACCGTCTTGTTATGCTTTTTACAGATTCTTCTTCAATAAGAGAGGTAATCTTTTTTCCCCTTTTAAAACCAAAATAATCCAGAGTATATTAATAATGTGGTAAAATTTAAAGAATGAGCAAAAAAATTTTTAAAGCAATATCTTTACTGGCCATCGGAACCATAATTTCAAGAATTTTTGGATTATTCAGAGAAATAGTAAGTGCAAATTTCTTTGGGACAACAAAAATTTATGATGCTTTTCTTATCGCTTTTATGATACCAAATTTTTTTAGAGGACTTCTTGCAGAAGGTGCTTTGACTTCTTCATTTATACCTGTTTTTACAGAATACTTATCAGATGAAAGTAAAAAGAATCAAACTGCAGAGATTGTAAATTTATGTTTCACTCTTTCTTTGATTTTTACCTTTTCTTTATTTTCCCTTTTCTTCTTTTTTGGTGGAATTGCTGTAAAATTTTTATCGTTTGAAAGTAAATGGTTTTATGTATGGCTACTTGTTAAATTTACATTTCCATATTTAATATTTATTTCCCTTTCTGCTTTATATACAGGAATTTTGAATTGTTATAAATCATTTTTTTTACCATCTATTTCTCCAATTATTCTTGATTTTTTCTGGATTTTTTCTCTATTTTTCATAACAAAATTTTTTGGCAACACTCTTGAAGAGAAAATTTTTGCTCTATGTATAGGAGTAATTTTGGGAGGGTTGGGTCAGTATTTAATCCTTGTTCCATCTGTTAGAAAATTAAAATATTTTCCAAAATTATCTTTTAATTTTTCACATCCAGCAATAAGAAAAATGGGGACTTTATTTTTACCAATGATTATAGGAGTTGCGATAGGTCCTATAAATTTACTCATTGATTATTCACTTGCAAATTTTCTTTCTTCAGGTATGGTTTCTGGTTTATGGTACGCAACAAGGTTATATCAATTGCCTCTTGGAATATTTGGGATTTCTATTTCTACAGCAATTTTACCATGGTTAAGTGAAAATGTTGTAAAGAGAAATCTGGAAGAGTTTGAAAATAATCTTTTTTATTCTTTCAGAATCCTTTTTCTAACTCTTATCCCATCTACTTTTTTAATGATTTTTTTGAGAGAAGAAATAATTACAATTCTTTTTAAGAGAGGATTATTTGACATAAATTCTGTAAGGTTAACTGCATATCCACTCCTTTTTTATTCAACAGGTATTATTTTTTATGGCGGAATTTCAATAATCACAAGATGCTTCTATGCTTTTAATGATACAAAAACTCCTGTAAAGATAGGACTTTTAAGTATAATGACAAATTTTATTCTTGATATAATATTAATGAAATTTCTTGCTCATGGAGGAATTGCTCTTTCTACATCCATTGTTGGACTTATAAATTTTTTCCTTTTATCATACTTCTTCTATAAAAAGCATTTTAAATTTAATTACATTCCAATTTTGAAAACCTTTTATGAACTACTTTTTTTCTTTATACCCTCAATTATATTCATAATTTTTTTGGAAATTTTCTTTTCCTTTAAAATATCAGTTTTTCTGTTTTTATCTATTTCGGCTATAGGAGCGCTATCTTTATATTTTTCCCTTTTAATTATAAAATATCTTTATGAAAAAAGGAGGAAGAGGTGAAAAAAGAATTGAATGGTTTGGTTCCTGCAATAGTAATTCCCTTTAAGGAAAATTTTGAGATTGATGAAAAACTTCTCGTAGAATACATTGAATGGATAACTCAATTTGATATAAAAGGGCTGGTTGTAAATAGTGATGCAGGAGAAGGCCATTTTCTATCTCATGGAGAGAGAAAAAATATAATAAAAATTGCAAAAAAAATTATAAAAAATAGAATTCCATTGATAAGTGGACTTGGAGGTTCAACGACAAAGGATGTAGTTGAATATGGAAAAGAATACAGAGATTTAGGGATTGATTATTTTTTAGTTTTTCCTCACCCGACTTTCAGGGGAGGTCCTCCGAAAGACCAAGTAATAATAAAGTATCATGAGGAAATTTCAAAGATAGGAATTAGTATGATTATTTTTCAACTCCAGGAAATTTTAGGAGGAACTTTTTATCAGCCGGATACACTTAAAGAACTTGTAAATATAGAAAATGTAGTTGCAATAAAAGAAGCAAGTTTTAATGCTTTAAGGTTTAAAGAAATTGTAGAATATTTAAGGTCTTTGAAAAAACAAATAATAATTCTGACTGGAAATGATAACTTTATTCCTGAATCTTTTTTACTTGGTGCAGATGGTGCTTTGATTGGATTTGGTTCAATCTTTACTGATATTCAGGTAAATGTGATAAGAAATTTAAAAATTAAAAGATATGAAGAAGCATTTGCTATTTTTAAAAAAATTGAAAAAATATGTGCTTATTGTTTTAAAAATCCAATAAGAGATTATAAAGCAAGAATTAAAGAATTTCTTGTTTGTATGGGATTTTTTAAAAATTCACTGGTAAGACCGCCTCTTTTATCGTTAGAGGAAGAAGAAAAAAGAGAGATAAAGAAACTTTACGAAGAATTTAAAAAAAATGAACACTGTTGAAAAAAAACTTCAGGAATTGAGAAAATACTATCTTGAAAATCCAATAGATGAGAAATTTCCTGAAATAATTAAAACTGAACTCGGGATTGATTTAAAAGGGAAATATGGAAAGTTTATTTTAAAACATCCTGTTCTTGTTGCACCTGGTCAGTTAACGAGGGAAAGAAATCAAATAGAAAGGATAAAGAAAGCAGGTTTTTCAGGATGCGTTTTGAAATCAGTTGTAGGAGAGGATGAAAATGGAAACTGTTCAATGATAGATTACAGGAAGAAAATGACATATTTGAAAACAGTTTATGAAGGATTTGATAAAAAGGGCTCTTTTCCTGTAATTGTCTGGAATGGAAGGGCAGATACAAGAAATTTGAATGATTACTTAAAGTTTGCAAGGGATATTTTTAATTTTTCAGATAATAATTTTTTAATTATAACTTCAATTTTGTGTCATTTACCTTTTCCAGAAGAAGAGATTAAAAAAGAAGAATGGATATATACGACAAGAAGATTTTTTGAAATTGGATATAGAATTTTTGAAATAGATTTTTGTCCTGGATTAAAAAATGAAAAGAGATTAATGGAAAGAGAGAATGTATTAAGATGGTACAGAGAAATTCCAGATATTATCAAAAGTGTTGGAGATGAAATATATGTATTCCCAAAGATGTTAAATCTTGATTATGGAATTGATTTTCAAATGAAAATTGTAGAGGAAATAACAAAAAGTAAAGCAGATGGTATAGTAATTGGAAATAGAATTTTTAAAGAGGAAATAAAATCTGCATGGGGAGGTAAGGAATTAAGGGAAAGGAATTTAGAAATTATAAAAGAAGTTAAAAAGACATTTCCTTATATTTCAATTTCAGGAACAGGAGGAATTTATACGGGAAGGCATATTTGGGAATATCTAAATGCAGGAGTAGAAAATGTTCAAATTCTGAGTTATATACTTGGTAAAGTAAAAAAAGAATTTATAAAGAAGAAAGGAGATAAATTTGAAAAAGTTTTATATGAATTGTTTTTTAGCCCTGAAGATGGTTTTTTAACTTACCAAATTTATAAAAGAAAAAGTTTTTGCCAGAGTGAATAGAAAATGATAAACTAAATTCTTATAAAAATGATAGAGATAATTATTTTCATCATAATTTTGTTTTTTTCAATTATAATCCATGAAATTTCACATGGTTATGTTGCTTTTAAAAATGGAGACCCAACTGCAAAATATATGGGTCGTCTTACATTAAATCCAATTTCTCATATAGACCCGATAGGGACTTTTTTGTTGCCTTTTCTTCTTATAATTCTTCGTTCACCGATATTAATAGGAATTGCAAAACCTGTTCCTATAAATCCTTACTATTTCAGAAATTATAAAACAGGTATGATAACAGTTGGTCTTTCAGGACCTTTAAGTAATATAGTTCTTGGAATTATTTTTGCTTTTTTTTATAAATTTTTTCCTTCTGGAATTTTTAGTGAATATTTAAAAGTGGGTAGTTTTATAAATTTTATACTTGCTTTTTTTAATTTAATTCCAATCCCTCCACTTGATGGTTCAAGAGTTATTTCTGTTTTATTGCCTTATAATTTGAGAATTAAATATGAAATGTTTGAAAGATACGGGATATTTATAATTATCTTTATGGCGATGATTGGACTATTAAACTGGCTTTCTCCTTTGAGTTTTTCTTTATTTAGATTCTTTGTTAATCTTTAAAATACTAATTTTTTACAGGTATAATTTAATAATTCAAAAGAGGAGGGAGTATGAATGATAATTTTAATGTTATTGTAAGTTTTTTTGCTGAAATTGGATGGCAGTCCCTTGGGAAAATTGCAAATCCTTTGACAGGTAAAATGGAAAAAAATCTTGAAATGGCGAAACAGATTATAGAAATTCTTGAAACCCTTAAAGAAAAGACAAAGGGAAATTTAACAGAGCAGGAAAATAGATTTTTAATTTCTACTATTACAGATTTACAGTTAAATTATGTAGAGGAAATTTCAAAAGAACAGAAAAAAGATGGAACAGATAAAAAACAAACTTAAAAAATTGCCTGATTCTCCAGGTGTTTATTTGATGAAGGATAAAGAAGGAAATGTTATATATGTAGGAAAAGCATCCTCTCTTTCAAAAAGAGTTCGTTCATATTTTACCTCTTCTGGAAATAATACAAAAGTTCTTATTCTTTCAGAAAAAATTTATGATTTTGAAGTTATACCTGTTGCATCAGAGGCAGAGGCACTTATTCTTGAAAATCAACTTATCAAAAAATATCAGCCAAAATATAATACAAATTTAAAGGATGGAAAAAGTTATCCATTGCTTAAAATTACAAAGGAAGATTTTCCTTCAGTTCAAATAGTAAGAGAAAAGAAAGAAAAGAATGCAATTTATTTTGGTCCTTTTACAAATAAAAAACTTTTAAAGGAAACAATGAGATTTCTCAGAAAATTTTATCCTGTGAGAAACTGTAAAAAGGATATTTATTCAGGGAAGGTTAAATTATGCATTCAGTATCATATAGGAAGGTGTGCAGGACCCTGTGAAAATAAAATAACAAAAGAAGAATATCAAAGATTGGTTGAAGGAATTATTGCTTTTTTTGAAGGGAAATATAAAGAGTTTGAAAAAAAATTGAAAAAATGGATGTTAGAAGAAATTAAAAATTTGAATTTTGAAGAAGCGGATAAAATAAAAAAAAGGTTGTTTTTATTGAATGAAATGGCAAAAAAATTTCCAATAAGGGAAGAAGAAGATTTATATAAATATGGTCAGGAAAATATACTTTTTAATCTTTCAAAAATTCTTAATCTTGAGAAAATACCAAATTTGATTGAGGGATATGATGTTTCAAATATCTCAGGAACTCTTGCAGTTGGAAGTAAAGTATCTTTTTTAGGAGGGATTCCTTATAAAGATGGATACAGAAGGTATAAGATAAAAACAGTAAAAGGAATTGACGATTATAAAATGCTTGAGGAAGTTTTAATAAGAAGATTTGATACAGAAGAGGAAAGAAAACAATTGCCTGATTTAATTCTTATTGATGGAGGAAAAGGACAACTTGGGATTGCTATATCTGTTTTAAAAAGATATAATCTGAAAATTCCTGTTATTTCTTTAGCAAAAAAAGAAGAAAAAATTTATGTGGACTGGAAGGAAGAGCCGATAAAACTTGATTTTTCCTCTCCTGAATTACAACTTCTTCAAAGAATTAGAAATGAGGCACACAGATTTGCTATTTCTTACCATAGAAAATTAAGAAGTAAAAGGTTTAAATTTTCCTTTCTTGATGAAATATATGGAATTGGAGAAAAAATAAAAACCAAAGTTGTTATGAATTTTCCTGATGTTAATCTTCTTGCAAATGCTAAAATTGAAGATTTAAAAAAAATAGGAATAGGAGAAAAAACAGGAGAAAAAATTATTGAAAAAGCAAAGGAGGTGATGAATTATGAAAAAACTGAGTAAAAAATTTTTAAATTTTGGTATAGGTTCTTTTTATTACTTCAAGGATAAACTTAAAGTAGTTATAGAAGAAATTGAAAAAAGAGGGGAAGAACATTCTCATGATATGGAAAAATTTAATAAAGAGATTTCTAAATTATTAAAAGTTCCTAAAAAATTGTTTGAAAATTTTATAAAATCTTGTGGTTTCATCACAAAGGAAGATTTTGAAAGATTTAAGGAAGAAATTAAAAATGGTTAAATTTGTTGATGAGGCAGAAATTTTTGTTAAAGCAGGTAAGGGTGGAGATGGATGTGTGGCTTTCAGGAGGGAAAGAGGAATTCCAAAGGGTGGTCCATGGGGAGGAGATGGAGGTAAAGGTGGAGATGTTATATTTAAAGCAGTAAGAAATAAAAAAACCCTTGTAGATTTTCATTTTCAAAAACATTTTTTTGCTGAAAATGGAGGCCATGGAAGTAGTAATAATAAAAAGGGAAAGGATGGAGAAGATTTAATTATAGAAGTCCCATGTGGCACAGTAATAAAAGAAATAATAGATGGGGAAGAAAAACCAATTGCAGACCTTGTAAATGAGGGAGATAAAGTAATTGTTGCAAAAGGAGGAAAAGGCGGTCTTGGAAATACTCATTTTAAATCTCCAACAAATCAAGCCCCAAGGATTGCAACAAAAGGAGAAAAAGGTGAAGAAAAGAAAATAAAACTGGAATTGAAACTTATTGCTGATGTTGGAATAGTTGGTTATCCGAATAGTGGGAAAAGTACTCTTTTATCAAAAATTTCAAAAGCAAGACCTAAAATTGCTGATTATCCATTTACAACAATTGAACCCAATCTTGGACTTGTTGATATTGGAGATTTCAGAAGTTTTGTTGTTGCTGATATTCCAGGATTAATAGAGGGAGCATCAAAGGGGAGGGGGCTGGGAATTAAGTTTTTAAGACATATAGAAAGAACCAAAATAATAGTTCATCTTATAGATATGAGCGAAAATGGTATAATAAATAGGTATGAAACAATAAGGAAGGAACTTGAAAATTACAGTAAAAAACTGGTTGAAAAAAAGGAAATTATTGTAGGAAATAAAATAGACCTTGAGAAAAGTAAAGAGAATATTGAATTGGCAAGAAGTTATTTTAAAGAAATTTATTTTATTTCAGCGTTAAGAGGAGATGGTATTAAAGAATTGCTTGAAAAAATATGGAAGGAGTTAAAAGATGACTGAAATAGGTGAGAAACTTGATGAAATTAAAAGAAAATGGCAGGACTTGAAGGGAAAATTTAAAATTGAGGAAGATTTAGAAGATTTTAAAATACTTGAAAAAGAGATGCATGAAAAGGGTTTTCTTGATGATAAGAAAAAAATAGAAAAGTGGAATTTGCTGAAAGAAAGAAAGGAAAAAGTGGATGAGATTGAAAAGGATATAAAAGAATGTGAGACATTATATGAACTTTTACAAGTATCTCCTGATGAAGAACTTGAGAAAGAAGGGGAGGAGATTTTAAATAGGTTGGAGGAAAATATAAGAAAAATTAAAGTTGAACTTATATGGACTCCAGAGGATTTGAATAATGCGATTATAACATTACATTCAGGCACAGGTGGAACAGAAGCATGTGATTGGGTGAGTATGTTGTGGAGGATGTACAGTAAGTGGGCAACGAAAAAAGGTTATGATATTAAAGTTGTTGATTTTCTTCCTGGGGAAGAAGCGGGTCTTAAAAGGATAACTGCAATAATTTCAGGTGAGAAAGCATATGGTTATTTAAAAGGAGAAACAGGGGTTCATCGTCTTGTCCGTATTTCACCATTTGATGCTAACAAAAGAAGACATACAAGTTTTGCAGGTGTAAATGTTATTCCTGAAATTAAAGAAGATATAAAAATTGAGATTAAAGAAGAAGATATTGAAATTGAAACATTTAGAGCAGGTGGTCATGGTGGTCAGAATGTAAATAAGGTAGAAACAGCGGTAAGAATAAAACATAAACCTACAGGAATTGTGGTTCAGTGCCAGAATGAAAGAAGTCAATTTAAAAATAAAGAGATCGCTTTAAAAATATTGAAGAGTAGATTATATCAGTTATATCTTGAAGAAAAAAGAAAAAGGGAGGAAGAAAAAAGAAGTCAAGAAAAAGAGATAACATGGGGAAGTCAGATAAGATCATATATATTCTGTCCATATACACTTGTTAAAGACCACAGAACAGAAATTGAAACTTCAGATGTTGAAAGTGTAATGGATGGTGAGATTGATATATTTCTGGAGGCAGAAATAGAATGGCTGGCAAAAAAATAAAAGTTCTTGTGAGTGCTGGTCCCACAAGAGAATATATTGACCCAGTGAGATTTATAAGCAATCCTTCAACAGGAAAAATGGGATATTTAATTGCTGAATATGCAAAAAATATTGGATATGATGTTATTCTTGTAAGTGGTCCAACTTATTTAAATCCACCCGAAAATGTTAAATTGATTAAAGTTGAATCAGCAAGAGAAATGGAAAAAGAAATTTTAAAGCATTTCCCAAAAGTAGATTTTCTTATAATGACAGCAGCGGTTAGTGATTGGAGACCCTACAGGAAATTTAAAAGCAAATTAAAGATAAAAAATAGATGGAATTTAAAACTTGTTCCAAATCCTGATATTTTGAAAAGTGTTGCAAGAATTAAAAAGAAAAATCAGAAAATAGTTGGTTTTGCTTTAGAGACAGGAAATATCATCAAAAATGCAAAAAAGAAACTGGATGAAAAAAAATTAGACCTTATTGTCGGAAATACTCCTGACTTTTTTGGAGAAGGGAAAAAATCAACTGTTTATTTTATATTAAAAGAAGGAAAGATTTTAAAGTTTAAATTGAGAAAAGAAGAAGTGCCCGCAATTTTATTCAATTTATTATCCGATTGATAGTCATTATAAAAAACTGCATAAAAATTCTTTTACTTTTCTGTAAGCGACTGAATTTTCAGATAGATTTAAAATACCTTTATTTTCTTCTAAGAGTTTATATATTTCTTCATCAAAGGGTATGGAAAAAGCAACCGGAAGAGATGTTTTCAATTCATAATTTATTTTCTTGCCAGGGAATTCATTTAAAACAAGATACGTCTTTTTTATATTGAGTTCAAGGGAGTTTATCATTTTATAAATATTTTCTGCAGTTCTTAATGAAATTTTATCACAAAGAGAGACAATAAAAAGTATATCAAGATTACCAGATGTCCTTCTTGAAACATGTTCCATTCCTGCCTCATTGTCCATTACAATAAATTTATAATTTTTTTCTATTTTTTCCATCCATTCCCTTAATAAATTATTTGCATAACAATAACATCCAGGTCCTTCTGTTCTTCCCATAACAAGTAAATCAAAACCCTCTTCTTCTCTTATTGCTTCCTGTATTCTCATTTCAATATATTTTGGTTTTTCAATTCCATAAGGAATATTATCTTTTATTTTTTCAATTTCAGTAATAATTTCAACAAGAGATTTAGGTGATTTAATACCAAGATTATCCGCAAGATTACTATTTGGGTCTGCATCTATTGCAAGTATTGGTTTTTTATTCGTCCTTAAAAGAGATAGGATTATTAAAGAAGAAATTGTTGTCTTTCCAGTTCCTCCTTTCCCTGCAACCCCTATTTTTAACATTTTAACTCCTTTCTAAATAGTCAGTATGGGGAATAAAAAGTGATTTTAAATATTCTTCCATATAAATAGGGCTTCTTGATAGGTCAATATAAGTAAGTTTTTTTATTATTTCCTCTGATAATTTTCTAAATTCTTCGCTCAGTAAATATCCTTCAGCACCTGTTAAAGAAGTATTACCGAGGAATTTAAATCTTTCAACAGGTAAATCTGGTAAAAGTCCAATTTCAATCGCCTTTTCTATATTTAAATGGCTTCCAAATCCACCTGCTATGTAAACTTTTTTTATATCCTCTGGTTTCATTCCAATTGTTTTTAAAATAGTTGAAATCGCAGAAAATATCGCTCCCTTTGCTCTTATTAAGTTTTCTATATCTGCCTGAGTTATGACAATTTTTTCTTGATTCTCATTTTCTGTTATAACAAATTCTTTCATTCCATCTTCTTCAATAATTCTTTTATTTTCACTTATGAATATTCCACTTCTATTTATTATTCCATTTTTGAAAAGTTCAGATAACAATTCAATATATCCAGAACCACATATTCCAACTGGTTCTCCATTTCCTATCGTTTCATAATATACTTTTTCATTATCTATCTTTACTTTCTGAATTGCTCCTTTTATTGCTCTAACACCATTTTTTACTCCACTCCCTTCAAAACAAGGACCAGCAGAAGCAGAACAGCATACAAGAAAATCCTTATTTCCAACAACAATTTCACCATTTGTACCAATATCAACAAAAAGAGAAAGGTCTTTCTCTTTATAAATTCCAGAAACAATTATCCCTGATGTTATATCTCCTCCTACATATGGATATCCTCCAGGAACAACTGCTAAAATTCCATTTGGATTTATTCTTATTCCAATTTCACTGCTTTTAAATAATGGAAAGATGTTTGCTACAGGAATGTATGGTTCTTTTCTTAAAAAAGAGGGATTTATCTTTAGAAGCAAATGAACCATTGTCATATTTCCTGAAATAACAATCGCTGTTATTTCATCAATTGAAATATTGCAAGTTTTTGATAGATTTAATATCAGTTCGTTTATTGTTTCAGTTACTGTATGATGAAGTTTTTCAATCCCATCTTTTTTTTCAGCAAATACAATTCTTGAAATTATATCATCTCCAAAAGATGCCTGTCTGTTAAAGGTGATTTCTGTTTTTAAAGGGATGCCTTTATTTAAATCTACTATACTTGCTGAAATAGTTGTGGTTCCAACATCAACAGCAATTCCATAATTTTTTTTTGATGTATCTCCTGGTTCAATATTTATAATTTCATTTATTTCTCCATCTCTTACATAACTCACTGTAATTTCCCAAAAACTATTTCTCAATATGTTTGGCAATTTTCTTAAATTTGCAATATCTATATAGAATTTTTCACTCTTCTCAAATTTTTTTAAACTTCTTATTAATCTTTCACAATCACTTAATGTATCTTTAAAATTTGGAGGAGGCAGTCTTAGAAATAATTTTTTAACAAGGGGAGAGAAACTAAATAATTCTTTAATGTTATATATTTCACGAGCAAATTCCTCTCCTTTTTCAAATACCTCTTCTATTTTTTTAGGGATAATTGTTTCAGGAAGTATTTCAATTTCTATATTTCCAAGTATGGTTGTTCTGCATGCTAAATAAATGTTATTCTTCTTTTCCTCATCACTTATTTTTCCAGTTGGTTCTGAGTAAAAATCTCCTTTTAAAATTTTCACTTTGCATCTTCCACAAATACCTTTTCCACCACAACTTGAAGTAATAAAAATATTTCCTTTAATAAGTCCTGATAAAATATCAGTTCCTTTTCTTACAGGAATTTTTTTATTAAATGTTTTCACATCAAGAATAAAATGTTCTTTCATTTTAAAATTTCTTCTATATCAACATTTTCTTCTACAAGTTTTCTTGCTATTTCAATTTTGTCTATATCGTTTTCAGTAAGTTTTACTACAAGTTCATTAATTCTGGAAGCAACTTCATATGTCCCTTCTGGAGACATAATTGTTGGAAAATTATATTTTTTTATAAGGTCAAGTATTGTTTTATGAGGATATAAGCCACCTGTTAAAACTATACCTTTAATTAAATTCTGCATTGATGTAGAAAGTGCTGCAAGAATTATATCTTCTCTGTCTCCAGGAGTAATTAATAAAGAATCTGGTTTAAAATAATCAAGTGCATGTCTTGGAGTCATAGCACCTACAACAATATTTCTTACTTTTTCATTCATTTTCTCCTGACCTGTAAGAATTTTGCCTTTCACTGCTTCGCATATTTGAAAGAGATTTGGTTCTGCAAGATAGGATACATAAGGAATAAGCCCAAAAAGTTTTAAATCAATTTTTGTAAAGAATTTTTTGAGATATTTTTCAAGAATATATTTTTTTTCTTCCTGAACTTTATTTATAATAACTCCCTTTACATGCACATTTTTTTCTTTAAATAAAGAAAGATTTAAAACGATTTCATCGGCAGGTTTTCCTATTCCACCAATTGAAATTATAATTACAGGAGCATTGAGTAAATTTGCAACTTCAGCATTATTAAGGTCAAATATTGAGCCAACACCTGCATGTCCTGTTCCTTCAATAATTACTATATCTTTACCTTCTGAAATTTTTTTATAACTATTTTTAATTTTTTCAATAAGTTTTTCTTTTATAGGATTGTCAAGATAATTCCTTGTAAATCCTTCTTCAACTGCTATTGGATTCATGTCCTCAAGGTCATCATCTAAATTACATATTTTTTTAATTAAAACAACATCTTTATCAACCTTTTTACCATCAACTACTACATATTTCTGACCAACAGGTTTTATAAATCCAACTTTTTCTGTATATTTTTTTAAAGCAAGAAAAAGCCCAACACTTATAACTGTTTTACCATCATTCTGTCTTGTTGCTGCAATAAAAATATTTTTTCCCATATTTTAAATTATATCATTTTATTCTGAAATTGACATCTTTATTATTTTAAGTATAATTTTTAATGTGATGGGCGGTTAGCTCAGTTGGTTAGAGTGCCACGTTGACATCGTGGAGGCCACAGGTTCAAGTCCTGTACCGCCCACCTGAAGCTACATTGAAGAATTTAGTTAGAGAAGGGGAAAAACATAATGAACAAGTATTTACCGGGACTTGAAAGGAGCCAGTTTATAAATTGCGACAAGCAATTTATTGGCGGATGGCCGACCGGAGCCCGTATTCGCCAAAAAGGCGAATATGAGATAAACGGGCGAAGGCGCCAAGTCCCTGCTAATGTGAAGAATAATGAGCATTGTTTAGCAGGAGTGGCGAGATGGTGAGCCAGTCGTCCCGCCCACCTGAAGCTCCGTTAAGAAACTTGTAAATTTTTGTTAAATCACCTCTCCCTTGACGGGAGAGGATAAAGGTGAGGGTGAAATTAAAAATTTTTGGAGTTATAATATTTAAGAGGAGATAGGATATCTGAATATTTACGGAAAACTTAATCAGGAATTTTAATTTTTTAAATTATGAAAAGTAAAATTGAGAAAATAAAGGATGTTTTGAAATTAGAAAAAGAACCTGTTGGAGTAAAATATACAGATGACCTACCTAAAGAAAAAGAAGATGGCTACTATACTGTTTGTGGAGCGATACTTGCAGCTTCTGAAGGAAAAATAATTGTTATCTCTAAAGAAACATGTGCATGTCCTGGAGGAATTGTTCATCTTGGCTTGGCAAAGGGGGTTAGATTGCATGGAAAAATACTGGTTGAAGGAGAAAAATTATGGGTAGATTTAAAAGCATTCTGTAAAGCAATAAAAGATACTCGTAAAATAGCCATGCCTCCTTTAGGTTTGAGTAATAATATAGTTTTTTATCCATTGAGGGAAGAAATTTATAATCCGGATTTGATAATTTTTCTTGTTAATGCAGAACAGGCATGCAGATTAATTACATTGGACCAATTCTGGGATGGTAAGCAGAAGCCCATGGAAATGAGAGGTTCTCTTTGTTGGAGTTCAGTAACATATCCTTTTGTTTCAGGAAATGTGAATGTTTCTCTTGGAGATATTACTGCAAGAAGGATGGAAAATTATGATCCAACTTTACTAATAGTATCTATTCCTTTTGTGAGGTTTGATAGAATATTACAAGCCATAGATAGAAGTAGTGCTGGAATTGCTGAACCATCAAAGTTGTTTAAAAGAATTACTGAAAAAATGATTTCAAGAAGATATAAATTTGGGAAACAATAAGGAGCAAAGGGAAAATAGAAAATTTGACTTTTTAAAGAAAATAATTTTATAATATTCTCTTATGAAAATCGCAATATCTGGAAAGGGAGGAACAGGAAAAACGACAATTGCTGCTTGTTTAGCACAGATTTTTTTAAAAAAAGGCAAAAGAGTAATTTTGATAGATGCTGACCCTGACTCAAATTTGAAAACAACTCTAAATATAAAGGAAGAAATCACACCTTTGATTGAACTTAAAGAGATTATTGAAGAAAGAACAGGAGCAAAACCAGGAGAAAGGACGATTTTTTTTAAAATGAATCCCTATGTTGATGATATTCCTGATAGATTTTTCTATAAAAATGGTAATTTACTTTTGGGAATTATGGGAACTGTGAGAGGAGGTGGACTTGGATGTATGTGTCCTGAAAATGCTTTTTTAAAGGCGGTTTTGAGGAATTTGATATTGAAAAAAGAGGATGTTGTTATACTTGATATGGAAGCAGGAATTGAGCACCTTGGAAGAGGGACAACTGAAGGGATTGATTATCTTTTAATAATAACTGAACCAACAGAAAAAAGTATTGAAACAACAGAAAGGATTGAAAAACTCGCAAGAGAAATTAAGATAAAAAAAACTGGAATAATAGGAAATAAGATAGAAATAGAAGAACAGAAAAATTTTCTTATTGAAAAATTGAAAGATAAAGAAATTCTTGGTTTTATTCCATTTTTTACTGAATTTAAAAAAGGTGAGATAGAAGGAAAGCCGCCTTGGGAAATAACTCCAGAAATATTAAACTATATTGAGAAAATAGTTGATAAAATGGAGGGAAAGGATGGATAGAAATAAAATTCTTGGAGAGACATATGAAGAAGGGAAACCTGAAAAGCCTCTTAAATGGAAAAAGTTTGAAGATATTGAAGAGATAATAAAATTTATAAAAACAAGTGAAAGATACTGGTTTGGAGAAGGATATGGAAGTGAGAAAAGAAAAACACCTGCATAAAAAGGAGAAAAAATGGAAGATATAAAATTGAATTATACAGGAAAAATAAGAGAAGTTGAAATAGGGGCAGGGGATAAAAAAATAAAAATTGGAGGACAATCTGCACTCAATTTCCATTCTTTTGAAGGAGAATTTCCCAATCAACCTGTAATATCATTTGAAATATGGGATTCAAAACCGGATGAATGGCCTGATTCTTGTATTGGTCCTTTTAATGATGTAATTGATGACCCGGTAAGTTGGGCAAAAAAATGTATAAATGAATATGGAGCAAAATGTTTAACTGTTTTTCTTAATTCAACAGACCCAAATGGAATGAATAAAAGTGCAGAAGAAGTAAAACCAGTTGTTGAAAAGATTGTAAAAGAAATAGATGTTCCTTTGATATTCTGGGGTTCTGGAGATGTAAAAAAAGATATAGATGTTTTAAAAATGGTTTGTGAAGTTTGCGAAGGAAAAAATGTTGCACTTGGTCCTGTTGTTGATAAAAATTATAAGCAGATTGGAGGAAGTGCAATTGCTTACAAACAGGTAGTTATTGCATCAAGTCCAATAGATATAAATCTTGCAAAACAATTGAATATTTTACTTTTAGAACTTGGTGTTCCTGAAAATAAAATTATAATGGACCCAACAGTTGGTGCTCTTGGATATGGTATTGAATATACATATTCTGTTATGGAGAGGGATAGAATAGCAGGACTTTTACAGGGAGATGATAAACTTGCCTTTCCAATTTATTGCTATTTATCAAAAGAAGTATGGAAAATTAAGGAAGTAGGAATTCTTGAAACTATTGATATTAAACTTGGAAAAGAAAAAGAGAGAGGGATTATGTTTGAAGCAATAACAGCAACTCTACTTTTACTTGCAGGAGCAGATATTGTTGTTATAAGACATCCTGAAACAGTAAAGTTGATAGATAAGTTGAGAGAAGAAATGTGTGAGCAATTGGGAAAATAAAAAAGATTTTTAGGGAGGAAATAATGGAAAAGGAAATTAAAACAATAGAGAAAAGATTTGAAGAACAGCAACCACAATGTAGATTTGGATTACTTGAAATATGTTGTAGAATTTGTGGAATGGGGCCATGTAGAATAGGTCTTTCAGAAAAAGGTCCTAAATATGGTGTATGTGGAGCAAATGCAGATACAATTGTTGCAAGGAATTTTTTAAGGAAAATAGCAGCAGGAGCAAGTTCACATTCAGACCATGGAAGAGCAGTTGCTGAAACATTAATTAAAGTTGCAAGGAATGAAGCACCAGGATATGAAATTAAAGATGAATTTAAACTTGTTAAACTTGCTCTTGAACTCGGAATAGATATAAAAGGGAAAAAGACAGAAGAAATTGCATTAAAAGTTGGAGAGATATGTCTTTCTCAATTTGGTCAGCAGGAAGGAGAATTAATTTTTACGAAAAGAGCACCTTTAAAAAGGCAGAAAATATGGAAAGAAGAAGGTGTTATTCCAAGAGGTATTGATAGAGAAGTTGTTGAATCATTACATAGAACTCATATGGGAACTGACCAGGATTATTTAAATTTAATGAAACAAGCGCAAAGATGTGCTTTATCTGATGGGTGGGGTGGTTCAATGATAGCAACAGACCTTCAGGATGTTTTATTTGGAACTCCTGAACCAGTTATAGGAGAAGTAAATTTTGGTGTTTTAAAAGAGGACTATGTAAATATTATTGTCCATGGACATGAACCACTTTTATCTGAAATGATTGTTATTGCAGCAGAAGATCCTGAACTTATAAATTATGCAAAAAGTAAAGGAGCAAAAGGAATAAATATAGGAGGGATATGCTGTACTGCAAATGAAATTTTAATGAGACATGGAATATCAATAATAGGTAATTTTTTAAATCAGGAAATGGCAATAACAACAGGAGCAGTTGAAGTTATGGTTGTTGATATTCAGTGTATAATGGCTTCTTTACCGGAAATCGCTTCCTGTTTCCATACAAAAATTATAACAACTTCTGAAAAAGCAAAAATACCTGGTGCAATGCATATTCAATTTACAGAAGAGGACGCACTACAGAAGGCAAAAGAAATAGTTAAGATGGCAATTGAAAATTTTGAAAAAAGAAAAAAAGATAGTGTTTTAATCCCGCAGAAAATTTCCAATCTTGTTGCTGGATTTTCATATGAAAGTATTTATTATATTCTCGGTGGAAGATTCAGGGCATCCTACAGAC
>CAYNUP010000195.1:0-17763 GCA_964400565.1 uncultured bacterium | reverse complement strand
GGAGATATAATAATAGAGGACTTTCAACCGAGGAAAAAATAAATAAACTACTTGGTTTATTAAAAAAATTTGACAAATTTGAAAAATGTGCTTATAATCTTAAAAGAAATAAATTTGGTGGCTAAAAACAGACATAACCCCTTTTAAAGTAGCCCTTTTCTTTCAAAATAGTTTTTAAATTAATTCCCTTACTGTTGCCTCTCTTTTACTCTTTCTCTCCACTGCTGTTGATATTGCTCCATTTTTTGCTTCAATTCCTGATATTCTGTATTTGTTGAAAGTTTTTGCTGAAGTTTTTCATTAAATTCTTTCTGAAGTTTTTTTATCTGCTCATCCAATTTTTTTAATTCAGGGTCATTTTCAATTGTATTTCTTTCAATTTCTCTCATCTTATTTCTAATCTCTATCATCTCTCCAGCAGGTCTCTCTCCTCTTTCTCTCTGAAACTGTGGCTGTCTTTCCTGAGAATTAAGTTTTATCTGATTTGTCCCTAAAAATAAAATTGTCAATAAAACCGGGAAAATTAACTTTTTCATTATTTCACCTCCTTTCTTTCAGATATTTTTTCCTTTATTTTTTCTTCAATTTCTCTTAATCTTTCTTTTAATTTCTGATATTCCTGATTATCCTTTAATTTCTCATCAAGTTTTTCTCTCAATTCTTTTCTCAGGGTAATTATCTGTTCAAAATATTTTCTTAATTCTGCATCATTTTCAATTGCTTCTTTTTCAATTTCTCTCATTCTTTTTTTCGTTTCCAAAATTTCTTTTAATTTCTTTATTGCGAGTGTTTTCTCTTCAAAAGGGATATCTAAAGATGGTTTTTGAAATTTAGACGGTGATGTTTTTTCTTGGGCATTAAGTTTTCTTTCTGTGAAAATTAAAGTTGTTAGTATAAGCATTGTTAAAATTGTAAGTTTTTTCATTTGCTCCTCCTTTTCTAAAATTTAGACATTTGAAACCAAAAAAGGTTTAGTGTATCATTATAAAACTAAAAAGGGAAAGAAATGGGAAAGAAACTGGCTATTTTTGACCTTGATGGAACTTTGATAGATGCATATGATTCTATCTACAAAACAATTAATTATATTTCAGAGAAATTGAATTACAGAAAATTTGAATATAAAGAAGTAAAAAAAGCAGTGGGTGGTGGAGATGGTAAATTAATATTAAATCTTTTTAAAGAAGATTATGTAAAAGAGGCGCATTCTCTTTACAAAAAATTTTATCTTGATTTTTTAAAAAACAATGTAAAAATTATAAACGGAGTATATGAATTCCTTACAGAACTTAAAAAGAGAAATTTAAAAATTGGGGTTGCTACAAATAGAAGCAGGTTTTCAGTTTATCCACTTTTAAATGAAGTTGGCCTTGAAAATTTTTTTGATGTTATATTATGCAGAGATGATGTTGAGGAAGGGAAACCTAATCCTGTTATGATATTAAAAATTATAGAAAAGTTTAATTTTGATAAAAAAGATGCATTTTATGTAGGAGATATGGATATTGATTATGAGACAGGAAAAAAAGCAGGTGTTGACACTTATATTGTTCTAACAGGTTCATCTGAAAGGCAAGATTTTGAAAAATTTACAAATTCACCCCCTTTTTTTATGAATATGAATGAACTCAAAAAATTTTTAATTGAAAATAAAATCATTTGAAAATATAATTGAAAAAGGGAGGAGGAAAAATGGAAATAGTAAATGTATATGCAAGACAGATTCTTGATTCAAGAGGAAATCCAACAGTTGAGGTAGAAGTGATGGTGGAAGGAGGAATAACAGGAAGAGCAGCAGTTCCTTCAGGCGCCTCTACAGGAGAAAGAGAAGCACTTGAATTGAGAGACGGAGACAGAGATTTTCTTGGCAAAGGTGTTAAAAAAGCAATAAAAAATGTAAATGAAATTATAGGTCCCGAAATAGAGGGAGAAAGTGTTTTTGACCAGAGATTGATTGATTATAAAATGATTGAACTTGATGGAACAGAAAACAAATCCCATCTTGGTGCAAATGCAATACTGGGAGTAAGTCTTGCTGTTGCTCGTGCTGCCAGTAATGTTCTTGATGTTCCTCTTTATTTTTATATAGGAGGTCTTTGTGCAAATATAATGCCTATTCCTATGTGCAATGTTATAAATGGAGGGCTCCATGCAGACAATAATCTTGATATACAGGAATTTATGATAGTTCCAATTGGTGCAAAGACATTTTCAGAAGGATATAAGATGGTTGCAGAAGTTTTCCAGAATTTGAAAAAAATTTTAAAAGAGAAGGGATATTCAACATCTGTTGGAGATGAGGGTGGCTTTGCCCCAAATCTTAATAAAAATGAAGAAGGAATACAGATTATAATTGAAGCAATTGAAAAGACAGGATATATCCCCGGAGAACATATATGGATTGCTATTGATACTGCTGCTTCTTCTCTTTATGAAGATGGACTTTACAATTTTGAAGGTAAAAAAATAAGTTCAGACGAATTGATTGAATTTTATGAAAAAATAGTCGGAAAATACCCTATTTATTCTATAGAAGATGGACTTGCTGAAAATGACTGGGATGGATGGAAAAAATTAACAGAAAAACTTGGAAAAAAAACTCAACTTGTTGGAGATGATATATTTGTTACAAATCCTAAGATATTTAAAAAAGGGATAAAACAAAAAATAGCAAACGCAATCCTTATAAAATTAAATCAGATAGGCACATTAACAGAAACTCTTGAAACAATAGAAATGGCAAAGAGGAATGGTTATAAAACAGTCATTTCTCATAGAAGTGGTGAAACAGAAGATACATTTATAGCAGACCTTACAGTTGGAACTAATGCAGGACAGATAAAAAGTGGTTCATTAAGTCGTTCTGAAAGATTGTGCAAATATAATCAACTTTTAAGGATAGAAGAAAATCTCGGAGATAGGGCAAAATATTATGGAGAAATAATAAAAGAAAATATATGAAAAAGATAAGAAATAACTGGTTTTTGATTATTACTTTTATTTTTCTCATATGCACTGGAATAAGAATCAGAACACTTATTTCCACTTACAGAACTTTTAAATTCTATCAAAATGAAATAAAAAGTTTAAAAGAAGAGAATAAGATTCTTGCAGAAAGAATTGAAAAAGTTAAAAATGACCCCTTTTATATTGAAAAAATTTTAAGAGAGAATTACGGTTTAATTAAAGAAGGTGAATTCATTATAAAAATAGGAGAATAAGATGTATCCATTTAAGTTTGTTAGAGAAAATCTTGAACTTCTAAAAAAATCTGCTGAGTTAAAAAATCAAAAAGTTGACTGGGAAAAATTTGAAAAACTGGATAATGAAAGAAGAAGATTGATAATCTTTCTTGAAGAAAGAAAAAGATGGCAGAAAGATTTAACAGAAAAGATATCAAGAGAAAAAGAAAATAAGGATGCAGTTGCTCCTCTTATAAATCAGGCAAGAAAATATTCTGATGAAATAAGAGAAACAGAAAACAAATTAAATGAAATTGAAAAAGAACTTGAAAAAATAATTTCATATATTCCAAATATTCCCCATTCCTCAGTCCCTCCAGGGAAGGATGAAAAAGATAATAAAGTGGTAAAAGAATGGGGAGAAAAAAAAGAAAAAGAAGTTTTACCACACTGGGAAATAGGAGAAAAACTTGGAATTTTAGATTTTCCAAGAGGTGCAAAAATAACAGGAAGTTTCTTCCCTGTTTTTAAAGAAAAAGGTGCATTACTTGTTAGAGCATTAATAAATTTCAAGCTTGATTTACATATAAAAAATGGATTTAAAGAAGTATGGGTCCCTTCCCTTGTAAACAGAGATAGTTTATTTAATACAGGACAGTTACCAAAACTGGAAGATGATATGTATTACCTTGAAAGAGATGATTTTTTCTTAATTCCAACTGCAGAAGTTCCTGTGACAAATTTACATAAAAATGAAATTTTAAGAGAAGAAGAATTACCAATTTATTATGTTGCATATACTCCATGCTTCAGAAGAGAAGCAGGTGCATATGGAAAAGAAACTAAAGGATTGATAAGAGTTCACCAGTTTGATAAAGTTGAACTTGTTAAATTTGTAAAACCTGAAAATTCTTATGAAGAACTTGAAACTCTTTTAAACGAAGCAGAAAAAGTTTTGCAGGCATTAAATCTTCCATATAGAGTAGTTCTTTTATGCACAGGAGAATTAAGTTTTGCTGCAAGTAAATGTTATGATATAGAGGTATGGTGTCCAGGTGTTAAAAAATGGCTTGAAGTTTCTTCCTGTTCAAATTTTGAAAATTTTCAGGCAAGGAGAGCAAATATAAAATATAGAAAAAAGGATGGAAAAACAGATTATGTTCATACTTTAAATGGTTCGGGTATTGCATTACCAAGAACAATAATAGGAATTATTGAAAATTACCAGACAGAAAATGGAGAAATAGTTATTCCAGAAGTTCTGAAAGATTATATGAAACTGGAAAAAATAGGTTTTTAATAAAATGATAAACGAAACATTAAAAATTCATCTTTTTACTTTAATTTATCTTTTAATAATTTTTGTTGTCTGTTTGATATTGAAATATATCTGGAATAAGATATTTTTAAAAATTACATCTAACAGAATTCTTGATAACAAAATTTTAAAAAAGACCAGAAATGGAGTTATTGCTTTCGTATTTTTTTCTGGTTTGAGTATCTGGTGGGAAAGAACTTTTCTTCTAATAAAGGTAAAAAATCCTGTTTTTGAAAAATTTCTGTTAAATTTACCCAAAATTATTTACTCATTTATAGTTTTTTCCATTGCATTTGTTGTGAGTGGAATTGTTGATGCTTTTGTTGAATGGTATCTTGAGGAAATAGCAAAAAGAACAAAAACGAAAATGGATGAAGAATTTATGCATTTATTTCAGAAAGTATCAAGAATAGTAATATTTTTCATTGCCATAACAATAATCCTTAATAAATTCAATCAACCAATAACAAGTATTCTTGGAGCAGCAGGAATTGCCTCATTTGCCATTGCTTTTGCAGCACAGGATACACTTTCAAATATGATTTCAGGTTTTTTTATAATAATTGATAAACCATTTAAAATTGGAGACAGAATTAAACTTGCTACAGGAGAAATTGGTGAAGTTGTAGAAATTGGGATGAGAAGAACGAAAATCCTATCTCCAGAAAATAATCTGGTTATTGTTTCAAATTCAGAAATTGCAAAAACAAGAATTGTTAACTTTGGTTTTCCTGATACAAAAATAAATATTAAATTTAAAATAGGAATTCAGGCAATAGATGATACAGAAAGAGTTAAAAAAATTCTCATGGATATATGTGAGAAAGATTTTCTTATAACACCTGAAAAATGTCAGGTCTATCTAACAGAATTTAATGCTTCCCAAATTGTTCTTTCACTTGCTTTTACAATTGATTATACGGAGGAAATTGAAATTACAGATAAAATGATTGAAAAAACAAGAAAAAGATTTACAAGTGAAAAAATTGATGTCATTTTTATAAAAAAGGAGTAAAAATGTTTGATAGAGAGATAGAAAAGGAAGTAGAAAAAATTAAAAATGAAATTGTTGAATGGAGGAGGTATTTTCATATGTATCCTGAACTTGGATTTGAGGAATATAAAACTTCTCAGAAAATTCAGGAAATCCTTAAAGATATGGAAATACATTATGAAGTAAAGGGAAAAACAGGTGTAATAGGATATATAAACAAAAATTCAAAACTTACCATAGGAATAAGGGCTGATATGGATGCCCTGCCAATAGAAGAAGAAACAGGTCTTGCATTTTCATCAAAAAATAAAGGTATAATGCATGCATGTGGACATGATGGTCATATGGCAACCGTTCTGGGAGTGGGGAAAATACTGGTTAAATTTATTGATTATTTAAAATGTAATGTTAAACTGATTTTTCAACCCTGTGAGGAAAAACCTCCAGGAGGTGCCTGCTCTTTAATAAAAGAGGGGGTTCTTGATGATGTGAATTATTTAATAGGGTTTCATTTTTACTCTCCCATTCCTTTATACAGAATATATATTGAAAAAGGGATTGTAATGGCAAATACTGATAGATTTAAAATAATTATTAGAGGGAAGGGAGGACATGCAAGTTCTCCACATCTTACAAATGACCCTGTTATTTGTACCACATCAATAATCAATAATTTACAAACTATTATAAGCAGAAAAATTAATATTTTAGAAGAACCGGCAGTAGTTTCAGTATGTAAAATAAGATGTGGTGAGGCATTTAATGTAATTCCTGGGGAAGTTGAAATAGAAGGAACTGTAAGAAGTTTATCAAAAAAGACGAGAAGTAAAGTGAAAAACGAAATAAAAAATATTAGCCAAAAGATAGCATCTTCTTATAGATGTAAAATTTCTTTTTCATATGATTGTTATTCTCCTGCAGTAAAAAATGACCCTAAATTGACAGACAAAATTGAAAAATTGAGTAGAAAAATTTTACCTTCAAAATATTTTTATAAATATCATCCTGTAATGGGAGGCGAGGATTTTGCTTTTTATTCTCAAATATTACCATCTACTTATATGTTCATTGGGATAGGAAAAAAATCAGGTGTCCATCATAGTAGTAAATATAATCTTGATGAAAAAATTTTACCTTTTGCTGTTAAATATTTCAGTCAGTTAATTTTAAACTTTATATAGAAACTTGTCTGACCTCTTTTGAAATCAATTTCCCATCCCTGTAATATTCAACAGTTACTGTCCGCACATTATTTTTAAGTTCTCCAGGAGTTGCAATTATTTCTTCTTTAATACCATTTTCAGTAACACGGGAATATTTTACAACAGCATTTAATTTCGCCGCTTCTTTTGCTGCTTGCTCAACCACATCTGCTTTTGAATCTACAATTTTTTCCTCTCCTTTTGTTTCCATTTTGTGTCCTATCCATCCACCAGTAACAGCACCAACAGTAGCACCAATAATTGCTCCCCTCCAGGGTTTATTGGAATCAAGTAATGCTCCAAGTATTCCTCCTGCTATTGCTCCAATTACTGCACCTTCTTTTGTTTTAGGAGAAAGTTCTTCCAAAGTTGAACAACTTCCTAATAATAAACTACCAACTAATAAAACACTTACCCATTTTTTCATATATACCCTCCCTTTATTACTCATTTACAATCACAAAACTCACTTTTCTTACATAGGGCCAGTCAGATTTTGGAATTTCTATTTCACCTATTGCTTTTGTTTTCAACTGACTTTCTGGAATACATTCTTTTTCAACAAGATAATTTTTTACAGCATTAACTCTCTTTTCTGAAAGTTTTAAGTTATATTCAGTTGAACCTTCCGGAGATGCTGAGCCAACAAGTAAAACTTTAACATTTGGGTTTTCTTTAAGAATTTTTGCATTTTCTTTCAATCTCTGAATATTTAAAGGAGTGAGTTTAGCAGAATCATAAGGGAAATAAATATCCTGTAAGTTCAAAACAACAAATTTTATCTTTTCTACAATTTTCTCTACTGGCTTTTCTACTACCTTTTCCACAATTTTGGGAACTGGCTTTTCTACCACTTTAATTACTGGTTTTTCTACTATCTTTTCTACAATTTTCTCTACTGGTTTTTCTACTACCTTTTCCACTACTTTTTCCTCTACTTTTACTTTTTCCTCTACCTTCTTTTCCTCAACAACTTTCGGTTTTTTTACTCCAACAAATATATATCCTCTATTTCCCCAAAGTTCTTTTTCCTTTCCTTCAGGTGGTTTTGTCGGCATCCACCAGTATCCTTTCTTCTGTTCATCATATACAGGTGGTTTTAAAGCACCGGACTGACCATACCATGAAAACTCTTCTGGCAATTGAGGTTTCTCTTCATTACAAAAAGCCCTACCCACCAAAAATAAAATCCCTACAACCAAAATTATACTAATTATAACTTTTCTCATTTCAACCCCCTTTTTTATTTTATTTGTATATCATATCAAAAAAACTGTCAATAGGCAATTTTTGTACCAAGATATTTTTCAACCATTTTTATTGCACAATATTCACCACACATTGTGCATACATCCTTTTCTTTTAAAGGAAATTTATTTCTCAATTTTTCAAATTTTTCTTTATCTATTGCAAGTTCTTTTTCTTTTTTCCAGTCCCTTTTTGCTCTTAAAATGTCCATTAAATAATCTTTCTCTATCTCTTTTTTAATTCCCTTCCCTATATCTCCAGCATGTGCTGCTATTTTTGCTGCTATAACTCCTTCAATCACTTCTTCAACCCCTGGCAATGATAAATGTTCGCTTGGAGTAACATAACATAAAAAATCAGCGCCTTTCCAGGCAGCAATGGCTCCTCCAATAGCACTGGTTATGTGGTCATATCCAGGAGCAATATCACAAACAATCGGGCCAAGAACATAGAAAGGAGCACCATTACATATTTTTTTTTCAAGTAAAACATTCGCTTCTATTTCATTTATAGGAATATGGCCTGGACCTTCAATGATAATCTGAACATTCTCTTCCCATGCATATTTTGTAAGTTCTCCAAGTGTAAGCAATTCTTCTATTTGAGAACTATCTGTTGAATCAATAATTCCACCAGGTCTTAATCCATCTCCTAAACTTAAAACAAGGTCATATTTTTTAGCAATTTCAACCAATCTATCAAAATTCTTATATAATGGATTCTCCTTTTCATTTGTTACCATCCAGGAAATTAAAAAAGCCCCTCCCCTGCTAACAACAAGTGATTTTCTTGGATTTTTCTTAAGTCTTTCAACTGATTTTAAATTTACTCCACAATGAACAGTTATAAAACTAACTCCATCCTTTCCATGTTTTTCAATAACATCAAAAATTTTATCCTCATCCATCTTTATTATTCCACCCTTTTCCTTTATTGATTCTATTGCTGCCTGATATATCGGAACTGTTCCAACAGGAACATTACTTTCTTTTATTATCCTTCTTCTTATCTCATCTATATTTCCACCTATACTTAAATCCATAACTGTATCTGTGCCATATTTTTCTGCTGCTTTTAATTTTTCAATTTCTAAATCTATATTACATACATCAGGAGAAGTTCCTATGTTTGTATTGATTTTTGTTCTAAGTCCTTTACCAATTCCTAAATATTTATCTTTATGTTTTAAGATAACAATCTTTCCTTCAGCAACACCCATTGAAATTTCTTCAGGTTCAACCCCTTCAACTTGAGAAATCTTTTTAACTGCCTCACTTATAATTCCTTTTTTTGCTATTTCTTTTTCAAGTTGTATCATTCTAAAATCCCTCCTGTATTTGCTGATTTTACAAGTTTAGAATATTTTTTTAATACCCCTTTCAAATCCTTTTCAAGAATTTTAACTTCTTTTTTTCTCTTTTCCATTTCTTCTTTATCAACTTTAAGTTCAATTCTTCTATTAGGAATGTCTATTTCAATTATATCTCCTTCTTTTACATAGGCAATTGGTCCTCCTTCTGCTGCTTCAGGACTTACATGCCCTATACATGGTCCGCGTGTTCCTCCTGAAAATCTCCCATCCGTTATCAATGCAATTTTTTCATCAAGTCCTTTCCCACTTATCACAGAAGTTATTGAAAGCATCTCTCTCATTCCCGGACCACCTTTTGGACCTTCATATCTTATAACTATTACTCCTTCTTTTATTTTACCCTCAATAACTGCATTCATAGCATCTTCTTCACAATTAAAAACATATGCTTTTCCTGTAAATCGCATCATATTTTCCTTAACTGCTGATTGTTTAACAACACATCCATCAGGAGCAAGAGAACCTTTCAAAATCGCAATTCCTCCCTCTTTCATATATGGATTTTCTATATCCTTTATTACATTTCTGTCAAAAATCTCTGCTTTTTTTATAATATCTCCTATTTTTTCTCCACTTACAGTTAAACAATTTTCGTCAATTAATCCTTTTTTACTCAATTCTTTCATAACAGCAGGAATTCCCCCTGCTCTATCAAGGTCCTGAATGTGTTGATTTGATGCAGGAGAAAGTTTACATATATTTGGAGTTTCTTTACTTATAAGGTCAAAAATTTCAAGGTCAATTTTAATTCCTGCCTCATTTGCTATTGCAGGTAAATGTAAAACAGTATTTGTACTTGCTCCTATTGCCATATCTACTGCAATTGCATTTTTAAAACTTTCATATTTCACTATGTCTTTTGGTTTTATATCATTTTTAACAAGATTGACAACCTTCATTCCTGCATATTTTGCCAATCTTATCCTTCTTGAATCAACAGCAGGAATTGTTCCATTTCCCGGTAAGGAAAGACCGAGTGCCTCTGATAAACAATTCATAGAATTTGCTGTAAACATACCAGCACAACTTCCTGCTCCAGGGCATGCTCTATCTTCAATTAATTTAAGTTGTTCTTCTGTTATTTCTTTATTTAAAAACTTACCAATCCCTTCAAAAACACTTATTAAATCTATTTCTTTTCCATCAGGCAAAATCCCACATAGCATAGGACCTCCACTGACAAGAAGTCCAGGGATATTTATTCTTAATAAAGCCATAAGCATACCTGGAACAATTTTATCACAACTTGCAACCATAACAATCCCATCAAATTGGTGTGCTTCACACATTATTTCAATACTATCTGCAATTATATCTCTTGAAACTAAACTATATTTCATACCAATATGTCCCATTGCAATTCCATCACAGACACCAATTACTCTGAATTCTACAGGAGTGCCTCCTGCCATTCTTATACCTGCTTTAACTGCTTCTGTTATTTTATCAAGATGGATATGTCCAGGTATTATTTCATTTCCAGAGTTTGCTATTCCTATAATTGGTCTTTCTATCTCCTCATTCGTAAGTCCTACTGCTTTCAATAAACTCCTGTGAGGTGCTTTTAAATAACCCTTTTTAATATTATCACTTCTCATTTTTCTCCTCCATTTTTTAATGTTAAAATAGTATAGTAAAAAAAATAAGATGTCAAAATTTTGACTGTTAATTTTAAATTTTGTATAATATCCACAAAAAGGAGGAGAAAAGATGGAAAAAGTTAGAATTGGAGTTATTGGAGTAGGAGGAATGGGTTATGCTCATTCTAAAATTATAAAATCTTTTGAAGAAGCAGAATTAACCTGTGTATCTGATGTGGATGAAAATGTCGCAAAAGAAAAAGGAGAAGAATTTGGGGTTAAATATTTTACTGATTATAAAGAACTTATAAAAAGTGGTCTATGTGATGCAGTAGTTGTAGCCACTCCTCATTGGTTTCATCCTGAAATAAGCATTTTTGCATTTGAAAATGGACTCCATGTTTTAACCGAAAAACCGATAGCGGTTAAAGTTTCTGATGCTGATAAAATGATTGAAGCAGCAAAAAAATCAAAAAAGGTTTTTTCTGTAATGTTTCAAAGAAGAACAGAACCATTATTTAAAAAAGCATACCAGATTGTTAAAAGTGGAGCAATTGGAGAAATACAAAAAAGTGTCTGTATAGACCCATGGTACAGAAGCCAGGCATATTATGATAGTGGAACATGGAGAGCAACATGGATTGGTGAAGGAGGAGGAGTATTAATAAATCAAGCACCACATACAATAGATTTATTTACTTTCCTTACTGGTCTTCCTAAAAAAATAGAAGCAAAAACAAGAACAAAATTACATGATATTGAGGTTGAAGATGAGGTCAGTGCTTTTTTAGAGTATGAAAATGGTGCATGGGGATATTATTATACATCAACCTGTGAACCTGTTGGACCTTTCCATCTTGAAATAACAGGAGACAAGGGAAAACTTGTAATAAGAGGAACAACTTTAACATTTTATTCATTTGAATATCCAATTTCTGAATTTACAAAAAAAGCACCTGATATGTGGGCATCTTTAAACTTTACAGAAGAAAAAATTGAAATTTCGTCAAATGTTCAAACAGGTCATGCTGTAATATTGAAAAATTTTGTAAGGGCAATTTTATATGGTGAAGAATTGATTGTTAAAGGAGAAGAAGGTTTGAGAAGTGTGGAATTTATAAATGCATGTATTCTCTCAGGAAAAAAAGGGAAAGTAGTTGAAATACCTGTGGATAGAAATGAATACGATGATTTAATGGAAGAATTGAAAAAAACATCAAAACCAAAAAAAGTTGTTAAAGTTCAAAGAGTTACAGATCCAAATATTGCAAAAAAAGTATAATTAAAGCCATCTTCTTTCATGCATGGCTTCTATAAGAAATTTTACTGCAATATAAGTTGCTGATTCTCTATAAGAAATTTTGAATTTTTCTTTAATTTCTCTTATTTTGTAAAAGCACTTTGTTATTTTTTTATCTATTTCATTAAAAACATCTTCTTTTTCTGTCTGATTCCCTGATTTTGCATTTCTCCATTCAATATAGGAAGCAATTACTCCTCCTGAATTACATAAAAAATCAGGTAATACCTCAACACCATTTTCCTCCAGGATTTTATCTGCTTCTTCTGTAACAGGGTCATTTGCTCCTTCTATTATAACTTTACATTTTATATTTTTCGCATTATCTTCATTTATAACACTTTCAGTTGCACAGGGAATTAAAATATCTAATTTCATTTCAAGTAAATCTTTATTTGTAATCTTTTCAGCATCAGGATAATCAGAAATTGTAATATTTTTTGTTGGAGCATATTCAAAAAGTTTTTCAATGTCAAACCCTTTTTCATTATAAATCCCGCCATAAATATCAGAAATTGCCACTATTTTAGCCCCCCATTTCTGGAGAAAATAAGAAGTCCATCTTCCAACATTTCCAAATCCCTGAATTGCTATTTTTAAATTGCTCAATTTTTCTTTCATAATTTCTTCAACATACAATTTTGTAGAAGTTGCCACAGACCTTCCGGTTGCCTCAAGTCTTCCTGGAAGTCCACCTATCTTAACTGGTTTTCCTGTTACACACTCTGGTTTATGTAATTCTCCATAAATTACAGCCATATCAAACGGATCTGTTCCGAGGTCAGGAGCAGGAATGTATTGTCCTGAAACAAGTTCTTCTCTTATCATATGAACATACTCTTTAAAAATTGAAATTCTTGTAAATTCATCTATCTTATAAGAAGGAATTTTTATTCCTGATTTCCCCCCTCCAAAAGGAAGTTCTGTTAAAGCATTTTTATATGTCATTATTTTGGCTAATCTTTTTGTTTCTTCCAAACTAACATTTTCAGCCATTCTTATTCCACCTTTTGCAGGACCTAAAACTACATTATGGTAAACAACAAATGCGTCACAGAAAACAATTTCATCATCCTTTGTTTTAAAATTTACAGAAAATGATATCTCTTTCTCATTTTTTTCCAATAGAAGTTCTGCTGCAGGAGATATATCCATAAAATTTTTAATTTTTTCAAGTTTAACTATAGCCATTTTAACCCCTTTTTATAAATTTAAAAATTGACTGAAAAGTTCTTTTCTTATATCTACCTTTCTGTTTTCTCTTGCTGAAATCACTACACCAAGACAACTTGCAACTGTCTTTGTTCCTTCAATAGCATCCATTTCAACTTCTTTATTGTTCATTATTTTTTCTACAAAGTAATTTATTTCAGCAGCAACATTATGGTGAGCAATATTCACAGGTATTTTGACAAAATTATACTGTGATTTTTCTTTAAAATATCTTGTTGAACATAAAAGAATATGGTCTGATGTATTATCAGAAATTATAGTGCCCTTTGTTCCATAAAAAACACTTCTCATAGTATATGGTCTTATACATCCTATTGAACAGAAAACCTTACCCATTATATCATTTTCAAATTTATATATTCCAATAGTAGCGTCATTCACCGGCCAGTCAGGAAGACATTTATGATTTGCATATCCAAATGCTTCTATAGGGTCTCCTGCTATCCATCTAACTAAATCAACTGCATGACATCCTCCACCTATAAAAGGTTCTCTTCTCGGGTCCTTTCTCCATTTCCCAACTCCTTCAGCCACTCTATAATCATGCGCATATTCACTTTCAACAAAAAACAACTCTCCAATTTCTCCAGAATCAATTATTTCTTTTGTTAAAACAAAGCCAGGAGCAAATCTACATACCTGTCCAATCATAAATTTTTTACCTGACGATTTTACCGCTTTTATAATTTCAATACAATCTTCTAAATTTAATGCAAGTGGCTTTTCACACAAAACATGCTTACCAGAAATTAATGCTTCTACACTCTGTTCTCTATGATAATAATCAGGAGTTGCAACTGAAATAATCTCAATATCCTTAATTTTTAAAAGTTCTTTATAGTCCTTTGTTGCAAAAGGAACATTAAATTCTTTCTTAACTTTTTCAAGTATATTTTCATCAATATCACAGATTCCATAAACTTCTGTATGAGGATTCTGTAAATACCCCATTATATGTGCCCTGCCCATTCTTAATCCAATAACTCCAACTTTAATTTTCTTCTCCATAAAAACCTCCTAATTTTCAATAAAAATTTTGATAAATTTACAATAAAAATTTCAGTATGTCAAACTTTCTCTTTTCACTTTGGGAGTGTAAAACTATATAAATGTGAAGAACCAACAAAATAAATTTTTCCGTCAAGATATCCTCCACCATTTGAAATATTAGGAACTTTTGAAATTGGAATAATTTTGAAACTCTTTTTATCAAGTTTTGCAATATAATTTCTGAATAAAATATATACCTCTTTTTCAGGAGTTGATATAAAAACTTTTGGCCCTTGAGCAAAAACACAACTACCAAATTCCTGAGTTGTATCATACTTATATATTATTTTTTTTGATTCAGGGTCTAAAACAAAAAATAAATTACGGTCAGCAAATCCATAAACCAACTTTGTTTCTTCATCGTAAAAAAGGTCAGTATAATTTTCAACCCCTTCTAAAACAGGACTGTGCCATATAACTTTTTTTGTATCTATATCCATAATATAAAGTTCTGCAAGATTAACTTTTTTCTCTCCTCCTGTACCAGGAGAAGTTGTTGTTCCACATAAAATTTTCCCATTTTTTAAAGGAACAATACTCATTGTAGAATGAAAAGGTAAAATATCTGTATGTTTTATCAATGTTTTTGTTTTATTTTCTACATCCCAAAAAAGTAATCCTCCACCTGTATAACCATAACCAGGAGTTCCTGCAAGAATTAATATTTTTCCATCAGAATATGGCAATAAATCATGCGGTCTATTAATATCAGGAGCACTTTCTGTAAAATATTTAGGATTTGAATTTTCATTATTTTTTTGAGTGCCAGTCCAGGGTAAAAACGGGTCATATTCTAACAAAAAACCACCTGTATAACCACCAACAAAAACTTTTCTTCCTCCTGTGTCTATTGTATTCCATTGTCCATAACATGGATATTTTATCCAATTGTCTGTTTTTGGGTCATATTTGAAAAAATAAAAAGGGAAGGCAGTTCCACCACATATTGTTCCATCGGGAGAAACAGTAATACCCATAATATGTGCACCCTCTGTTTTATAATCAAATTTAATTTCAAATTCCTTCTTTAATTCTGGATTTTCTATTATTAAAATCCTTTCTGCTAAATCCAGAAATTTTATCCTTTTACCATCAGGAAAAATTTTATGAAAAAGTCCCTGACTCCCTGAAATATATTTTTTTTGTTTTATATCAGAAGGAAGGACACCGATTTTTATTTTTTCTCCATTATAAAACTCATACCAATTATCTTTTATTCCAGCAACTGGCTGACCATAAACCTTTCCATTTGTTGCACGAAATAAATAAGCACCTCCCTGTTTCCTTTCATCTTCTTCAAGTATATATTTTATTTGTTTTGTTTCAGGGTTAAACCCAATTATATTACTTTTTGTATAACCAATTCCAACATAAACCCAGTTTTTATCATCAACTGCAATATAACAGGGATATTGAGCCCAGTTTTCCTTTTTCAATGAACCATAATCAGAAAATTCTCCAGTTTTAGAATTATAAGAAACCAAACCAGATTGAGGATAAGTTGCAGACCATATAGTTCCGTTATCATCTTCTGTCATACTCATTGCCATTTTAGGATATGTTTTTTTAAAAAATGTAAAACTCTTTTTTACAGGGTCAAATTCAACAAAATGGCTTCCAAAATGGGAATAAAATTTGTTTTCATTAGAAAGAATTGAAGCAAATGGAGCATCACCAGCCCAATTAAATGGAATTTCAAATGTTTCACTTTTACCTGTATCTATATTTATATAAAGAAGCCCATAACACCCTCTCATATCATAAAGCCATAAACAAACAACATTTTGATTATTTTCTCCTTTTGTTGCAACAACTCCTCTATGAGTGCTGAAAGGAACTGCAACACCATGGTCAATTAAATTTTTTGATAATTCCTCACAAGAGACATTCAGAAAAAAAATAAAAAAAATTATTAACTTTTTCATTTAATCAACATCAGGACCTAAAATTCCATAACTCCATGAAGTTTTTGAAATTTCTGCTTGCTTTACAGGTATTTTTTCAGGTACAAATTTTCCTATAAGTTTTATACTTTCTTCCACTATTTTCTCTCCTGTTTCTATATCTGCATTTGAATAACTTGTTAAAACTGTTTCATATCCACCACCTGATGAAGAAAAGGCATCTTTGTCAGGAATATATCCGATACAACCATTTGCAAGTTCAACTACAAATGTAAATTGGAAATTGGAATTTTCTTTTATCCTTTTGCCAAGAGAACAGAAAAATTCTGCTGGATTTGTTATTATAATTACAGGTCCTATCTGAATTGCTTGAATTTCTACCTCTATATATGGCTCTTTTTTAAATAAATAATCTGCTATTAACCTTTCTTTTGCAAATGTCCATTCTGTTGTGTTTCTTATCTTTTCATCCTTTAATCCTTTTTCAACTATTTCTTTTGCTTTTTTTAATTTTTCCTCTGACTGCGCTCTTCTTTTAACTTTAAAAACAACATTTTTAGTATCAACTTTATTAAACTCATATTTCTCCTCTGTTAGTATTATCTTTAAACTCTCAAGTCCTACACGGCTTCCTACATAATTTGCTCCTTTTTCTCCATATTCTAATTCTCTTGGTCTTAATGAAAAATTGTCAACCTGAGTTACATCTCCACTTGCTCCTTGTAAAACCACCACATTTGAAGTATCACCCATTGCCTTTCTTATTATCTTTTCAGTATAATATATCCAGTCAGACGAAATTCCTCCTGGACTTGTTGTACAATGGCATGCGAAATTTAAAAGACATCCTTTAAATTTCTCATCCATACTCCAGAAAGATAAAACGCCTACATCATAATCAACAGGACCTGCTGGCTCCAATATATCTGGATGCATTTTCCCTGGATGAGTATATACCCTTCCATTTTTCATCTTTGCTCTTCTATTAAATGAAACCTTATTTTCAAAACCATATCCTACCTGACATATAACTTCCTCTTTTACCATATCTGCCATTATTACCGAATCTATAACTCTTTTTTTCGCAATTTCATAATAAAAAGGGTCCGCGATTGTACTATATTTTGAAAGAAGTGTTTTTATTAAATCTGGAGCATCTTCATATTCTTCTGGAAGAAAACCAAAAAGAGGACCTCCTGAATGAGTATGAGTAGCCCCTATCAAAATATTTTCTTTTTTTATTCCTATCTTTTTTTCAATCTCTTCTCTCGTTTCTTTTACAAATTTTCTTGAAATGTCCAAAGTATCAAGAATACATATTGCAACTTTGTTTCCATTTTCCTCACAAACAAATGCTCTTGCTTTAAGAGGATCATGAAC
>CAYNUP010000194.1:0-7297 GCA_964400565.1 uncultured bacterium | reverse complement strand
ATATAAAGATGCCTTAAATCCTTTTTGAATATATTCTTTTCCTAAAGTTGGACCTACTACTTCCTGATAAATTATGTTTAATTTTGCAGGTAATGCTCCTGACCTTAAAACAATCGCAAGTTCTCTTGCTTCATCCATACTAAATTTTCCTGTTATAACTGCTTTACCTTCTGGAATTCTTTCTCTTATCTGGGGAGCACTTTTTATAACTCCATCAAGAACGATTGCAAGTCTTTTTCCCACATTTTTTCCTGTAACTTCTTCAAAAATTTTTGCTCCTTCCTTATCAAGAATTAGATTTACATCTGGAAAACCAGTTCTGTCATATCCTACATAAGCATCAACTATATATTTACCTGTTAATTCAGATTCTTTCTTTAAAAGTAATGGCTGTGTTTCTCTATAAATTCCTCTTTCATCCTTCTCTTTTAAATATAATAATTCATATCCATCAGGAACATTACCTGATAATGCCTGTTTATAGAGATTTTCATCATCAATAACAAGTTTAAATTCAAGTAATGCAGTTTTACCTATTATTTCAATTGCCTTTTCAGGGTCCTGAACTCCTGGTAAGTCAACAATTATTCTATCTGTTCCTTCTTTTTGTATCACAGGTTCTGTTACTCCAAGAGCATCTATTCTATTTCTTATAATTTCCAGAGCCCTGTCAGTTAAATCTGATGCTGATTTTTCATCTATATTTTTTTCCTTTTCTATTTCAAGGACAATATGAACTCCTCCCTGTAAGTCAAGCCCCTTTTTCAATTTTTTTTCAGGAGGATAAATTAGATAAAAACAAATTCCTATAACTGCTATAATTATTCCAAATTTAATAGCAAATTGTGTTTTCATTTATATACCTCTTTGGGTTCAAAAACCTTCTCTTTAACTATTTTGAACTCTCCATTTTCAAGTTTTCTAAAAAAACATGTATAATATCCTTCATGGCAGGCACCAAGTTTCTGTTCCACTTTAAAAAGAAGTGCATCTCCATCACAATCAATATATATTTCTTTAACAAACTGGCAATTTCCTGATTTTTCTCCTTTCATCCATAATTTTTTTCTACTTCTGCTATAATAATGCATTTTACCAGTTCTTAATGTTTCTTCAATTGCTTCTCTATTCATATAAGCCACCATTAAAATTTCTCCTTTAATATCCTGAACTATACTTACAACAAGTCCATTTTCATCAAACTTAACTTTATCCAGTATATTTTCCATTTTTTTCATGAAATTTTATAATATTTTTAAAAAATGAAAAAACAAAATAAGAATACCATAAAAAGTAAATTGTGGCAAATTTTATTGAAAATTCCGATTGGAGAAACAAAAAGTTATTCTGAAATCAGCAAAAAACTTGGGATGAAAAAAAAGATAAGATATATTTCAACTTTACTTAAAGAAAATCCTTATCCAGTTTCAATACCTTGTCATAGAGTAATTTATAAAAATGGGAAAACAGGAAAATATATCTATGGTGAAGATTTTAAAAAATATCTTCTTGAATGGGAAAAATTTTTTATTTGAATTTTCTCCTAAGTTTTTCTGTGATATAATAAAAGAATAAAAGGAGGGAAAGAATGGCTTTAAAACCTCTTGATATATTTAAACTTTTACCAAAAACAAATTGTAAGGAGTGTGGATATCCCACATGTCTTGCGTTTGCTATGCAGATAGCAATTGGAAAAGCAGAACTTGCACAATGTCCATATGTTAGTGAGGAAGCAAAAAAACAACTTGCTTCAGAGAGTGCTCCTCCAATAAAAACCATTACAGTTGGGAAAAATGAAAAAATAAATCTTGGAGGAGAAACAGTTTTATATAGACATGAAAAGACATTTTATAATCCAACAGGAATTGGAGTTTTGATAAGAGAAGATATGAAAGATGAGGAAATTGAAACAGAAATTAAAAATATTACAGAATTAAAATATGAAAGAGTTGGTGTTGTTTTAAAAAGTGAGTTTATAGGGATAATGGATAGTGGAAAAGGGAAATTTGTTGAAATTGTTGAAAAATGCTTTCAAACAGGGAAAAATTTAGTCTTAATCAGTGATAATTTAGAAAATATTAAAAAATCTATTGAAATATCTAAAGAAGTAAAACCAATTGTTTTTCCTTCAGATATTTCAGATGAGATTGTTAAAATTGTTAAAGAATTTAATTTGCCAGTTGTTGTGAAAGGTGAAAATATTGAAGAAATCTCTCAAAAGGTTCAGAAATTAGAAAGTTCTGGGGTGAGTGAGATTATTTTATATCCTGAAAATAAGAAAATTTCAGAAATATTTAAAAATTTAATACTTATTAGAAGGGCTGCTATATTGAAGAAAAAAAGAGAACTGGGATATCCTGTTTTAACAATACCTGCATTTATGACTGATAATTATTTAAAAGAAGGAATATATGCTTCAATTTTTATTGCAAAATATGGAAGTATAGTTTTACTTTCAAAAATAAGAGGGGAAGTTTTATTTCCTCTTTTAATTGAAAGACTTAATATATTTACAGATCCACAAAGACCTATGACTACTCCGGAAGGCATTTATGAAATTGGTAAACCTGATGATAAATCACCTGTTTTTGTTACAACAAATTTCTCTCTGACTTATTTTATTGTTTCAGGAGAAATAGAAAATTCAAAGATGTCTGGATATCTTCTTGCTCAGGATACAGAAGGTTTATCTGTTTTAACTGCTTGGGCTGCCGATAAATTTAATGCTGAAACAATAGCAAATCTGGTAAAGAAAACAAAAATTGAAGAAAGATTGAGCAAAAAGGTTCTTATAATTCCTGGTGTTGTTGCTCAAATTTATGGAGAACTGGAAGAAGAATTGCCCGAATGGAAAATACTTTTAGGTCCAAGAGAAGCAGCACATATTCCTGCATTTTTGAAAAATGTTGAATTTTGAATAAAAATGGAGGGGATATGATTTTAATAGGGGAAAATATAAATGTTATGAATAAGAAAATAAAAGAAGCAATGTCAGAGAGAAAAAAAGAAGTAATTCAAAAAATAGCGATTGAAAGTAAAAATAATGGTGTGGATTATCTTGATTTAAATATTGGACCTGCAAGAAAGGACGGGCCTTTTTTAATGGAATGGATTATAAAGGTGGTTAGAGAAGTTTGTGATTTACCTCTTTCACTTGATACTACAAATATTGAAGCATTAAAAGTTGGTCTTGAAATAGAAGGAGAAAGAGCAATTATAAACTCAATACAGGCAACTGAAGAAAGGATGGAGGAACTTTTACCCCTTGTTAAAAAATATAATTGTAAATTTATTGGATTACTTTTAGGGAAAGAAGGAATGCCAAGAGATGAAAATGAAAGAGGAGCAATAGCAGCAAATTTCCTTGCCAAGATTGATGAATATGAGATACCCCATTCTAATGTATATTTTGACCCTATAGTTCTTCCTGTAAGATTTCAACAGGAACAGGTGGTTGCAACTCTTGAATTTATGAAAATGTTTGATGAGTTATTTCCTGATTGTAATACTACCTGTGGACTTTCAAATGTTTCAAATGGTGCTTTAAAAGAACTAAGAGGATTGATTAACAGAACATACATTGTAATGTTATGGAAATATGGAATGGATAGTGCTATTATTGATGCTTATGATAGAGAATTGATATCTATTGTAAGAGGAGAAAAAGAAAACATAAAAAAATTAATATGGAGAGTAATGGATGAAGATGTAGACATCTCTTCTCTTTCAGAAGATGAAATAGATTATGTAAAAACAGTAAATGTTCTTCAGGGAAAGACAATCTATTCTGATTCTTATTTAAAACTTTAAAATGTCACATATAGAAGCATTTAATAATGCATTTGAAGAAGTAAAAAAAGTTTTTTTAAAAGGCACATTGAAAAAAACTGTGAAATTCAAAGAAAACAAAATTTTTCTTTCTTATCTTAATAGACCACTGGAAATTGATTTAACAAGTGCAAATTTTAATCCAGAAATAGAATATAGAGAAAAAATTTTAGTTCTTCATTATATATGTAAGGATTCTCAAATTTATTCAGAAGAAATGATTACTTTTAAAAATCTTCCAGAAGGTCCATTTTATTACCCTTCTATTTATTCAAGAATTTATTTACCATTAATTGAAAAATACGGGAAAGATGTTGAAGGATTTGTTAAAAAGATGATTGAAGTTGGAGGGGGGAAAATTTCGGAATTTTCAGTGAAATTAAATATTTTCTCTGATGTTTTTTTTATTTTTGAGATTATCCCTGAGGATGAAGAGTTCCCACCTGATTTGAAAATATTTTTTAATAAAAAAGCAAGTGATATATTTGAAATTGAAGACCTTGTAATAATAGGAGAAATTATAGTCTCTAAACTCGTATAATTAAGAAAAAATGGGGGGTGAAGGATGGTGGAAATTTATAAAGATAGGATAGAAGGTCTTTATTGTAAATGTACAAAAGGAGATGTTGCAGTTTTTAAAATTTTGGAAGACAGAATTAAATGCATATGGTGTGGAAATGAAGTTAAGTGTAAGCCACCTATAGATTTTGTTTGGAAAGAAAGATGCGTAAATTGTGAAGGAAAAATGTCAACTTTTATAATTGATAGTTTAGGGATAAAAATGTGCTCAAGATGTGGGCTCTCTAAATAAATTTTTTAACTATTAAAAATATTCCAAATCCTATAAGAAAAATTCCGAAGAAAATAGATAGATACTTTAGATATTTTTTATTAATAACTTTCTTGCTTTTGTAGATGAAATAAGAGATAAAACTATACCATAAAAAATCAGAAAGTATGTGCCCAATAAAAAATAAAAAGATACCTAAAAAACCATAAGGAAGTGCAAAAGAGAGATAAACAATCCCTATAGTTATCCACCAGACCGTCCAGTAAGGATTACTTAAACTTACAAAAAATCCTTTAAAAATCAAAAAATGGTTTTTTGTTAATTCCAAATTTTTATAGTTTTCTGTTATGAATTTTGATGTTGAGAAGAAGGTTGAAACACCGAAGTATATAAGAAAAATACCTCCGGAAATACTTAACCATATTTGAACTTTCTCCATTTTTAAAAAGTTTCCAAAACCTAAAACAAGAAAAATAACCATAAAAAGTTCAAGTAAAGCATGTCCTACTATTATAATTGGCCCTGCTTTAAAATTTCTTTTTATTGTTTCTTCAACTGTAATTGCAAGGAGCGGTCCTGGGCTTATAGCTCCAGAAAGTCCTATAAGAAAAGATGTTAAAAAAATTAAATATAGTGGCATTTTTATAAATTTTCAAATTCATAAATTAAAATAGCAATACTTACAACACTTGCTGTTTCAACCTTTAATATTCTTTTACCAAGTGATACGGTTAAATATCCATTATTTTTTGCCATTTCAATTTCATCTTCGTCAAACCCACCTTCCGGTCCTATAAAAACATTAATTTTTTTATTTTTTATCTTTTCCATTTTTAAACTTTCAACAATATCTTTAATTGTAGTTTTTCTTTCACCTTCCCAGAATATAATTCCAAAATCTTTTTCTTCTTTTACACTTTCTTCAAATTTACAGGGTTCAGAAATTTCAGGAATAAAAGTTCTGCAGGATATTTTAGCAGATTCTTCTGCAATTTTTTTCCACCTTTCAAGTTTAAGTGGAATTTTCTCTTCTGGAATTTTTACTATTACCCTTCTACTTATCACAGGGACTATTTTCTGAACTCCAAGTTGTACAGTTTCTCTAATTATAAAATCAAATTTTTCTCCTTTAGGAATACACTGAAAAAGGCAAAGTTTAAAAGGGAGTTCTGTAGAATAAACTTCTTTTTCTTCCAAAATTTTCCCAGCAATTTTTTCTTTTTCAATTTTTGAAATTTCAATTTTATATTCCTTACCACTTCCATCAAAACCTATAAAGACATCTTTTTCTTTTAATCTCAAAACATTTTTAAGATAATGATATGTTTCACCTTTAATGTAAAAAATGTTATCTATTTTAAAGGCATCTCTTCCTATATAAATTCTTCTCATACAAGTCCTCTTTATATTTTTTCAAGTATATATTTTAAAATTTCTCCAGATGGTTTATAGAATGTTAAATCAGAGATGCTTTCAAAATAACTTTTTTCTGTGTTTATTTCAATTATTTTTGCTCTATTTTCTTTTGCAATATAAGGTAAATTTGAAGCAGGTCTGACAAGTCCGGAAGTTCCGATAATCAAAAATAAATCAGATTTCTTTGCTTCAATTTCTGCTTTTTGAAATTCATTTTCGGGTAACAATTCTCCAAAAAATACAATTTCTGGTCTTTTTCTTCCGCCACAATCACATTTTATGAAATTTGAAATATATTTTATTAAGTTCCTCTTCCCTTTTATTTTTTCAATTTCATATACAAATTCAATCAATTTTGTTTTTTCTATTAATTCTTTTTTTTTGCATTTTTTACATCTCCATTTATATATATTTCCATGCAGTTCTATTACATTTTTACTTCCCGCTTCCTGATGAAGATTATCTATATTCTGAGTTATGATTGATTTTAAATATCCTTTCTTTTCAAGTTGAGAAAGTGCTATATGGGAAATATTTGGTTTTGCATTTAAAATTGGATATGTAAAATCATAAATAAATTGAACTACTTTTGAAGGAGAAATTAAAAATTGTAAAATTATACCTGGAAATGTTCCGTAAACTTCCGGACTATATTTTTCCCATAATCCTTCTTTGCCCCTGAATTGAGGTATGCCACTTTCTGTTGATATTCCTGCTCCTGTAAATGCGACTACATATTTAGAAGTTTTAATAAGTTTTAGGAATTCTTCAATTTCATTCATAAAGAGATTTGAAAATTTTAAAACCCTCTGCAACCAGTTCTTTAATCAAATCCTCCACTTTATATGTATTTCTTTCAGTAAGATGTTTTAAAATTTCCTCTTTATCCATTTTTTCAGCAACAATTTCACACGCTTCCCATGATAAAATACTTCTTATAACTCTTTCTATTCCGTCCTCTTCGTTATCATATGGTCTTGGTTGCATATCATGTCCTTTCCATCTATTATATCCTTCATCCTGTATTAATTTTGCAATAACTATATTCATTCCGTTTATTCTTGCTCCATGGTCAATATCAAATTTTCCAGGTCCCCCAAGAATTATTCCATCATTATATCCCTGACTGTTAACATGCATATGAATAAGCATTTTATTATCTATTTCTTCAACTGTATCATATATATGGTCAAGTCCAATCATTTCAGAATGTCCAAATTCTTTATTAACCCCTTTTTTTTCAATTCTAATACCATATTCCTC
>CAYNUP010000193.1:0-2941 GCA_964400565.1 uncultured bacterium | reverse complement strand
ATTATATATGGTCTTTTCCTTTTAATATTTGTAATATAAAATCTATTAAACTCCTCTGCCTCCTCTTCTAAAAATCCATATTTCACTTTTATGCCATTTTCTTCAAGTATTTTAAAACCTTTACCATTTACAAAAGGATTTGGGTCAACTATACAAGCAATAACTTCTTTAATGCCTGATTTTATTATTGTTTCTGTGCAGGGAGGCGTTTTTCCCCAGTGGCAGCACGGTTCAAGATTTACATATAAAGTTGCCCCCTTTGCTTTCTCTTTTGCCTGATTTAATGCTTCAATTTCAGCATGAGGAAGTCCAAATGCTTTATGATATCCTGTGCTTATAATTCTCTCCCCTTTTGCTATTATTGCTCCCACAAGAGGATTTGGGCTTACAAGTCCCTTACCTTTTTCAGCAAGTTTTAATGTTTTTTTTAAAAAATTTTTATGTTCAATCATTTATTTTCACTACAATTTTTAATGCATCTCCATTTCTTATTTTTTTTATTCCTTCCACAATCTTTTCAAGAGGAATTACATCTGTTATAAATTTTCTTGCATATATTTTACCCGAAGAAATTAAATCTCCTGCTTTTATATAGTCATTCCTGTTAGAAGCAAAAGAGCCAAATATTGAAATTTCTTTATAATGAATAATATTTGAATCAATCTGGATAACTGAATCATCTTTCGGTAATCCCCCAAAAAAACTGATTCTACCTTTTGAACCAGTAATTTCAATTGCATCAATTTGTGCTTTTTTAGCAGGACACGCAGTAATAACAACATCTGCTCCAAAACCATCTGTCATTTTCATAATTTCTTCTTTTATATCTACCTCATTTGGATTTAACAAAATTATATTTTCAAAATTTTTACCAAATTTAAGCAATCTATCATAGGCAGGGTCAACTATAACCACATTTTTACATCCACTTGCTTTCACAAGTTCTGCATGCATAAATCCAATAGGACCTCCTCCAAAAATCAAAACAAAATCATCTTTTTTTATATTTAAATAGTTCTGACCATTTATACAGCAGGAGAGTGGTTCAATAATACTTCCTTCAAGTAGAGATAAATTTTCTGGCAATTTTATAACTGCCTTCTGTTTCACAGCATCTTCTGGAATAATTAAATATTCAGCAAATCCTCCTTTATAAAAATAACCTATTGCTTTTGTATCAGGACATAAATTATAAAAACCATTTTTACACATCTTACATTTTCCACATCCAACTGAAGTGACAATTACAACTTTATCTCCAACCTTTATTTCAGGATATTCAACATTCCTACCAATTTCAGCAACTACTCCAGTAATTTCATGACCTATTATTGCAGGTGGTATAACTTTTTTATGCCCTGAATAAAAAATCCTTACATCTGTTCCACATATTGCACAATATTCAACTTTTATTTTTATCTCATCTTCTTTACATACTGGTCCCTCTACTTCTTCAATTCTTATATCCTCAATCCCATAAAAAACTGCTGCTTTCATTTTCTCTCCACTATTATCTTTTCTCCACTTTTTATATTTTCAAGAATTTTTAAATCTGATTTAATTTTCCCTATCACTTCCACGCTACTTGCAGGAATAATTTTTTCTCCTTTACTTATTGGTGTTGGTCCAAAAAAAAGACACATACATTTTCCATCAGGCCAGTATCCAATATCTCCTTTTTCAACTTCATTTTTAGGATTTTTTATATCTGATGCAACTGGAATTTCAAAATATATTTCCTTTCCCCATAATCTTGCTTTTGAATTAAATGGTAATTTTTCATAAATTTTCTTTCCAAGTTCTGTTTCAAAAATTTCACATTCAATCTCTTCCTTTTCAAACTTTATCTTGATTTCCATATTTGCCTCCTCTTTTTCTTTTTTATTTTAACATTTTTAGAGATATAATATAAGTCAATCTAAAAACTAGGAGGACAAAATGGTGAAAATAGGGATAATAGGAACTGGTGGAATGGGAAGATATCATGCGAATATTTTGAAAAAGATGGAAGATGTAAAAATTGTTTCTGCATGTGATATTGATGAGAATTCATTAAATAATTTTAAAAATGATTTTGGAGTTGAAGAAATTTATAAGGACTTTAAAGAGATGTTAAAAAAATCAGAAATGGATGCAGTAATTTGTGCTACTCCAACTCATCTACATTATAAAATTGTAATTGAGGCAGCAAAAGCAAAAAAACATATATTCTGTGAAAAACCAATAGCAATAAATTTAAGAGAGACAGAAAAAATGATACAAGAATGTGATAGAAATAATGTTATTTTTCAAATTGGATATGTAAGAAGATTTGATGAAGAATGGCTTAAATTTAAAGAATTAATGGAAAAAAGAATAATTGGTAGACCGGTTATATGGCATCAAATCTGGGGTGGATATGGACCTTCTTCTGAATGGTATTATGATATAAAAAAAGGAATGGGTCCTTTCGTTGATGGAGCAGTTCATTCATATGATTTTGGAATTTATACATTTGGAAAAGTTAAAAAAGTAAAAAGTTCATTAACAAAATTCAAAAAATTTACTTCACCTGATACTGGAGTTGTGTGTGTTGAATTTGAAAGTGGAGATATTCTTGTTTTATGTTGGTCATGGGGTTTGCCTAAAAACACTTCCTCACAATATTTACATCAAGCAATTGGACCAGAAGGTGTTCTTGTATTTGGTGGTTATCAGGATGAAAAAAATAGATATTTTGTTGTTAAAAAAGAGACAGGAGAAGAAAAAATAGGTCCTATTCCCTTAAATTCTTTAACTCTTGGATTTGAAAAACAGATGGAGCATTTTGTTGATTGTATAAAAAAATAATAAAAAACCAATTGTAACTGGAATTGATGGTTATGAATCATTGAAAATCGGTATTTTAGCAATAAAAGAATGGCTTTGAATAATTAAAACAGAAAAAAGAAAAGTATGAAGA
>CAYNUP010000192.1:0-4886 GCA_964400565.1 uncultured bacterium | reverse complement strand
GTTTTTTTCTTCTCATTTTTTTAATTTTTTCGTTTTTTTCCATCTATAAAAAGGATTTTGATATTGAAGAACTTAATTTTTTAAGAAATTCTTTTATAATTTTTTTAATTCTAATTTTCTATCAGACACTTATTCCTCTTTATTTTGGTGGATTATTTTACTGGGATTGGTTTGAACATTATTTAAGAAGTATATTTTTTCTTGATAGATTACAAAAAGATATAGTGCTTGAAGGATACATTATTCCATCCAGACCTCCTTTTTTCAACATTGTTTGTTTTTTCTATCTTTCAATCTTAGGTAGAGAATTTTATAAATATCAAATTGTTTCTACTTTATTAAATTCTATGTTAATCTTAGCAATTTACCTATTCTGTAAAAAATTTTTGAATATCCAGAATAAAAATTTGTTTCTTCTGGCTTCCATTTTAACACTTTTAAATCCTGCTATTTTAAGACAAATAACATATACCTGGACAAAAGCATTCTGTTCTTTTTATATAATTACAGGACTTTATTTTTATTTAAAATTTATTAAAAGTAATGATGCTCTTTCACTAATTATTTCAAGTTTTTTATTTGGAATAAGTTTTATTGTTCATTTTTCTGCTGGTTCTTATATAGTTCCGGTATTTTTACATCTCACTTTTAGAACAATTTTTAATAAAAATTTTATAAAAAAAACAAGCATTTTCTATTTAATTTTTTTTGGCGTCATTTTTACTTATTTTTCATGGTCAATAAAAAATTATGGGATTTATAAAACATTTTTAGCAACAACTGCGTTTCAACATCAAAAAAAATTAAGTTTAGTAAATAGATTTGAAAAAGACCTTTTTAATTTCAAAAAGACATTAATTCCATTTCCTCACAAAACCTATATAAGAATTTATAAGAATTCTGAGTTTCTTTACAAACTTTTTAACAATCTTCATTCTGTTTATATATGCACTATTCCTGGAAGTTTAACAATTACTCTTACCATTTTTCTTTTGATTTATTTATTGAAAAATATTCTTTTTTATCCTAAAAAAATTGACTACTCTATAAAATTCTTAATCTTTTTTTTGTTTTTAAGTTATTTATTAGGAACAATTGTTAATCCTGTTCCTGAACTTTCCGGTGTTGCTCATACTGGGTTATTACCATCAACATGCATTTTTATTTGTTTTGGAATTAATCATATTTTTACATTAGATAGAAAAATTCTCTCTACTTTTTTAACTTTTTTCTTTATAGAGACAATTTTTATTTTATGTCTTTTCACATTTTCTTATACTTTCTACTCAGACATTAACAAAATCATTTATTTGGTAAAAACAGGAAAAACAGATAGTTTAATTTTTTCAAATTTTCTTCTGAAATACTACAATTCACTTTCTTTCCTTTATGACAAAGTTTTTCCAAAATAACTCTTTTTTTCTTTCTATAATATTCTTCTATAGATTTTACATCCATTATAAGTTTGTGTTAATTTTTCGTATTCCTCATTTATAACTTTTTCTATTTCAGGGTATTTATCAAAGGTATAAAAAGGAATACCTATTAAACTTATTTCAGTTGCATCTATTATAAATTTCACATCTTCTTTTTTGATTTCTTCAATAAATATATCTTCTGCTTTCTTAAATTGAAGTATTTTTGAAACATCATAATAAACAATCCCATTTACCGGCTCAACCGAAGAGATAAATCTTGTTCCAGAAGTAAAGCCACCAAGGAAATAAATTTTAGGATTTAAACCCCATATAACAATTTTATCTCCATTTTTCAGATTTTCTTTCAAAAAATCAAGTATTTCTGATAATTGTTTCTCTTCATGTTCTCTTGTCCACTTTTTTTCTTTTAAAAAAGAAATCCATTTTTTGTAAAAATCAAAACCATTCCAGTAAATTAAAGATTGAAAAACTGAAAAAATTATAAATAAATTTAAAATTTTTTTAACCTCAAAGTTGTTTTTTAAAATATTTTCATTAAATTTATAAAAACCAACGACTGAAATCATGAAAATAAAAGGTATGGATACCATATAATGATGAGGAAAAGCAAGCCCATGAGAAGCACCCCACAGGAGAGAAATTATAAAAAGGATTATAAATTCAAAATTTTCTTTGAAATTTATTTTTCTAAAGATTAAAGGAAGACCAAAAATGATATAAAATGGATTTAGAAGAAAAATTCTACCAACCATAGGGAAGAAAAAATAAATTTTTTTCAATAAAGGAATTGTTTTTGAAACAAAAATAGGATATTTAATTGTCCACAAATGAAAGTCATGGATAAGATTTTTAGAGTAAATATATAACAAAAAAGAAAAGCAAGGGATAAAAGTTCCTGATAGTAAAATAAAAAAGTTTTGTAATCTTCTTGTTTTTAAAGTGACAAAAATTAAAAAACAGATAATATAAAAAATCCCAAAGGGTTTAAATAGAAGAATAAGACCAGAAAAAAGTCCGGTAAAGAAAATCGCAAATTTATTATTAGAAAAATATAAAAATATAAAAAATGTCAATAAAAGAATAAAACTGACAAAAATTTCAGGTCCTGTAATCATATCAACTGGATAAAAACAGGAAAGGGAAACAGGAAAAAAAAGACCAAAGAATGCAAAATTAGAAGGTAGTTTTTTATTTAAAATTTTAAAAATTAAAAAAGAATCTAAAATTAAAATTAAAAACATGAAAATGTGCAGGAAAAATGTAGGATTTTTATGAAAAAATTTAACAAAAAAGGTGAAAATATACATAATCCCGGGACCTTTTGCCTCAAAAACCTCTTTATACAATAATTTTCCTTTAGCAAGATGTAAAGCAGAAGCAAAATATCCTGGTTCATCAACATTAGAGAAATAAGAAAAAATGTAAGGTGCCCATAAAATAGAAGTTAAAACAAATGAAAGAACAAAAATTTTTAAAAATTTATTGTTCATCTTCTATATTTATTGTGCTTTCAACTATATAATTTGGTCTTCCAAGAACTTCTTTCCATATCCTTCCAGTATAAACACCAACAACACCAATAGAGAAAATTGTTATCCCTGAAAGGAAAATCATAAGTCCTATCCAGAAATGCAAAATATGAGAAATTGATAAAATTAGGAAGATAATACCTATAAAAGATAAAATAATTCCAAGCAGAACTATATAAAGTAAAGGTAAAATAGAAAATGAAGTTACACCACTTATAAATTCCATAAAAGGTCCCATACTTCTTAAAAATGGAAAATGAGTTTTGCCTTTTGCTCTTTTCTCTCTTACATAATAAATATAGTCCTGTTTAAATCCAACCCAGCCAGCAATTCCTCTAACATAAGGGTCTTTTTCTTTTAATTTCAAAATTTCATTTAATGCTTTTCTTGATATTAATTTAAAATTTCCTGCATCTTCAAGTAATTTGATTTCAGATACAAAATTTATAATTTTATATGCAAGTTTAGTAAGAAAAACTTTAATTTTACTTTCTCCTATCCTTTTCTTTCTTATCGTATGAACTATATCTGCGCCTTCTTCCCATTTTTTTATAAGTTGAGGTATTAATTCAGGTGGATCTTGTAAGTCAGCATCAAGTGTTATAACTGCATCTCCTTTTGAATAATTAAGCCCAGCAAAAAGTCCTTGATTATATCCAAATCTTCTTGATAGATTTATTATTTTTATTCTTTTATCTTTTTCTGCATATTCTTTTAAAATATTTAATGAATTATCAGTTGAAGCATCATTTACAAAAATTATTTCATAATTATAAGGTGTCTTTTCAATTACTTCCTTTGTTCTTCTTATCAAGTCAGGTATATTTTCTTCTTCATTTCTAAAAGAAAAAACAATAGATATCAAATTTTTTTTGTCCATTCACAAATACCTTTAACAATAGATTCTTTATCAAGTCCACATATTTTTTGTATATTTTCTCTTCCTCCATATGCATACAAATATTTATCCTTAACTCCAAATCTTTTTACAGGTAAATTTATTCCATTATCAACAAGAACTTCAATTACTGCACTTCCCATACCACCTGCAAGTAAATGTTCCTCAATAGTTATTACTCCCCTTATATTTCTAATGGTCATGGTAAGCAATTTTTCATTTATTGGTTTTATTCTATATAAATCAATAACTCCTGCATTAATTTTATATTTTTCAAGTTCTTCGGATACTTCAATTGCTCTATGTGTCATATTTCCTGTTCCTATTATATAAAAGTCCCTGCCCTTTTTTAAAACAGAAAGCCCATCTGAAAAGTCAGTTTTTTCATTGTATATTTGGGGTAAGATTTTTCTGTCAAGGCGGACATAAGAAGGTGACTTTAATTTATATATAATTTCAGCGAGTTTATAAGCCATAAAACTATCAGAAGGAGAAAAAATGTGAAAATTCGGTAAAACCCTCATAATAGTTATATCTTCTGTGCAATGATGAGTGGGACCTGAATCATCATAACCAAATCCAGCACCAACTCCAATTACTGTGACGGGTATATTCATTAATGATACATCTACTTTTAACATTTCATAACATCTTGAGGTAACAAAAGGCATAATAGCATAAATATATGCTTTTTTTCCGCATAAAGAAAGGCCAGTTGCAATTAAAACCATATTTTGTTCTGCAATTCCAACATTTATAAATTGTTCCTTTAAGTTCTTTCTGAACTTATCAAGTGATGGTGCTCCCATATCAGCAGAGATTAAATAAAGATTTCTGTCTTTTTTTGCAAGTTTATAAAGACAATCAAAAAAAGAATCCCTCATTGTTTTATTTTTAATTTCATTTTTCATTTTAGTTCCTCCAATGCTTTTTTGGCTTCTTTGCCTTTTGGTGCTATTCCATGCCATAAAATTTTGTTTTCCATAAATGAAACACCTTTACCTTTTATAGTATTTGCTA
>CAYNUP010000191.1:0-7668 GCA_964400565.1 uncultured bacterium | reverse complement strand
CAATATAGAGAATTGTAAAGTTATAGTAGTTGCAGCATTAAAAAAAGATGAAGGTCTTTCAGAAAATTTACTTAATAAATTGAATATCCCTGTTATATATTTAAGTTCTCATCCAGAAGTTCCTGTAAGTTATGTTGCTTTTGATAATAAAGGTGGAGCTAAAAAAGCAATTGAATACTTTATAAAAATGGGACATAAAAAAATTGCTTATTTTTCTGCAGAGGATAAACAGAACATATCAAATGAAGAAAGAAAACAGGGTTATATTGAAGGACTTGAAGAAAACAAAATTAAGGAAAAAATTATTTTAAAAGGGAATTATACTGAGGAAAGTGGATATAAATTAGCAAAAGAGATTTTAAAGATGAAAGATAAAGTTAGTGCAATTTTATGTGCTAATGACCTTATAGCAATAGGAGCAATTCATTGTTTTATTGAAAATAGGGTTAAAGTTCCAGATGATATTTCAATTATAGGATTTGGCAACTATAAAATTTCAAAATTTGCAAGAGTTCCTTTAACTACAGTTTCACTTCCTGTTGAAGATATGGGTAAAAAACTTGCAGAACTTGTAATGAAAAAATTGAAAGAAAAAGATTCTATCAAAAATGAAAAAATAATTTTACCAACAGAATTAATAATAAGAAAAAGTGTAAAAAGGAGGTGATAATATGAGAAGGCGTGGATTTAACTATGTGGTTTTGGATTTTTTGTTATTATACCGTCATATTCGCCTCCTTGTCAATAGATTTTCTCTTTCGGGTTAAGACATAGTATCCAGGTAGAGAAAGCATGGGGAAGTAATATATGGAAAAGAAGACATTTAGAGGTATTTATTCCAAAAAATAAGAAAGAGGTAAATTTAATAATAGAAGAGATTTTTAGAAAAACAAAGTCGCCTCCTGTAAAATGTTTAATTAATCTTTTAGTACTAAAAATCCTTAAATCCTTTGTGCATCAATAGTTTTTGGCAATTTATTGGTAGATTCTTTGGGTCTGGTACCTCATTTAAAATTCTAAACATGGTTTTTCCTCTTTTTCGATTTTCCACTTTTTTATTTTATTCTCAAGAAGATAAAAAAATTTCAAGTAGATTTTTAACGAATCAATTCGGGATATTGAAAAGAAAAAGTAAATTGGTTATAATTAAAATAAAGGATTTTTAAAATGAAAGGAAAATTTCTTTATTTAATTTTAATCTTCCTAATTACAGGTTGTGCAAAAAATAAAGAAGTAGGAATCCCTATAAGTCCAGAAGAGATTAAGGAAGCGATAAATTATGGGGAAAAGAATGCATCTTTGACATTTACAGAATTTACAGAAAAATGGACTATTGATTATGGATACAGAGAAGGGAAAGGTAAAGCAACTATAATAACACCTTTTTTAAGAGTCGCATTACTTGCAAAAAATTCAGCAGAAAAAAATCAAAAAATTGATATGAAAATTGTAAATATAGCTTTAAAAGATATTTCTGATAAACTCTGTTTCAGGGTTTGTCTCTATGGTAATTATGCTACATTCGGAAGGACAGCAAAGTTTTATTTAGAATATAATGGGAAAAAAATCCAGCCAATATCTTCCTATATGTCACCATACTCTCAATTTACAAGAGATTATACCCATATATCTGAGGGAGAAGTTAAATTTTCAAAGAAAGAAATCCCGGAAAACGCGAAGGTCAAACTTATTGTTATTTTCAAGCCATTTGAAGAGTTGGAAGCAGAAACCTGTATATTTGAATTTGACATAAGTAAATATAAATAAACAAAAGGAAAACTAAATGAAATTCAGGTCTCATATGGAAAAAATTGGGAGGATATTCTTCAAATGGAGAAGTTTTTTCCCTTTCATTCTTTTACCATTTTTATTTCTTGCTTTAAAGGAAAAAACAGAATATTATGAAGACATTTCCTTTAAAATATTATGCCTTTCTATTTCTTTCGCAGGATTGGTTATTCGTTGTATTGTAGGTGGATATGCTCCAAAAGGAACTTCAGGTAGAGAAAGCACACAGGTTGCAGAAAAACTCAATACAAAAGGATTATATTCATTGATAAGACATCCTCTTTATTTTGGTAATTTTTTTATATTTATAGGAATGGTTTTACTTACAAAAACCTGGTGGTTCATTTTAATCTCTGTGATTTTATTTTTTCCATATTATGCATCAATAATTTTTGCAGAAGAAAGATTTTTAAGAGAAAAATTTGGTGAAACTTTTTTAAAATATTATCAAACAACGCCAGCCATTATCCCAAAATTTAAAAACTGGCAAAAACCAGAATTGCCCTTCTCATTTAAAAATGTTGTGAATAGAGAATTTCAAACTTTATTTGGCATTATTGTAGGATTTACATTTATTGATGCATTAAGCCAGATTTTTGTAAAGAAAAAAATTATAAATTTATTCTGGATAAAACAATTTTTGATAATTTTAATTCTTTATTTAGTTCTTTTAATATTAAAAAATAAAACGAAATTGTTAAATGTTGAAGACAGATAAATACTAAAGTTTTTCTATCCACATTTTTACTTCTTTTTTAATTTCTATTAAACTTACACTTTTAGCATGACATCCGGAATGTATAATATAAGAATTGTTTACTTTTAATGGACCCTCCATCCTGATATGGCTGTGCCCACCTAAAATCAAACATGGAATTTTAAGTTTTTCAGCCAATTTTACATCCCTATTTAAACCAATATGGGTTAAAAATATAATAAAATCGTATTTTTCTTTCAATTCTTCTGCTAATTTAATTCCGTAAGAAATAGGTTCAAAAAAATTTAAAGGTAACAATTTTCTCCAGAATCCCTTAACTATCTGAAGTGTCAATCCTATAACAACAACCTTATACTTTTCATATTCAAAATCTGTATATGGACGTACTTTTTCTATTTCACTTCTGGATACAAGATTTGCTGAAAGATGATAAAAAGAAGAATCTCTCAATTTCCATTTAAAAAAGATAGGTAAAGGATGAAATTCTCTATTTCCAATTGCTCCAGCAGTATAACCAATCTTACTCATCAGAAAAAGTGTTTTTTCATGCCATCTAATATCAAAATTACCTGAAGAAAGAGCATCTCCTGAATCAAGAAGAACTGCACCCTTTTCTTTAAATTTCAAAATTTTCTTTGCCTTCAAAAAATTAAGTTTTCCATGGATATCAGATGTATGAAGAATGAGCATTATCCCTCCAATTTTAACTTACCTTTTGCTTCGTTTAAAATTCTAAATGAAAATTTTTTCTTTTTCAATTTTTCACCATCTATTGTGAACTTCCGAAGTTCACAAATGGTTGATGGTCAATGAGTTAGAAAAATTTTAAACAGGTTATATAAAAGATGCGGAAGTAGAGTTATTAAAAAGGAAAATTTTATCTCTATTTTTAAACCAATTTTAGTTAGAATGAAAAAGATTAAAGAAATTAAGAATGTTGAAAAATCAAGAATTAGTGGCTCTTTTTTTCCTGGATAAAGGTCAAATTTTCTCAAAATAAAACCAATTAAAAAACAAAGAGATATAACAAGATATAAATATTGCGGTTGATGTTTCCTAAATATGAAAATCACAAGAAAGTAAATAAAGAGCCATTTTACAAGGATTAAAAAGTGGTTCATTTTCATTTAAAAATGTGAAAAACCTTTATCCTTTATTTCAATAATTTTATCTTCAAGAATACCTATAAACTCTCTTTTTCCTGTCATCTCGCCAATTTTTGTAATTTTTATTTTTCCAATTTTTTCAGGAATTTTTTCTTCTCTTCCAGCAGTAAATAGAATTTCATAATCTTCTCCATCATTTAAAACATGTAAAATTTCTTCAAATTTATCTTTACTTATTTTTTTTGCTTCCTCTGAAACAGGTAAATTTTCAAGATATAATTTAAATCCAAGTTTATTTACCTCACATAATTTAATCAAATCAGAAGAAAGACCATCAGATATATCAATCATTGAATTAACTTTATATTTTTTGACAATTTCTCTTACCTCAAAAATTCTTGGTTCTAAATTAAACTGTTTTTTTATCTGTGATGCCCCAAGAGACCCTGTAACATAAATTAAATCCCCAGATTTTGTTCCTTTTCTTGTTTTTAAATATTTTTTTTCAACAATTCCTACCATAAATACATCTATAAAAATTTCTTTTGATTTTGTTAGATTTCCTCCTATTATCTCAAACTTATATTTTTTACACATCTCTTTTATTCCTTCTGCTAACTCCTTTATGATTTTAAAATTACTCTCAGGTAATCCCAGAGATACAAGTGCAAATTCAGGAATCCCACCCATTGCTGCTATATCACTTAAATTAACCGCCATTGCTTTTTTTCCTATCTGAGTCCATGTGAATTTCCCTTTTTCAAAATGGACATTTTCAACAAGAACATCGGTTGTTAGGATTAGATAGTAATTTTTTGAATATTCAATCACAGCACAATCATCCCCTATACCAATAAATGCCTTTTTACTTTTAAAATTCTTTTTTAAAAAATCAATTATTTCTTTTTCTTTCATTTCACATAATTATAAACAATTTCTTCAAGAATACCAATTTCGTCAGCAATATCAAGAATAGTAATCCTTTCTCTTATAAATCTTGATAACAAAATGGAATTTTTAATAAGTTTTTTATTATTACAAATTTCTTTTAAATTTAATGGACATTCTGCTTTTTTCAGATAGGTCTCAATTTCAAAGGGTAAATAAACGATTGGGATTGCTTCTTTTTTTATTTCTTCCCATCTTAAGGGTAATTTTTCTTTAATCTTTTGAATGACTTTTAGTTTTTGGTCAAATATTTTTTTGAGGAGATTTTTACTGGAAGGAAAGATTAAACAAAGTTTTTCAAATTTTTCATTATAATCTATATTTCTTTTCTTTAATTCTTTTTCAATCTCATCAGTTTTAAAATTTTTCAGTGAATCATAAATTAAAGAACTTATATAAACACCTATTCCTACCTGTAATCCATGAAAAGAAAATGGCTCAATTTTATTTTGACAACAATACATATCAAGAAAATGGGAAATCAAATGTTCTCCACCTGATGCAGGAGAAGAAGAACCAGCAATAATCATAGAAATACCTCCCAAATTTAGTCCATCCATAATATCCTTAATAACTTTTTTATTCCTTTTTTTAATTAATTCTCCTTTATTTATATATTTTTTCTCTGCATTACTTACAATTTTTAAAGGCAGAGCACAAAATTTCTCGTCAGTTATTATTGATGATATTTTCCAGTCAGCATTTGCAAAACTTTTAGCAAGAGAATCAGCAAAGCCAGATTTTATAAGTTCAATAGGTGCATTTGTGATTACATTTTCATCTATATAAACATATTCACATGGAGCAACAGAGACTGTAATTTTAACCCCATCTTTTATATAAGCAGAAACTGGTGAAGTAAATCCATTCATACTTGGTGCTGTTGGAAAAGAAATTACAGGTATTTTATATTTATTTCCAGTAAATTTCCCAAGGTCTGTTATTGTTCCTGTTCCACATGTTAAAATCAAATCTATATCTTTAATAATTTTTTTAATTTCTTCAATATATTCATATTTTGCTGTAACTCTTTTTTCATTCCTTGGTTTAAGTATCAATGGTAAGGCATAACTATGTTTTAAATTTTCGCATATACTTTTGCCTGCGACTTGGTATGTGATTTCATCGCACAAAACAAGTATCTTTTTATCTTTTCCATAAATATTAAAAATAAACTCATCAATTTCATCTAAACTACCATACTTTATATCTTTAACATTAACTTTATGAATCTCTCCACATTCCTTGCATTTAAACCTTTTTCCAAGTAGATTCTCCATAAAATTATAAACCTTTAAGTTTATTATAAAATTTCTGGGCATTTGAAAGCATATTGTGGTCATTATTAAAATATGCAAAAATTTTTTCTGGTTTTGAATTCTTTATTTTTTCTACTATTTCATCAAGCTCTTTATCAGTATAATTATGAGAATACCAACCAGTTCTTCCATGAAATCTCAAATAAATAATATCATTTGTTTTTACAATAAATGATTTAATTTCAGGGCTATCAACACTTACAAAAACAATACCAATTTTTTCAACCTCCTTAACCCAATTTTTTGTAAACCAACTTTTATGTCTGAATTCTATTGCAATTTTATCTTTCTCTTTAATATCACTAAAAAAATTAGCCATTCTATCAAAAAGTTCTGTTGAAAAACTTGGAGGCATCTGAAAAAGATAAAATTTTATTTTTTCTTCAAGTGGTAGAAATAAATTTTTAAAATCATTCCATACATTTTTACTTTCTTCACTCAACTTTAATAGATGTGTTATTTTTCTGTGGACTTTAACTGAAAAAAATATATTTTTTGATTTGTTTGCCCATCCTTTAATTTGATTTTGAAAGGGGAATCTATAAAAAGAGGCATTTAATTCTACTGAATTTAAATTTGAATTTTTAACATACCAGTCAAAATTTTTCCCTTCATTCCAACTATATAACCATCCACTTGTTCCTGTATATACTTCCATTAATTATTTATTTCTTTCACCTTCAAGTTTACTTGTAAGACCCAATATCTCAATAAAACCAGTTGATGCTTTATGGTCAAATATATCTTTTTCTGTATATGTTGCAAGTTCTTCTTTATAAAGTGAATATGGTGATTTTCTGCCAACAACTATACAGTTTCCTTTATAAAGTTTTATTCTTACCTTACCAGAGACATACTTTTGGCTTTCTTCTATAAATTTATCAAGACATTTTTTTAATTCTGAAAACCACTGCCCAAAATAAATAATTTGGGAATATCTTATAGAGACCAATTTTTTGAATTCATATAAATCTCTCGAAAATACAAGTTTTTCAATTTCATTGTGTGCTGTATGTAGAATTACTGCTGCAGGTGCTTCATATATTTCCCTTGATTTTATCCCAACTAATCTATCTTCAATCATGTCAATTCTTCCAACTCCATGTTTTCCTCCAATTTTATTTAAATTTTCTATAATTTCAATTAACTTCATTTTTTGTCCATTAATTGCAAAAGGAACTCCTTTTTCAAATTCAATTTCAATATATTCTGGCTTTTCAGGTGCTTTTTCTGGAGAAGTGGTTATCTGATATGCATCTTCAGGTGGTTCAGTATATGGGTCTTCAAGAACTCCACATTCAATTGATATTCCCCATAGATTTTCGTCAATACTGTATGGTTTTTTCTTTGTAGTTGAGATTGGTATTCCTTTTTCTTTTGCATATTCAATTTCTTCTTCCCTTGACTTAAATTCCCATTCTCTTAGAGGTGCAATAACTTTAAGGGTAGGTGCAAGATATTTAAAAGTAAGTTCAAATCTAACTTGGTCATTACCCTTTCCTGTACATCCATGACTTACTGCATCTGCTTTTTCTTTTTTTGCAATTTTAATAAGGGATTCTGCAATTAATGGTCTTGAAAGAGAAGTTGCAAGAGGATATTTATCCTGATAGAGTGCACCTGCTTTAAGTGCTGGTATTATATATTCATTAACAAATTTTTCTCTTAAGTCCTCATAATAAAATTTTTTTGCTCCTGCTTTTTTGGCTCTTTCTTCAAGAACATCAGGAGATTCTATTTTCTGACCTATGTTTGAAGTATAGGCAATAATTTCTGCATTATATTTTTC
>CAYNUP010000190.1:0-12661 GCA_964400565.1 uncultured bacterium | reverse complement strand
CCATAATGCTTATTATTCCTATATAATAAAAACGGGGCCGACGGGATTTGAACCCGCGACCTCCAGATCGACAGTCTGGCATTCTAGACCGCTGAACTACGGCCCCTTTTAAATTCTTTTAATTTTACCCCTTTTAAATTTTCATGTCAACTTTCCGAATTTTTATAAAAATAAGGTAAAATTTTTTCAAATTTACAGGAATAATGTATAATAAAAAAATGGAACTGAATTATAAAAAAGCAGGTGTTGATGAAAAAAAAGCAGAAAAACTTGTAAATTTTATAAAAAGAGTAGCAAAACAAACTTTTTCTGAAAATGTAATTGGAAATATAGGGTTTTTTGGTGGTTTTTTCAAAATTCCTTCCAATTATAAAAATCCTGTTTTTGTTTCTTCAACAGATGGAGTTGGAACAAAAATTTTAATTGGTCAGGAAATTGGATTATTTAAAGGACTCGGAATAGACCTTGTTGCCATGAATTGTAATGATATCTCTGTCTGTGGTGCAAAAGTTTTATTTTTTCTTGATTATATTGCAGTTGGAGAAATTAAAGAAAAAAGAGAAAAGGAAATAATTGAAGGTATAATAGAAGGATGTAAAAATGCGGAATGTTCTTTAATAGGTGGAGAAATTGCTCAAATGAAGGATATTTATGGTAAAGACGGATTTGACCTTGCTGGTTTCTGTGTTGGTATTGTTGAAAAAGATGGAATAATTGACGGAAAAAATGTTAAAAAAAACAATGTGGTTATTGGAGTTTCTTCAAATGGAGTTCACAGCAATGGATTTTCTCTTATAAGAAAAATTTTTAAAAAAAGGGATTACTACAAATATTATGATGAACTTGGTAGAACTCTCGGAGAAGAACTTTTAAATCCAACCTTTATTTATTCTACCTTTCTTTATGAACTTTCTTCTTCAAAATTAATAAATGCATCAGCACATATTACAGGAGGAGGAATTGAGGGAAATTTAATAAGAGTTTTACCTTATGAAACAGAATGCATAATAGATAGAAAAACATGGGAGATACCACCAGTTTTCAAAATTATACAAAAAGCAGGAGGGATTTTTGATAAAGAAATGTTTAATGTTTTCAATATGGGACTTGGATTAATTTTGATTTCAGAAAAAGAAAATGTAGAAAAAATTATGGAAATTGCCAAAAAACATAAATTTAAATCTTATATTATTGGAGAGATTAGAAAGGGAGAAAGAAAAGTAAAAATATTATGAAAGTCCTTTGTATTAATCCTCCTGTTTATGATTTCTCTGCTTATGATTTGTGGTCAAAACCACTCGGGTTTTTAAAAATAATTGATTTCCTCATTAAAAATAATTTTGAAATTTTCTATTTTGACTTTATGGATAGAAATCATAAATTTTATGAGAATGTAAAAATAAAAAGGAATGTTTATGGATGTGGAAGTTATTATTACCGGATTGTAGAAAAACCAGAAATTTATAAAGATATTCCTCGTAGGTATAAAAGATTTGGGTTGCCAAAAGAAATTTTTCTCAAATATCTTGAAAATATTGGAAAAATTGATTTTATTTTTATAACAACTGGTATGTCTTACTGGGTTCTTGGAATAAAAGAAGTGATTGAAACAGTGAGAAAAATTTATCCCCGAACACCTTTAATCATTGGAGGAATTTATGCAACTTTCTGTTATGAAGATGGAAAAAATTTAGGAGTTGATTTTATCTTTAAAGGTAAAGATATTTATAAATTCTTTAAAGAATTTTCTCATTTTTTTAATGTAAATTTGATTTTTCCAGAAAAAATTGAGCCATACTGGGATGTTTATAAAAAACTTGATTATATTGTAGTAAAAACTTCTTATGGATGTCCTTTTTCCTGCTGGTATTGTGGAATTAAAACACTTGAACCTGAATATAAAAAAAGAGAAATAGAAGAGGTAGTTGAAGAAATAGTTAAAAATACAGAAAAATTTAAAATTGAAGATATTGCTTTTTATGACAATGCTTTAATTTATGATTTTGAAAATCATCTTTATAAAATTCTTAAAAAAATTCACCAAAACAATAAAAATTTGAGGTTTCATACTCCAAATGGTATCCATCCAAAATTTATAAGTAAGAATGTTGCTGAAAACCTTAAAGAAATGAATTTTAAAACAATCCGGCTATCCTTGGAAACAATTGATAAAAAAAGAGAAAAAGAATCCGGATATAAGGTGAGTTTTACTGATTTTGAAAATGCAATTAAAAATTTAATAAATGCTGGCTTTCAAAAAGAAGAAATAGGAGTATATATCCTTGCAGGACTTCCACAACAACACTATGAAGAAGTATTAAACACTATAAAGATTCTAAAAAATTATCCGTGTAAAATTAAAATAGCAGAATATTCTCCGATTCCCCAGACAATAGATTATGAAATTGCTAAAAAACTTTATCCTCATCTTCCCCTTGAAAATCCACTTTTTCAAAACAATTCTATATATCCTCTTTGGGACTTTGAAAATAAATGGGAAATTATAAATTTAATGAAAAAACTGGCTAAAGATAATTCAAACTTTAATAAAATTCCAAACATAAGGAGGATTTAAAGTTCCCAGATACTCCTTCATAGAAATTTTCTCTTCTTCAAAACTTTCAATCCATCTTGAAAAATCAAAAAACTCTTTCCAGTTTTCAAATTTAGCACCCTTCTTCCAAACATTATAAATAACCTTTGCTATTTTTTCATCTCCCCTGCCAAGAAAACATTCTACACAACTTGCTTCATATGGATGAAAATTGAATTTAACATACTTATCCCTTTTTAATTCTTCAGTAATAATTCCCCTTTTTTCTTCATATTCCTCCTTTGAAATAAATCTTTCATTTTGAAAGAATGTATGTGGCTTTGGAATAAATGTATTAAAAGAAGCATTAACATATATAATTTTTGAAATTTCTTTAATAAGTTTTATCACATCTTTTATTTCTTTCTCTGTCTCTTCCGGAAGTCCAATCATGAAGTATAACTTTATATGTCTGTAATTACTTTTTTTTGCCTGTGAAACTAAATTTATTAAATCCGCATCACTTATATTTTTCCCTATCTTCCTTCTTAAACTTTCACTTGTTTCAGGTGCAAATGTCAAGTTTGTTTTCTTAATCTCTTTTATTTTTAATGCAAGTTGAAAAGAAAATGTATCTATTCTTAATGAGGGGAAAGAAATTGAAACTTTTTTATTTTTAAATTCTTCCACAAGTTTAAAAATAATTTCTTCAATTTGAGGATGGTCTCCAGCAGAAAAAGATAAAAGGGAAATTTCTTCATATCCTGTATTTTTATAAGTATCTTTTGCTATTTTTAAAATTTTATCTGCCTCTCTGATTCTCACTGGTTTCCAGCAACTTCCTGCCTGACAGAATTTACATCCCTGACCACATCCTCTCATTATTTCAATAGAAATTCTATCATGGATAATTTCTGTCAAAGGAATTAAATATTTTACAGGGAAATATGCTTCATTGAAATTTTTAACCATCGCTTTTTTTGCTTCTCTTTTTTTAAAAAGAGGAACATATACAGAATCAATTTTATTTAAATTCTCCAAAATTTTATATCTATTTCCTTTATTTTCTTTTACCACATTAATTATTTCATTTATAACCTCTTCTCCTTCTCCAACAACAAAAACATCCACAAATGGCGATAGTGGTAATGGGTTAAAACTACAATTCCCTCCTACCATTATAATGGGATGCCCATTTTTTCTCTCTTCTGAAAAAATAGGAATTCGGGATAAATAAAGAACATTCAAAAAATTAGTATAATTAAGTTCAGAAGATAAACTAATACCAATAATATCAAAAGAAGAAAGTGGAGTTTTAGTTTCAAGGGAAAATAGCGGAATATTCTCTTTTTTCATAATTTCTTCAAAATCAATCCAAGGTAAGAAAAATCTTTCGCACTTACAATCTTTTCTCTCATTTAAAATTCCATACAAAATTCTTATACCTAAAGAAGACATTCCAACCTCATAAATATCAGGATATCCAAGAGCAACTTTTACTCCTACTTCTTCTTTAACTACTACATTAATTTCTCTTCCAAGATATCTCGCAGGATTTTTAACCAAAGACAATAATTTTTCAATTTTTTCTTCCATTTTTTAATATCATGTGGAATATTTCACAATACTTGAAAGAATAATAACTGATAAAATAGAAACGATTAGAGAAGAACCACCATAACTTATAAATGGGAGTGGAATTCCTACAATAGGGAAAAAACCTATTGTCATACCAAGATTTATTAAGAAATGCCCTGTAAAAAGAACAAAAATCCCTGTAGCAACAAGTTTTCCAAAATTATCTTTTGTGATATAAATAATTTCCAGAATTTTACTCAAAAAATAATAATAAATTAAAACAAAAATCAAAACTCCAAGAAAACCAAACTCTTCAGCAATAACACAAAAAATAAAATCTGTATGATATTCGGGAAGAAAAGCAAGTTTTGTCTGAGTTCCTTTCATAAAACCCTTGCCAATAAAACCTCCTGAACCAATTGTAATTTTTGACTGAAGTAAATTATATCCTTTTCCAAGAGGGTCTCTCATCGGGTTTATAAATGTCAAAATTCTTTCTCTTTGATAATCTTTCATAATTGACCATATTAAAGGTGAAGAAAATAAAACAATTAAAAAAAGCCCTATAAGTTGTTTTCTTGTAATTCCAGAAATATAAGAAATCCCAAGGAAAATTAAAATAAAAATAATTGCAGTTCCAAGATTTGGTTGTTTAAATACAAGTAAAAATGGAATACCAACAATAATTAGAGATATAAATAAAACAGGAAACCTTCTTATATCTCTTTTGGAAAGATAGGAGGAAAGAGTTAAAATTATAACAAGTTTGGCAAATTCTGATGGCTGAAAATAAAACCATCCAAGACCTATCCATCTTGAAGACCTACCTTCTCCTTTAACCAGAACAACTGAAAGTAAAATGAGAATAATTAAATAAAGTAAGTATGATATTTTTTCTAAATTTCTATAATCACTATTTTTAAATATATATACAAAAACCGTTCCGATTAAAATCCACAAAATCTGTCTTATAAAAAATCCTTCTTTTGTTATAATTCCTTTTGAAGCACTAAAAAGAATACATAATCCAATAAAAATTAAAATATAACTTAAAAATATAAAATCTCCTTCTCTAATTTTATTCTTCAAAAATTTCAGTTTCTGTTTCATTTTTCTCTTCTATTTTTGCCGGTATAAATATCCTTTTTAAAATTCTGCCTGCTATTTCTGCTGCTTGAGGAGAAGAACCATAATCAAGAAAAACAACCACAGATATTTTGGGGTTATCAAAAGGTGCATAACAAACAAATGCTCCATGAGTTGGTAGCCCAAGTTCAGTTGCTGCCCGTTGTGCTGTTCCAGTCTTTCCCGCAATTTCAATTCCTTCAACTTTAGCCCTTACACCTGTTCCAAATTCTACCACATTTTTCAATCCTTTCCTCAATACATCAAGTGCCTCTGAATCAATATAAACAGTTTTTCTTAAAGTTGGTGTATTTTCCTTTATTGTTTCTCCTTTTGAAGAAATTATCTTTTTTACTATAAATGGTTGCCAGATATTACCTCCATTTGCAATGGTTGAAATTAAAGATAAAAGTTGTATCGGAGTTGTAGTAATAGGTCCCTGACCTATGGATAAATTTAAAGGGTCTGTTTCATAAGGAGATGGGATGTAGCCACTTAATTCTCCAGGCAAATCAATTCCAGTTAGTTTACCAAGTTCAAATTTTTTAGCGTATTCTATCATTTTAGATACACCTACTTTCATCCCTATTGTTCCAAAAAAGATATTACAAGAAAAAGGTAAAGCAAGGTTTATATCAACCCAGCCATGTCCCTCTTCTTTCCAGCAGTGAAATTCTCTATTTCCAACTTCTATAACTCCTGTGCATTCAATTCTATCATATTCTCTAATATTTCCTGTTTCAAGAGCAGCAATTTCTGTTATTATTTTAAAAATAGAACCTGGCGGATACTGTCCTTTTATAACCCTATTTAAAAATGGTTTTTCAGGATGTTTCCTTTCATCAAGATAAGGGATTAAATTTTCAGGGTCAAAGAATGGATTACTTACAAGAGCAAGAATCTCTCCATTCCTTGGATCCATAACTGCAACACAACCTTTTCTTCCACCAAGTTCTTCAAAAGAGATTTCCTGAATTGTAGCATCAATCGTAAGAATAATATCATTTCCAGGTTGCCCTTCTTTCTTCCCCAAAATTCTTCTTTGATGTCCTAAAGCATCAACTTCTACCTGAAGACCTCCTGGAATTCCTTTTAAATACTCATCATAATACTTTTCAATCCCATCCTGACCGATAACATCTCCCATTTTATAACCTTTTTCTTTTAATCTATCAAGTTGTGTCTGTGTAATTTCTCCTAAATAACCAAGTAAATGGGCTATTTTACCTCCAAAGAGATATTCTCTTTTTATATCTTCCTGAACAAATATGCCTGGAAGATTATAGGAATTCTCTTCTATTAAGGAAATTTCCAGAGTACTTAAATTTCTTTTAATAATCACTCTATCAAAAGGATTAATATATTTTTTTGTAAGTTTTTTTCTTAAATATTCTTTATCAATGTTTAATATGTTAGAAAGAATCTCTATTACATTTTCCACATTTTTAATATCATATGGAACAAAAACAAGATTGGCAGAGGGAGCATCTTTAACAAGAATTCTACCATTCCTATCATAAATTTTTCCTCTCGGAATTCCTGTCTCTATCGTTCTTATACAATTTCTCATTGATAATTGATGGTAATAGGGATATCTTATAACCTGTAGATAAAAAACTCTTGCAAGAATTATATAAATAAAAAATATCAAAAATTTTTTCAGAAAATCCTCTCTACCCATTTTTTTCTTATTTCTTTCATAAAAGTTTCAATTATAACTCCTATTAAAAAATTATACAAAGAAAACAAAAAAGCATATTTAAATAAAACCCACCCTTTCCAGATACTTTCTCCTGAACTCCTAAAACCAAGTAAAACAAAATATAAAAAACTGAATATAAAAATTAAACTGCCTTTCCCTTTGATTGATTTTACCACAAAAAATGAAGAAAAATAAACAACTAAAAGAAATTTAACAGAAGAACTTCCTAAAATATCCTTTGAAAAAATATCATTTATCAATCCAAGAACAAAACTCAAAAAAAGAGACATTTCAATTTCTCCATCAAATACCAACAATAAAAGATAAACCAAGTAAAAAGAGGGAACTATTTTAAAATGAAAAAAATTATAAAAAACAAATTGAAGGATAGAAATAAATAAAACCTGTTCAAATAAAAGAAAAAATTTTCTATTTTCCAATTATTACCTCCTCAAATCCATAAGAAGCGATATAGGGTTTTACCCATATTTTTAAAAAAAGCGATTCTTTCTCTCTTTCAATTTTAACAACTCTCCCTATTTTAATTCCTGAAGGATAATATTCACTTAAACCGGAAGTATAAACTTCATCTCCAATTTTCACTTTACTGTCATATGGAATATATTTTAACAAAATAAATGGTGCATATCCTCCTTCAATAATCCCAAATTCTCTTGTTGAACTTAAAACCACACTTATTTTAGTTTTATTATTAAATACTGTCATAACCTGAGAATATGATTTCCCAATCTTTTCTATTTTACCTACCAAAAAAAGGTCTTTTGTAAAAACAACCATGTTTTCTGTAATTCCTTCTTCTCTACCTTTGTTAATGAATATTTCTGCTGGATAAATATATGGTTTAATTCCAACAATTTCAGCAACATTAAAACTGGAAAGGATTTTTTTTTCTTTAAGATTAACTATTTTTCTCAATCTTTCATTTTCTTTAATAATTTCTTCATAGTTCAAAAAGTTTTGGTCTTTAATTTTAGGATTGAAGGAGGATTTTTTATTTAAAGAAGTTTTTTCTATAATTAATGAAAAAAAGAGAAAAAAGAGAAAAATCAACTCTCTTCTGAAAATCCAAAGCATTTTTTATTCCTGAGGAATTTGTTTTAAATATCTTTCTTCCTCAAGCATTTTCCCTGTTCCTCTAACTACAGCAGTTAAAGGGTCATCTGCTATATATACAGGTAGTTTGGTCTCCTGAGAAATAAGTTCATCTATCCCTCTTAAAAGGGCCCCTCCTCCTGCAATAAAAAGACCTCTCTCAATTAAATCACTTGAAAGTTCTGGAGGTGTTTCTTCAAGAATATCCTTAACAGCATTTACAATTGCATTTAATGTGTCTTTCAATGCCTCTCTTATTTCCTCAGAAGTTATTTTTATTACTTTAGGCAATCCTTCAACTAAACTTCTTCCATGGACTTCCATTGATAATTCTTCTTTCAGTGGATAAGCAGAACCAATTTTGATTTTTATTTCCTCTGCTGTTCTTTCACCTATTAAAAGATTATATTTTTTCTTTAAATATTCAATAATTGCCTCATCCATTTCATTCCCTGCTACTCTTAAACTTTTAGTCAAAACTATTCCTCCAAGAGATATAACAGCCATTTCGGTTGTTCCTCCTCCTATATCAAGGATAAAACTTCCTGAGGGTTCTTCAACAGGAAGTCCTACGCCAATTGCTGCTGCCATAGGTTCTTCCACCAGTCTTACTATCCTTGCACCTGCTTTCAATGCTGTCTCTCTCACCGCTCTTCTTTCCACACTTGTAATTCCTGAAGGTACAGAAATTACAATCCTCGGAGGAATTAAAAATTTATGTTTTCCAGTTTTAACTTTCATAATAAAATATCTTAGCATTGCTTCACATGCTTCAAAATCAGCAATTACACCATCCCTCATCGGTTTCATGGCTATTATATTTGAAGGAGTTTTTCCAAGCATCTTTTTCGCCTCTTCTCCCACAGCAACAATCTGTTTTGTATTAGTATTTATAGCAACAATAGAAGGTTCCATAAGAACAACGCCTTTCCCTTTCACATATACACATGTATTTGCAGTTCCTAAATCAATGCCCAAATCGCTTGAAAATAAATTTAAAAATCTCACCATTTCTCTCCTTTCTTTTCTATTCTTCAACAACTTTATATACTATATCTCCTTCCCTTGCATGTTCATTAACCTTTATTCCTATTTCATCACCTGGTAAAGCAACTTCTATTTCCTTATGTTCCTTCTGCATTGACTCTATTTTTTGATTAAAATCGGTTGTATGTCCTTTTATATGGATTTCATCTCCTATTTTTAATTCATCATTTAAAATTTTTATTGCTGCAACTCCAATTTTCGTATAATAATGAGTAACCTTTCCAATTTCAATCTCTTTCATTTTTTTCACCTCCTTTATTTTTTACATATTTTAACATAAATCATATTTTTAAAAAATTTAAACACCCTCAAAAATAAAAAATTCAATTTTTACTTACCACCATTCTTTTATCTCCGATTTTTTGCCAAACCATATTTTTGAATTTTGTATCTCAATATTCTCCTTGTGGTTTTTAAAATTTTTGCTGCCTTTGTTTGATTCCAATTAGTTTCCTTTAAAGCAAATTCTATTATTTCCTTTTCAAAATTCTCAACACTTTCTTTTAAAGGAATAGATAATTTTTCTCTTTTTTTCAATTCAACTGGTAAATCATATAGTTCTATTATGGACTTTTCACTATTTAACACAAAAATTCTTTCAATCACATTCTTTAATTCCCTCACATTTCCAGGCCAGTCATAGTTCAAAAATGCTTTTTTTGCTTCCTCACTAAAATCTTCTATTTTACAGGGAATCTTTTTTTTAAAAAACTTTATGTAATACTCTACAAGAGGAATAATATCTTCTTTTCTATCTTTTAAAGGGGGGATTTCTATAGGAACAACACTCAATCTATAATACAAATCTTCTCTAAAATTCCCTTTTTTTATTTCTTCTTTAAGATTCTTTGAAGTTGCAGAGATAATTCTTGCATCACTTTCAATAAACTCATTGCTTCCAAGAGGATTATATTTTTTTTCTTCTAAAAATCTTAATAATTTTACCTGAATGTTTAATGGTATTTCTCCTATTTCATCAAAAAATAAAGTTCCTGAACCAGCAATTTCTATTTTCCCTTTTTTACTTTTAAATGCATTTGTAAAGGCACCTTTTTCATAGCCAAATATTTCACTTTCAAAAAGAGTTTCAGGGATTGCTGCACAGTGGATTGGCACAAAGGGATTATTTTTCCTCTGGCTTTTTTCATGAATATATCTTGCCACCAATTCTTTTCCAACGCCTGTTGGTCCAGTTATTAAAACAGGTGTATCTAAAGAAGATACTCTTTCAGCCAGTTTTATAACATTCTTCATTTCTTCACTTACACAAACAGGAAAATCTAAAGGATATTCTGTTTTTATTTCTTCTTGCAATAACTCAATATGAGAAATTAATTTTTTTGTTTTAAGTGTTTTTTCAATTGTTAAAATGAGTTCGTCAATATCAAATGGTTTTGAGATGTAATCTGATGCTCCTATCTTCATGGCCTCTACCGCTGTTTTAACCTGGGAAACTGCTGTAAGCATAATTACCGGTATCCATTTAAATTTACCCTTTATTTCTTTCAAAAGAGTAATTCCATCTATATCTGGAAGAATAATATCAAGAATAATAATGTCTGGATTTTCCTTTTCTATAATTGATAAACCTTCTCTTCCATTTGAAGACAAAAAAACTTTATATTTATTTTTCAGAGAAATTCTCAAAGATTCTCTTACTCCTTCTTCATCATCAATAATAAGTATTTTGTCCATTTTTTAATGGAATTTTTATAATAAACTTTTTACACAGTGGTGTAATCTCTATTTCAAAACTTCCGCCATGTCCTTCTATAATTTTTTTCGCCAGTAAAATGTTTGAAGAAAGTTTTATATTTAAGCCGGGACTGAAAGGAATAAAAATTTCTTCAATTCTATCAAATTTTATATTTTGACCATTTTCATTCAGAACTATTACGCCTTTATTATTTTCTCTATCAATTTCAATTGAAATATCCCCTGTATTTTTTATATCTTCTTTTATAAATTCCATTATATAATCAAGGGCTTCTTTTAATTTCAAAATATCTCCTTCAATAAATCCCAAAAAATTCCTTTGAAATATCTTTTCTATCCTTTTTTCTTTTATAAATTCGTCAATAAAAATATCAATATTTATAGTATCTTTTTTCAATTCAAATTTTTCTCCTATCTTACTTATACAATCAATTATTTCATTTATTTTCTTTATTTCACTTACAACAATTTTTGAAAACTCCTCACGAAACTCTTTATCTTCATACATTTTATCCATCATCTGAGCAAATGTGTTTATAGCAACAAGTGGATTTTTCAATTCATGAGACAATCTAAAAGCAATAAAATTCCAAAATTTATTTTTTTCTGTTTCTTTTTCTTTCCTTTCAATTTCTTTTATCTTTGTTAAATCTTGAAAAATTGCCACCACACCAACAACACTTCCACTTTCATCTTTAACTATATTTGTACTTATCCCGAGTATTGCTTTTGTGGGAATAAATTCAAGTTCTTTTCTTGAAACAGTTTTTCCATATAAAAGAGCCCTTCTGATTAAATCAGCAATTTGAGAACTTACTTTTTCTATTTTTTCTCCTTTTACTTCGTCAAACTTAACCTTCAAAATCTCTTCTCCATAGTGATTTAAAATATTAACCTTCCCTTCTTTATCAACTCCTATTAAACCTGCTGGTAAATTTTCAAATAGAAATTCCTGATATTCTTTTTGATATTTTATTTTTTTATAAAGGAAAAAATTATCAAAAACTATTGCGAGATAATCTGAAAGAGAAGAAAGAAGAAAAATTTCATCACTTTTTATCTCTTCATTTATGCTCTTTTCTCCAACTGTAATAAATCCAACAAGTTTTCCAGTGAAAGTTCTTAATGGAAAAACAACAATACATTTTAGAAGAGATACAAAATTTTTTAAATCTAAGTCAACAATTACTTCCTCTTTAAAGTTTAATATTTTACCCTCTTTTAAAAATGTTTTAATCAAGGGGTCTTCTAAACCTATATTTAATTCTTTAAAAATTTTTTCGTCTATTCCAATAGCAGAATAGATTTTAAAGACCCCCTCTTTTTTTAAAAATATTGAAAGTGAATTAAAATGAAAATGACGTCTTAACAATTTAAGTATCTCATAACATGTCCTTTCAATATCTGAAAAATTTTCAGTAACAATTTGAAAAATTGTTTGAAAGAAGAAATTTTTAGAATCTTCTTTTATCTGTTTAATTTCTTCTCTATAATCCTTTTTATATTTTTTTTCATAAATCAACTCTGTCCATTTCTCAGCGTTCCTTAAAACATAATGAATCTTTTCAAAAAGAAATTGTTTTTCAATAACATCAAAAATATTCTTCTTAAGAAGTCCTCGTGTATCTTTATCATATTCAGAAACTAAAGGGACTATAAGTATTTCTTTATTTTCCTGAAGTATTCTATCCACCAATTCGCAGGGATCAAGATTATTTAAATATGTATCAATAAATATTAAAAATGGATTTCGTTCATTTATTTTTTCTATAACTTCAGAAGGACTAATAATCTCTACAAAATAATCTTGAAGGGTCTTTTTTAATAAATAAGTCATACTCTCATCT
>CAYNUP010000189.1:0-14688 GCA_964400565.1 uncultured bacterium | reverse complement strand
ATAACTGAAAAAAACATTTTTGAATTCTATTTCTCCATTTATTGAAAAGGATTTATAAGATTTTTCTTTATGAATTGGTTCGGGAATTTTAAGTATTTCATTAATTCTTTCTACTGAAGCACCTGCTCTTGATATAAATATAAATAGATTACTTATCATCATAAGTGACATCAGAATTATCATGAGGTAATTTATAAAGGCCATTATTTCTCCAACAGTAATTTTATTATTCAAACACATCTTTCCACCAAACCATAAAATAGTTATTACACTTAAATTTACAATTATCATAACAATAGGTCCCATTTTAATAATAAGATTTATTGCATTTAGTGAAGATATCATCAATTCTTCATTTGCATTTTCAAAACGGTCTTTTTCATATTGGGTTCTATTAAAAATTTTAATTACTCTTATTCCAGCAAGATTTTCTCTTATCACAAGATTTAACCTGTCTATTTTTTTCTGCATAATTGTAAATAAGGAAAAACTTTTTCTTGTAAAAATGTAGAAAATTGATAATAAAATTGGAATTATAACAAAAATTATCAAAGAAAGTTTAGGATTTATAAAAAATGCCATTACAATTCCACCAATACATAGAAATGGTGCTCTTACAAGCATTCTTAAGGAAATAAGAACAAGTTGCTGTACTTGGGAAACATCATTTGTTAATCTTGTAATGAGAGAAGAAGGTGAAAATTTAGAAATTTCCTTAAACCCGACATTCTGAATTTTTTTGAAAAGGTCTTTTCTTAAATCATGTCCAAAACTCTGACTTGCTATACTTGAAAATATTGTACATCCAATCCCACCAATCATACCAATTATTGCAACTCCAAGCATTAAAAGACCTGTATTTATTATTAAACTTAAATTTCCCTTTATAATTCCATAATCAACAATATGTGATAAAAATTTTGGCTGTAAAATATCCATTATAACTTCAAGAATCATAAAGATTGGAGCAAGAATTACTGGTTTTTTATAATTTTTTAAATATTTTGGGAAAATACTAAAATCAATATCTTTAAGTTTATTATTTTTTCTCATTTCAAAAATCTTTCTTTGTTAAGAAATCTATTATAAATTTTTACCAGAAATTTTTCAATTTTTAAATTTGACTTATTAAAGAGTTTTAAGATAAAATCAAAATAAAAAGGAGGGCAAATGGGATGGATAATTTTAGGAATTTTTGTTTTTATGTTTCTGGCAAATGCTATTAAAATTGTGAATGAATATGAAAGAGGGGTTGTTTTTCGTCTTGGAAGATTGGTTGGAGCAAGAGGTCCTGGTTTAATTTTTTTAATACCAATGATTGAGAAAATGGTAAAAGTAAGTTTGAGAACCGTAACATTTGATGTAACTCCTCAAGAGGTTATGACAAAGGATAATGTCCCTATAAAGATTAATGCGGTTGTCTGGTTTAGAGTCCTTGACCCTGTTAGAGCAGTAGTTGAGGTTGAAAATTATCAACTTTCAACCATGCAAATTGCTCAAACTACATTAAGAGGGGTGGCAGGGCAACTTGAACTTGATGAGATACTTGCTGAAAGAGAGAAAATTAACCATCGCCTTCAACAGATTATTGATGAACAGACAGACCCCTGGGGAATAAAAGTAAGTATAGTTGAAATTAAAGAAGTTGAATTGCCAGATACTATGAAAAGAGCAATGGCAAGACAGGCAGAGGTGGAAAGAGAAAGAAGAGCAAAGATTATAAATGCAGAAGGAGAATTTCAGGCAGCACAGAAACTTAAAGAAGCAGCAGAAATTCTTTCTCAGGTTCCTATGGCAATTCAGTTAAGATATTTACAAACAGCAACTGAAATAGCAGCAGAGAAAAATTCCACACTTGTTTTCCCAATTCCAATTGAGTTGTTTAAACATTTTGTTAAAAAAGAAGAAAAATAAAAGGATATGCCAGATTTCAAAAAAATAGGAATAATTGGTATTGGTTTGATAGGTGGTTCTATTGGATTTGATGTAAGAAAGAAAAAAATAGCAGAAATGGTTATTGGATATAGCAGAAAAATTGAAACAATGGAAAAAGCGGTTAAAAATGGGGTAATAGATGAATATTGTAAAAATCCTGAGGATATAATAAAAAATGTGGATTTTTTAATTCTGGCAACACCCATAAGTGCTTTAAGTGAATATTTCAAAATAATAAAAAATATTAACCCTCAGATTACTTTTACAGATGTAGCAAGTGTAAAAAAAATTGTTTGTGATAAAGTTCAAAAAATTATAGGTAAAAATGCTAACTTTGTTGGTTCTCATCCTATATCAGGATCTGAAAAAAGTGGAATTGATTTTATTAAAGAAGGACTTTTTGAAAACAAAACAGTTATAATTACTCCTACAAAAAATAAAAATAAAATTGTAGAAAAAAAAATTGAAATGTTCTGGGAAAAATTAGGAAGCAAAGTTATTTCTATGAGTCCTGAACAGCATGATAGAATTCTTGGATTTACAAGTCATCTTCCACATTTTTTAATTTATACTCTACTCTCCATGGGTAAAAAAAATAAAAAAATTTCAAAAGATTTTTTTGGCTCTGGTTTTCTTGATACAACAAGAATTGGGAAAAGTAATCCAGAAATGTGGACTGAAATATTTTTTTCAAATAGAAAAAATATTTTAAAATGGATTGAAAAATTTGAAAAAGAATTGAAAAATTTTAAAAAATATTTAAAAGAAAAAGAGTATGAAAAATTAAAAGTTGCTTTAAAAGAAAGCAAATTATTCAGGGAAGGAATAGAATGAAAAAAATAAGGGTTTTCAATAATATTAAAAGAATTGTAATTAAAATAGGGACCAATGTTCTTACTACAGAAAATAATCGTCTTGATACTTCTATAATTGAACATATTGTTGAGCAGATAAGTTGGCTTGTAGAAAAAAAGAATAAAGAGGTTATAATAGTCACTTCTGGAGCAATAGCAGCAGGAATGCAAATACTTGGATGGGAAAAAAGGCAAAAAAAATTAAATATGTTGCAGGCAGCAGCAAGTGTAGGACAGAGCAGGCTTATGAGAACATATGAAAGATTATTCAGGGAAGAGGGATTAAATGTAGGACAGATTCTTTTAACAAGAGATGTTTTTATTGACCCTGAAAGAAAAAAATATGCCAGGGATACCCTTCTTACTCTTCTTAAATATAAAGTTGTGCCTATTATAAATGAAAACGATAGTGTTGCTGTTGAAGAAATAAAATTTGGGGATAATGATATTCTTTCAAGTTTTGTAGTTGACCTTGTGGATGCTGATATGTTAATTCTTCTTTCAGATGTTGATGGTGTTTATACTGAAGACCCCAAAAAAAATAAAGGAGAAATGATAAAAGAGGTAAAAAATATAAAAGATTTAGAGAAAATTGTGAATATTGGGTTGCCTTCTGAAAAAGGTGTAGGTGGTATAAAAAGTAAAATTGAAGCAGCAAAGTTTGTAACATCAAAAGGGAAATACTGTATAATTCTAAATGGGAGAAAAAACTGGGTACTGAAAAAACTTATTGAAGGAGAAGAAATAGGGACAATTTTTTATCCTCAGTAAAAGGGAAATAAAATGGACTGGAGAGATAGAATACTTGAAGATGTTAAAAAAACAAAAGAAGCATCATTTATTCTTTCAAAACTTTTCACAGAAGAAAAAAACCTGTTTTTGAAGAAATTAAAAGAGAAAATTATTGCTTACAAAGATGAAATAATAAAAGAAAATGAAAAAGATGTGGCAAGTTGTATTAAAAAAAATTATTCTTCTGCTTTTATAGATAGATTGAAAATTGATGAAAAAAGAATAGATAAAATGGCAAAATCAATAGAAGATGTTATTGCTCTCTGTGACCCTGTAGGTAAAAAAATCTGGGAAACAGTAAGACCAAATGGTCTTAAAATTGAAAAAATAAGAGTACCAATTGGAGTTATTGGGATTATATATGAATCAAGACCTGATGTGACAATAGAAGCAAGTATATTATGTTTAAAAGCAGGAAACTCGGTGATTTTAAAAGGTGGGAAGGAGGCAAAAAAAACAAATTTAAAACTTGTAAAAATAATAAAAGAATCTCTGAAGGAAATTTCATTACCAGAGGATGCTGTGAATTTAATTACTCTTGGCGGAAGAAAATCTGTAAAATATATCTTAAAACTTTATCAATATATTGACCTTATAATACCAAGGGGTGGAGAATCTTTAATTAAAACTGTTGTTGAAAACAGTTATATTCCCGTTATAAAACATTATGCTGGTGTCTGTCATACATATGTTGACAAAGATGCTGATTTAGAGATGGCATGGAAAGTGGTATTAAATGCAAAAGTTCAGAGACCTGCAACCTGTAATGCCACAGAAACTTTACTTGTTCATCAGGATATAGCAGAGAGATTTTTACCCAAGATGGCAGAACTTTTCAGAAAATATAATGTTGAAATGAGGGGGTGTGAGAAAACATTAAAAATTCTATCTGATATAAAACATGCGACTGAAAACGACTGGTACACTGAATATCTTGACCTTATAATTTCTATAAAGATTGTGAATAGTATAGAAGAAGCAATTGAGCATATTAATAAATATGGAACACATCATTCTGATTCAATAATAACTGAAAACAGACAATCTGCTGAAAAATTTCTTAAAGAAGTTGATTCTGCGGCTGTCTATCATAATGCATCTACAAGATTTACAGATGGAGGAGAATTTGGTCTTGGAGCAGAAATAGGAATAAGCACTGATAAGATACATGCAAGAGGACCCATGGGACTTGAAGAGTTAACAAGTTATAAATATATAATATACGGAAATGGACAGATTAGAGAATAAAAAATTAGGTATTTTTGGTGGTACATTTGACCCAATACATTATGCTCATCTTGTAATTGCTGAAAAGGCAAGAGAAGAATTTAATCTTGATTTTGTTATTTTTGTTCCCTGTGGAATTCCTCCTCATAAAAAAAAAGTTTACGCATCTTCAGAAGACAGAAAAAAAATGATTGAAATTGCAATAAAAAATAATCCTGCATTTAGAGTTTCAGATATTGAAATTTTGAAAAATACACCTTCTTACACATATGAAACTGTTTCAGAAATTAAAAGAAAATATCCTGATTTTGAAATTTTTTTAATTATAGGAGAAGATTCTTTTTATGACATTCCCAACTGGTATAAGGCAGATAAACTTGTAAGAGAAGTCATATTTCTTGTTGCAAAAAGAAGTGAAAGAAAACAAATGAGTATAAATTTTCCTGTAATTTATAAAATTATCCACTCTCCATACATTGATATTTCTTCAACTTACATCAGAAGTTGCATTTTTGAAAATAAATCAGTAAAATACTTAATTCCGGATGAAGTAATTGAATATATAAAAAAGAAAGGATTATATGGTAGAAAAAATTATTGAAGATATAGAAAAGGTAATTAAAGAGGCAAAAGAAGGAATAAAAGAAGTAAAAGACATTTCTTCTCTTGAAAAATGGAGAGTAAAATTTCTTGGAAGGAAATCGCTCCTGACTCAATTATTTTCTCATCTTGCACATCTACCTCTTGAAGAAAAAAAATTTGTTGGGGAAAAACTTAACAGTGCTAAGAATTTACTAACTCAATTATATGAAGAAACTAAATCTGGTATTGAAAAAATTGAAACTGTATACAATTTGTCATTCCCTGGGAGAAAAATTTCAATTGGAAAATTTCATGTGATTACAAAAGTAATAGATGAAATTGTCAAAATTTTTTCAAAAATGGGGTTTGGAGTTGCTGAAGGACCGGAAATTGAAACAGAATATTACAATTTTACTGCTTTAAATACACCTGAAGAACATCCTGCAAGAGATATTTGGGATACATTTTATATAGAGAAAGAAAAAGGAATTCTTTTAAGAACCCATACAAGTCCTGTTCAGATAAGAGTGATGGAAAAATATCCTCCTCCTTTAAAAATAATTGCTCCTGGAAAATGTTTTAGAAGGGATGCCTTTGATTCTTCTCATAGTCCGGTTTTCCATCAAATTGAAGGGCTTATGGTGGATGAAAATATAAAATTTACCCATTTGAAAGGAGTTTTATCTTATTTCATTCAGGAGTTCTTTAAAAGAGAAATAAAGGTTGTTTTTTCTCCTTCGTATTTTCCATTTACAGAACCAAGTGCTGAATTAAGTATCCTCTGTGTTATCTGTAATGGTAAAGGATGTTCTACATGTGGAAATATGGGCTTTCTTGAAATACTGGGATGTGGTATGGTTCATCCAAATGTATTTAGGAATGTTGGATACGACCCTGATATATATACAGGATTTGCTTTTGGTATGGGAGTAGAAAGACTTGCAATGTTAAAATATGGAATAGATGATATAAGATATTTTTTCCTTAACGATTTAAAATTTCTGGAGCAATTTTAAAATGAGATACTCTTACAAAATTTTAAAGAGTTATATTGAAGGAGATTTAAAATTTGAAGAGATGAATGAATATTTAAATATTCTTGGATTAAACCCTAAAATAGTGAATAAAACAGAAGAAGATATTATTTTTGAAATTGAAATTCCTACAAATAGACCAGACCTTTTAAGTTTTACTGGACTTTTAAGAGAAATTTTACCATTTGGGAATTTCTCATTAAAAAGTCCTGACAGCATACATGAAATAGAAACCATAAGTGATTATATTCCAGTTGATATAGAAGATATAAAAGATTGTCCTTACTATTCATGCAGAATAATTAAGGGAATAAAAAATATAATCTCTTCAGGAGAATTTAAAAATAATATAGAAAAAATAGGATTTAGAAGTTCCTTTCTTGTTGTTGATATTTCCAATTTTGTAATGTGTGAACTTGGACAACCTTTACATATTTTTGACCTTGATAAAATTGAAGGGAGAATAATTGTAAGAAGGGGCAAAAAAGGAGAAAAATTAATTACAATAGATGGGAAAGAAAGAGATTTAGAAGATATTTTAATTATTGCTGATGAGAAAAAACCAATTGCTATAGCAGGGATAATGGGAGGGATGAATACAGAGGTTGATTATAATACAAAAAATATCTTAATTGAAAGTGCTTATTTTAATCCAGCTGTTGTGAGAAAAGGCAGTAAAAAACTTGGACTTGTAACTGAAGCATCTTTAAGATTTGAAAAGGGATTAAGTGTTTATGTAGCCAAAAAAGGAATTGAAAGAACAACTAATTTAATTAAGGAATTGTGCGGAGGTGAAATAGGAAAATTAAGTTTTTCAGGAGAAAAAGAAGAAGATGTAAAAAAACAAATATATCTGAGAAAAAATAATGTTGAAAAAATCCTTGGAATAAAAAGTGAAGATTCTTTTATAAAAAACATATTTGAAAAATTGGGGATTGGATTAGAAAAAAAAGATAATGAATTTATTTTAACAGTGCCAGATTATAGAAAAGATTTAAAAGAAGAGATAGACATTATTGAAGAAATTGCAAAATACAAAAAATATTCTGAAATTCCGTCTGAAATTCCTGTCGTCAATATAAAACCCTCCCCCTCTTCATTGGAATATGAAAGTATAAAAAAAATGAAAGATATTCTTATAAATTTGGGATTCTACGAAGTCATAACTTTAAGTTTCATCTCTGATAAAATTGTAGAAAAATTTGCTCCTGATGCTATAAAAATAGAGAATCCTCTTTCTCAGACTTTTTCTTTTTTAAGGAATTCTTTAATTTTTAATATTTTAGAGGTTTTAAAATATAATATGTCCCATCAGAATAAAAGCCTTGAGATGTTTGAATTCGGAACAATATATAAGAAAGATAAAAACAGATATGTAGAAAAAGAATCCCTTTTAATATCTTCCTTCAACTGCGGAACTTTTTTTGATTTTAAAGGGAAAATTGAGAGATTTTTTTATGAATGTGGATTGGAAAATTTAGATTATGTAAGAATAGATAGAAATTTTTCAGAAAAAGGAACAAATTATGAACTTTACTATTCGGAAGAGAAAATTTCTGACTTGTTTTTAGTATCCAAAGAATTAAAAACTTTTTATGATATAGAAGGAGAAGTTTATATATGTGAAATTTACATTGAAAAACTGTTAGAACATGTGAATTTTGAGAGAAAATTTAAACAATTGCCAAAATTCCCTTATTCTCAAAGGGATTTTTCTTTTCTATTCCCAAAAGATATAAACTGGAAAGAACTGGAAACAGAAATAATAAAGCTCAATTTACCAATAGAAGAAATAGAAGTTTTTGACATATATAAAGGAGGAAAAATTCCTATTGATAAAATAAGTATAAGTTTCTCAATTATCTTTCGTTCATCAGAAAAAACTCTGGAGAGTGAGGAAATAAATAATTTTTCAAAAATAATAATTGAAATGATTGAAAAAAAATTTAAAGGTAAATTAAGGGGAGAAAATGTATAAAATAAATATTCTCGGCAAAACATATTCCATTCAATCCTTTTTGCCAATTTCAGAGATACATAGAATTGCGAAGGAAATTAATGAAAAATATGAATCTTTAGAAAATGAATATAAATCTTTTGACAAAGTGGATATCTTGATTTTTTATATAATTGAACTTTATGAAACCATTTATAATTTTAAAAAAACTCTTTTGGAGAAAGAATCATATAAAAATAAAGTTATAAAAAAAGTGGAAGAGATTGAAAAAGATATAGAGAGGGTATTGGAAGCCTTGACAGGATATGAATAAAATAGTAAAATTTTTAAATATATGCGGGGTGGAGCAGTGGTAGCTCGCCAGGCCCATAACCTGGAGGTCGGCCGTTCAAATCGGCCCCCCGCAATTTTCATGAATTAAAAGGAGTATTTGTGAAAATAGGGAAAAGGGGAAATTTAGTTGTTGATATAGGTTCTACAAAAATTCGAGTGATTGATTTAGAATATACTACAGGTAAAATACTCCTTTCTTATTATAATGAATTAGATTTTTCAGATATTCCATATGAAGAAATTGATAACTTTCTTAAAACAGAAGGAAAAAGTTTTATTCAATCATTACATACAAAAAGTTTTTATGTCTCAATTCCAAGTAGAGGTGTTTTAGTAAGAGCATTAAATGTTCCAAAGGTCCCAATAAAAAAATTAAGAGATATCCTTAAATATGAAGTCCAACAGCAGATACCATTTCCATTAGAGGTTGTTAACTGGAAATATCAGATTTTTGAAGAAACTGAGCAGAATTATAATGTTTTACTTGCAGCGATAAAAAAAGAAATTATGAGTGAATATATTGGTAAAATTATATCTCTTGGAATTGACCCATATTTTATTGACTCAGATAATCTGGCTCTTATCAATATTTTCCTTTTTTTAAAAAATGTAGGGAGAGAAAGATGTCTGGGATTTGTTGAAGTTGGAGCGAACTCCTCAAATTTAATAATTGTTCATAAAGAAAAATTTCTTGTAAGGTCTTTAACAGTTTCAGGAAATACCATTACATCAACAATTTCAGAAACTGAGAATATCCCATTTTCTGAGGCAGAGAAAGAAAAAAAAGAAAAGGGAATGGAAATAAAATCAGTTGTTTCTACCCTTGACAGTTTTCATACAGAATTGCAGAATTCCATTGATTACTGGAGATTTACTTTAAAGGGTTTAGAACCTGAAGAATTATATATCTGTGGGGGAACTTCTATGTTGAAAGGATTTAGAGAATATCTTGAAGAAAAAACACGGCTACCTGTCCATTTTTTTAAACCATTAGAAGATATAGAAATTGCTCCTGAGTATTCCTATTTAAAGGAAAAAGATGCAGAACTTGCAACTGTTATAGGCATTGGTCTAAGAAAGATATTACCAGTTTTTATAAATATCAATTTTTTACCAGAAGAAATAGAAAAGTTAAAAGAATTTAGAGCAAACAGACCATATATATATCTTTCAGTTTTAATGGCAGGATTAATATCCATTACTCCTATCCTTTTTTATAATCAGGATAAAGTAATGCTTGAAGGTATTCTTAAAGAAATTAATGTTTCTTTAAGCCAATATGAAAAATATAAACCAGATGTAGATAAACTGGAGAAAGAAATAAATGAACTAAACGGAAAAGTGCAAATTGTGAAAGGATTATTGGATAAAAAAAATATATGGTTAAAAAGAATCCTCGCAATTGGAGAAATATTACCAAGTAGTAAAATATTCTTAACCTCTATTATTCCGGGAGAAGTCTCTCCTGAAAAGAAAGCACCTGAAGCAACACCCGGTCCAGAACCTCAGCCAGTGGAAGCCCCTCCGGGAACTCCGGGTCCACAACCACAGGAAGCACCAAAAACTGAAGAGGTAAAAATTGAAAGCACTAATGTTGTCACATTAATTGGTGAGGTTATTATTGGAGATATAAGGACAGCATTTAAAGATTTTAAAGATTTTTTAGAGAGGATAAGTAAACTTGATTTTATTCAAAAAGTTGAAATAAAATCTTGTGAAGTAGACCAAACAAAAAATAAAATAAATTTTGAAATTCTTCTTAATTTAAAATGAAAAAGATATTTGGTTTATTTAAAAAATATTCTTTGATTGTCTCTTTGATAATTGTGGTAGGTATCATTGTGGAAGGCCGTTTTCTAAATAAAAGAATAGATAAAGAGATTAAAAAGACAGAAGAAGAAATTAGAAAGAAATATGAAGAGGCAAAAAAATATGAAATAGAAAAAGAGAAAGCCCCCTCTCCAGAATTGATTGGAAGGTTAAATAAAAAAAAAGAATTTCTGGATAAACAGTTTGAAATCATGTTAAATAGTTTTTCAACTTTATATCCAGAACCTCCTGAATTTACAAAATATCCTTCAATAGAATTTAAAGAATATATTTATTTTTCAGAAGATAAACTTCGGAAAATGGCAACATTAAGAGATGTAAACATTCCAACTTCTTTACCATTCCCAAAAACAGGTCTTATTGACGTGAATATAATTCCAAATTTAACTCTACGATTTGAAGTAGTCAAAGACCTTCTTAAACTGATAATAGATACTGGAATAACTAAAATTGATTATATAGTACCTGGTGAACCAACTCCTGTATTATTTTACGAAACCATCCCAGTCAAATTAAGTATAACAGGAACAAGTAATGAAATAATGAGATGCATTAAATATTTTGATAATCCATCTTCATATTTTACACTGGAAAATGTTTCAATTATGAATGTGGAAGAAAATTTATATAAGGCACGCCTTGATTTAAATGCTATTATAATGAAAAAGAAAAAAACACAATAGGGATAATATTATGGATAAAGAAAAGAAAGAAAATAGATATACCATGAGTAGAAAAGAAAAAAAAGAAAAAATAATTGCATTTATAAAAAAGAAACAAGAAGAGAGGATAAAAGAGAAGCAAAAAAAGAAATTTGATGTAAAAGCAAGGCATCCAGAAAAAAAGATACATCAAGAGGAGAAAATCCATAAAGAAGAAAATGCATTTAAATTAAATAGTAAAAGAAGAAAGGAAAAAAGAGAAAAATTTCTTCTCCTTATAGCAAAGAAAAAAGAAGATAAGAGAAAGAAAAAACTATTAATTTTAGAAGAAAAAAAGAAGATAAAACAAGAAAGAGAAAGAACTAAACAGGAAGAACTAAGAAAGAAACAGGAAGAAATAGAAAGATTAAAACAGGAAAAGGAAAAAAGAAAACATGAAGAACAAATAAAAGCATTACAGGAAAAAGAAAAAGCAAAACAACAAAAGGAAGAATTAAAAAGAGAAAGAATCCAACAAAAACAAATACAAAAAGCAAAACAAATAGAAGAAAGAAATAAGAATAAAGAGTTACTCCTTCAGTTTTTATCCCAAAAGGCGCTCTCAAATCGGATAAAAACTGAAAAAAATCTGCTCCTGTCAACCATTCTTTCTGATAGAAAAACTATTGAAAGAGAAAAACAGCCACAAATTACAAAAACTATAAAACAATTAAAAGATGAGATTCTTAAAAAAGAGAAAGAAGATATTCTTAAAAAAACCCATGAAGAAAAGAAAATTAAAGCCCATCTCTCATCTCTTTCAACCCACATTTTAGGAATAGAAAAAGAAATAGAAAAAAAGATAAATGATTCAGTAAAAAACATCTCTAATTTTATAAGAAAAACAAAAATAGAAATTCCAGAGAAAGTTCCTCCGGAAAAGGTAAAGATTGTTCCAAAGAAACCCAAACCTGTTGTTTATAAAGAACCCTTCCGGATAAATGTATTTTTAAGAAGGAATGCTTTTAAATTTGTATTTTTACTACTTTTGCTTGCGTGGGTTTTGGAATTTTTTATGTATATGAGGAAACTGGTTTCACCAGAGGATAGATTAAAAATGATAGTTGGAGAGATAAAGGAAGAAAAAAAGAAACCTATAGAGAAAATTACTCCTGTTGAGGAGGAAAAATTGGTTTATTATACAAAGGAAAAGATTGACATAGAAGGTAAAAGGGACCCATTTTCTACAGGAAGATTGACTATGGAGGTAATGAAAAAACCTGTTCCAACAAATATAATATTTGCCAGGAAATCTGAAGTTATATCAATAATTAAACCTCAAAAATTTATAAGTATTTTAAAACCTGAAGAAAAAATTTCAAAACCAGAAACAGTATCTCCACCAAAAATTCCTTCTGTTGAAAAACCATCTATACTTAAACCACCTGAAATATCCGTGAGTTCAAAATTATCTGAGATTGAAAAACCACAAAAAGTAGAGATAAAACCATTTATTGCACCTGAAAAAACATGTCCTCTTATCTATAGAGGAAGAATGATTTTAGAAGGAGTTGAATATTTCTTTATTGAAGGAGAAAAGAGGACTTACAGGGTAACAGTAGGAGATGTTGTTGAAGGATATAAAATTTTAAAAAGAGAAAATAGTAAACTTTATTTATCAAAAGAAGGGTTAATATATGAAATTAATGCTCAATGACTTGACATTAAATGGTACAATAGGTAAAATTAAAAAAGAGGGGTTAAAATGAAAAAGGTAATTATAATTTTTTGTGTTTTCGTGAGTATTTTTGTATTTAGTCAGAGTAGTTATAAACTTGAAGACCTTTATAAACAAGGGAAAAATTTATACTCTCAAGGAAAATATTCTGAAGCACTTGCTGTTTTCACTCAGATTAAAGGACTTGACCCATCTTTTAAAAAATCTGAAATAGATAACTATATAGAACTTACAAAGGGTAAACTTAAAGAACTTGGAATTAAAGAGACATATGAATTGGAAGAAGGTCGTGAAAAAGAAATTGCAGTTTCTAAAGAAGCAGTTCAAAAATTGATAGAATATGCCCAGAGAATATTGATGGAAACAAGTGATTATTTAAAAGAGACGAAAATAAAACATAATATTTCAGATTTTGATATGGTCACACCAAATTCTATATTTGAAATGGCAAAGAAATCATTTGATAATGCTCAATATACAGAAGCAATACGACTTGCGAATAGAGCAAGATTTGAAGTGGAAAATATTATTCAAAAACAGGCAGAAAGAGAAGTAAAACCATTACTTGGAGATCTTGGAGAAAAACCAGTTACTTTAAATTTAACAAATGCAGATTTACAGCAAACATTAAAACTTATTTATGATCTTACAGGTGCCAATATCATTTTAAGCAAGGGTATAACTGGAAGGGTTACACTTAATGTAACTGATATTCCATTAAAAAAAGTCCTTGATTTAATATGTGAAGCAAATGGTTTGAAATATGTATATGAGGACAATGTTATTAAAATTATGACTAAAGAAGAATATGAGAAAAAGGTAGGCACTATTAAACAAGCAGGTAAAGGTGTTTTCAATGTAAAGTATGGAGAAGCAAACAATATAGCAAAAATACTTAGAGAAACATTTAGAGATGTTGATATTATTCCTGAACCAAGAACAAACTCTATAATAGTAAATACTGATAAATCTGTTGTCCTTTCAAGAATAATGGATACTATTTCTTCTCTTGACACACCTGTTTCTCAGGTTTTAATTGAAGCAAAACTGGTTGAAGTAAAAACCAGTGTGGATAATATGTTTGCTATTGACTGGTTAATTACAAATCGTTTTATTGATGCATTAAATGCAAATTTATATGGTCCAAGATGGGGGGATAGTTTCAGTCCTTCATCGCTTCCAACAGGTACATTTTCTTTTGGTATTTCTCATAGAGATGTTAGTGCTTTGATAAGAGCACTTTCTCAATATGGAAAGGTTAGATTAATTCAATCACCTAAAATAATGACCTTAAATGGAGAAAATGCTGTAATAAGAGTGGTAACAGATTATCCCTATTATACTGTGACTGTGACATACCAAACTGTCCAAGTTGCTCCCGGTCAGTATGTGGAAAGACCTACATTTTCTACAACTGTTACTAGAGAATCAGTGGGAATTGAATTTAATATTACTCCTACAATTAATCCAAATAGAACAATCAATCTGGACACGAGAATAAGAGATAGAAGACTTGTTGAAATGATGCCTATAACATATACATCGGGAACTACAATCTATCAGTTAGGACAGTATCCAGTAATTTCAACAAGAGAAGCAACTCAAAAGATTACTTTATTTGATGGACAAGCATTTGTAGTTGGTGGTTTAATACAGGATGAAGAAAGATTTAGGGAAAGCGGAGTCCCATTTTTAAGGAAAATTCCTATTCTTGGATATTTATTTAAAAAACCCACATATTCAGAATCGAAAAATGAACTTATTC
>CAYNUP010000188.1:0-4312 GCA_964400565.1 uncultured bacterium | reverse complement strand
CCATTATTCCTTATGAACATTTTCTTCTCCTTTTACAAAAAGTGTCTCATCTTCTGATAAATATCTTCTGAATCCTGCAAATCTATTTTTAAAATAACTTTCACTCAATGAACTTATAACAACTCTTTTCAAAGTATAACTTGCATGAACAAAAAGGTCATTTCCAAGATATATACCCACATGTCCAATATTGCTCCCCCTTTTAAAAAATACCAAATCTCCTGGTAATGCCTCATCTTTTTTTATTTCAAGTCCATTTTTATATTGAAGATAAGAATTTTGAGGGAGAAGAATGCCTATTGTCTTATATACAAGACGGGTCAAAGAGGAACAATCAACTCCATCTTTGCTTCCACCTCCATATCTATACTTTGCACCAAGATAATTTAATGCCTCTTCTATTATTTTTGTTCTTAAATTTGTATGTTTTTCCACTTCTGTTTCCTTTTCAACAGTTTCATTCAGTAAATCCTTTGGAGGAATAACTATAATCTGACCTATTTTTAAATCTTCCCTTTTTATTAAATTTGCCTGAAGGAGTGCTTCTGGAGATATCTGAAACTTTTCACTTATTGATTCAACTGTATCTCCATCACATACTTTATAATATGTTTTTTGAGAAACATCTATAATTGGTTTTATTTCATCAACATTAATATCTTTTTTGACAATTCCTCCTGCTTCAACTTTTTTTATCCCAACAATGAGTTTCTGTCCAGGATGGATAAGAGATGATTTTAAATTATTAAGTTTTTTTAGTTCAGAAAGAGAAATTCCAAATTTCTGGGATATTTTGGAGAGTGTATCACCATTTTTTACAGTGTAATATTCCTTTACAAAATTTCCTTCCTGAATTTTCAATAAGGAGACAGGTTTTGAGTTTTTTGTGGTGCTTTGGGCAAGATTTTTATCCTTTTTTATCTCTGGTTGCCCCTCTTTTTTCTCAATAACAAGTTTTTGCCCGGGAAAGATTTTTGAAGATTTAAGTCCATTGATTTGTTTGATTTCTTCAGGAGTTTTACCATATTTTTTAGCAATTAAATAAAGATTTTCTCCTTTTTTAACAGTATGATATAGGGTATAACTTTCCGGATAGGATTTTAAAAAAAGAAGAAGTATCAAGATAATTTCTATTTTCCATATTCTCACTTAACACCTCCCTCTAAAAGTTCAATTATTTCCTTTTTCTTTTCTTCAAAATATTCGTCTATTTTTGATTTCAATCCTTCAAGCGTTTCAAGTTCTTTTATCCTTTTTTTCAATTCTTCCTGTTCATCAAGAATTAACTGAAAAATTTTTAAAATAGGGTCTGGAAGTTTATCATGGTCAAGGTCAATTTTCTTTTCCCTTTTTTCAACAACTCTTGCAGGAACACCAACAACAGTAGTCCCTTCAGGAACATCCTTAATCACTACACTTCCAGCACCTATTTTTGCTCCATCTCCAACTTTTATCGGTCCAAGCAATATTGCACCAGCACCAATAACAACATTATTTCCAATTGTTGGATGTCTTTTTTCCTTTTTCAATGACGTCCCTCCAAGAACAACTCCCTGATACATTAAAACATCATCTCCTATTTCTGCTGTTTCACCAATTACAACTCCCATTCCATGGTCAATAAAAAACCTTATTCCTATCTTTGCTCCTGGATGAATTTCAATACCTGTTAAAAATCTGTTTATGTGAGATATTATTCTTGCAATAGTTTTTTCTCCTTTTTTCCAGAAAAAATGGGCAATTCTATGAAGCCAGATAGCATGCACTCCTGGATAACTTGTAATAACTTCAAAAACATTTCTTGCAGCAGGGTCTCTTTCAAAAACAACTCTTATATCTTCCTTTATTCTTTCAAACATTTTTAGATACTGGATACTTTTTCAATAACTTCTTTAAATTTTTTGTAGAAACTGGCAGCATAAGCACCGTCAATAATTCTGTGGTCAAAAGAAAAGGAAACATACATGAAATTTTTAATAAAAATACCTTCGTTCTCCACAAATACTCCTTTTTCTATTTTCCCAACACCCATAATTGCAACTCCTGGTGGATTTATAATTGGATAAAAACTTTCAACATCATACATCCCAAGATTTGAAATTACAAAATTTGTTCCTTTTGTATCTTCATGAGTTAATTTGCCACTTCTTGCTCTTTCAATAAGCGTTTTTCTATCCTCTGAAATTTCCTTTATTGTTTTTTTATTCGCTTTTTTTATTGAACCAACTAAAAGTCCATCTTGAACACTTATTGCAAGTCCAATATTTACATCCTTATAAACCCTTATTTCATCATCAATTATTTCAGCCCCTATTAAAGGGAATTCCTCAATAACTCTTGAAGCAAAGAAAATTAAAAAATCTGTGATTGTATATTTTTCTCCTTCTTTCTCTTTCATTTCCTTTATTTTTAAAAGATTATCAACTATAATCTTGCCCTGAAAATAATAATGTGGAATTGTTCTTTTGCTTTCAGTAAGTCGCTGTGCTATTATTTTTCTTAAAGGAGTCCATTTTATAACTTCATACTCTAACCCAATTTCTTCTTTTTTTTCTATCTCCCCTTTAATTTTTTCAATATATTCAAGAACATCCTTTTTTTCAATTCTTCCATCTGGACCTGTCCCTTTTATTTTTGTTATATCTATTTTATATTCCTCTGCTAACTTTCTTGCTATTGGGCTTATTTTTATTCTTTCTTCCTTTTCTTCTTTAATTTCCTCTTTTTTTTCAATCACAGGTATTTCTTCCTTCTTTTCATCTATTTTAACTTCTTCTTTTTTTTCTGAAATTTCAATTGGTTCATCAGGAGTATCTGTTAAATATGCAATTACAGTTGTTACTGGAATTGGCTGGTCTGATGGTTGATATAAAATTTTTCTTAAATAACCTGAATATGGACTTTCAACTTCAAAATTTGTCTTATCACTCATAACCTCAAATAAAACTTCTCCTTTTTCAACTTTTTCGCCTTCTTTTTTTCTCCATGAAACAAGATAACCTTCTTCCATTGTCTCACCAAGTTTAGGCATAATAATTTCTCTTACCATGAAAACCTCCTTCCCTCATTTTATCACATCGCCAATATTCAGTAAAACCCTGTTTTTATTTTACAACAAATTTTATATATCTTCAAATTTTGCCTATCAATCATCCCTGAAAGATATAAAAACAAAAATTTCACTCTGACAAAGTTATAAATTGATTTACTTTTTTACTATGATTTGTCCCAGCGGAGAGAATAATCACGCATATGAGGAGCAGGATGACCTCCTGGACCATATCCTTTCAAATTATATGTTTTTCTTAAAGGAACTAAAGTTTCAATAATCCCTTCATCAGTAACATCATATTTTAAAAAACCAAGAATAGTTTTACAATCATCCCAAAAATTGGGATTTTGAATAAAAGAATTCGCAGGAGCAATTACAAATTTTATACCATCAGCATAATTTACTTTATAACAATGGACATGGCCACTTATAACTAAATCTGTCCCTGTTTCTTTAAAAATTTCCAGAAGTCGTTTTCTGCCAGGGTTATCAATGGTAAAATACCAGTTCAAATAAGTGGCAGGATTACTTATTTCCCAATTAGGTTCATCTGGTTGATATAATTCTTGCTTCTTTCCAGTTCAAAATCCATGAGGGATTGTATCTATAAGATTTTGGTGAGCCAGGTTGAATATCAGCAACATAAACAAATGTCCATCTTTTTTCCATTTCATTCTCTTTTTTAAAATAAATCTCTGACTGCTTTACAGATTCTTTCTACATCAGGGATTGCAAGTTTTTCAAGTACAGGACTTTTTGGCATTGGAACATCTGCTCCTGCAACTCTTACAATTGGTGTATCAAGATAATCAAAGGCATTTTCTACTATCTGCATCCCTATTTCTGCACCTGTCCCTCCTGTCTTACAATCCTCCTCAACTATAACAACTCTATTTGTCTTTTTAACTGATTTTACAACTGTCTCAATATCCATAGGCAATAATGTCCTTAAATCAATAACCTCAACACTTATTCCTTCTTTTTCAAGTATTTCTGCTGCTTGGAGTGAAAATAAAACCATTCTTGAATAAGTAACAATTGTCACATCTTTACCTTCTCTCTTTACATCAGCAACTCCTATTGGAATTAGATATTCTTCTTCTGGAACTGGTCCTTTTGTATTATATAGCATTTTATGTTCAATAAAGACAACTGGATTATCATCTCTTATTGAACTTTTTAAAAGACCTTTTGCATCATAAGGAGTTGAAGGCATAACAACTTTAATCCCTGGAATATGTATAAGCCATGCTTCTAAAC
>CAYNUP010000187.1:0-2868 GCA_964400565.1 uncultured bacterium | reverse complement strand
AGGGGCTGGATTATTAACTTTTTCACTTTTTATTTCTTCTGGTTGTGATAATTCTTTCACTTCATAATTTTGCAAATACTCTTCTCTGATTATTTGCTTTAATTTTATATCGGTTAGGATTTTAGGTAAAGAATTAAAGGCTTCCTTGCCTAATTCTTCTCTGGCTGCCTGGTGAGCACGAGTGCGGAGTGATTCAAGTTTTTCTTTGGGTAGAGAAGAGAGGACTTTATTTATTTTTTGTTCAAGTTCTTGTTGTTTTCGTTCTCGTTCTTCCTCTGCTTTTCTTTCAGCTTCTGCTTTGGCTTTTGATATTCTCTTTTTTTCTTCACGTTCTGCACGGGGGACATAATTTTCAGGGGGGATAAAGTGAGGGTCAGAGAGGGCAGAGTAAAGCAAGGCTTCTGGATTTTTGATTTTTCTACCTGATTTTGAGTACTGGAGTTGAAGGATATCGAGGGTTTTTTCTACATGCTCGACGCCGAAGTTATTGCAGGCTGATTGAAGGAATTGAGGATTGAGATTTGCGAGCAAAGGGAATTGAAAAAGGTCAATGGTTGCTTCTGGAGGGTTGGGAATTTGGAGTTCTTTTTTCTTGTCCTTGTATGAAGAAAATCGGAAATGTTTCTGGCGGGCTCTCTGCTCTGAAAAGGATTCATGCTCTTCAGAAGATTCAGGCAGGGATTTTGGCTTTTTTTTCAGGTTTGGATAAAAATAAAAGAGCCAGTCTTTACCATCTTTTGAGCGATGAACTCTGTAATGAGTTAGAATTCCTTTTTTCACAAGTGATTCGATATGAGGTATAAATTCTCTTCCAATATGAGCTATACTCTTGTATTGATAAGCGGGTAGAAACTCACATAATTTAGAATAAGTTATTTTAAAGAATTCATCTCTGCTCTTACCAGATAAAATCGGATAAAAATTAGGTAAAAGGAATTCATATAATCGAGCTTCCAGAGGCTTCATGGATTGAAATAGAGGGTAATCTATTTTAGCAATATAGCCATGTTTTAGGTTAGAATATAACCAGGAACCGAGGACGAGATAATTTGTTTCGGCTATCCTTTTTTCACCGGTTTGAGGGTGTTCATATTCTTCATCTTTTAAAATTACTCTATCAAAAAGGTGAAAAAAATCTGAAATTCTTGCTTCTTTTTCCTTACTGTAAAAAATGCCTTCAGATTCAATCTGAGCAGATATTATTCTTTTAATAGCGATTTTAATATTTTTAATATTTGGTCCTGTTTCTGCAATACCCATTCTCCTGGCAATTTTTCTAAAAGTAAAAGGGATGAGAATGCTTTCTAATCCTTTATCTTCAATAATGGATAAAAAAGCATAAAAAAGTTTCTTTTCAAAAAAAGCAGGGGTTCCGAAATCTGGATGTGGAAAAACATTCCACTTTAAAATTTTATTTTCTTCCCTCAATTCTAATTCTATTCTTCTTGCCTTTAATTCCCACTTTTTATTTGAAAAGAAAGGTAAATAATAAAGGTTAACATCATTTTTAACATATTGAGGAACTTCAAGACTTTTTTCTTTAGATACTTCTTGGGGTAATAAATTATTCATAAAGTATAGATTACAAAAGATACTCAAATTTGTCAAGTAAAATTTTAATAAATTTTCATACCTTTGAAAATAGCATTATAAAAAGATTGTGGATAAAGTGCGTATGTAGTTCCCCCAAAAATGCGTATGTAGTTCCCCCAAAAGCTGAGCGGCAATTTCTCAAATTTCAATGATTGTAATTACCTAAAAAGGGCATAAATAAAGAGTTTTAGAGTTATATGTAAATGAGCTGGTGATAAATAGAGGTTTAGGGAGTATATAACCTCTGAAAGTGTTTTATAATAAGCGTTTTAAGAAGGAGCAAATTGAAAAAATAAATTCAAAAAAATTTCTACAATTATTACAACTATATATATATACAACAACTACAATAGAGCGAAATTGAAATTTTGCTTTGTTGTTGTTGTTTAAAAAAATAATCATACCCCCTTACCCCCTTATCTAAGGGGGAATAATTAGCGATTAAGCAGACTTGGTTTCATTTTTTTCACTTGTAATTGGGTCTTCATATTCTTCATTTTTTAAAATTACTCTATCAAAAATGCTAAACAAATCAGAAATCTTTGATTTTTTCTCTTTACTATAAAAGATGCCTTCTGATTGTACCTGGGTAGTTTTTATTCTATTAATAGCATTTTTTATATTTTTAATGTTTGGTCCCGTTTCTGCAATACCCATTCTTCTTGCAATTTCTCTGAAAGTGAAAGGAATAAGGGGGCTTTGTAATCCTTTTTCTTCAATAATAGATAGAAAGGCATAAAAAACCTTTTTTTCAAAAAAAGCAGGGGTTCCATAATCTTGATGTGGTGCAACTACCCACTTTAAAATTTTATTTTCTTCTTTTATTTCAAGTTCTATTCTTTTTGTTTTTATTTCCCGCCATTTATTTGCGAAAAAAGGCAAGTAATAGAGGTTAATATCGTTTTGGACATATTGAGGAACCAAATACTTTTCTTCTTTTTTTATTTTTACTATTTCCTTCCCTTGTGAATTATCCATAAAACATAGATTATAAAAGCAATTGAAATTTGTCAACTAAAATTTTAAAAATTTTTGTGACTTCTAAAATAGGCTTTAAATCAATAATGTTGATAAGTGCGTATGACATTGGGAAGAAAGTGCGTATGACATTGGGAAGAAAGTGCGTATAACATTGGGAAGAAAGTGCGTATAACATTGGGAAGAAAGTGCGTATAACATTGGGAAGAAAGTGTGAAGCCGTCGTAGTCAATGATTCAAGCATATGCTATCTCAAGAAGTGCATGTAGAGAGGTTAAAGGGTTGTGGATAAAATAA
>CAYNUP010000186.1:0-2657 GCA_964400565.1 uncultured bacterium | reverse complement strand
CCTTGTATATATCCTTTACTTTTTTATTTAATTCAGGGTCTATATAATCAGGTTCAATTTCAGTAAGTGGTTTTAAAACAAATTCTCTCTTTTTATATTCTGGATGAGGGATTTTAATATCTTTTTCTCTTATAATTTTATTTCCATAAAAAATTATGTCAAAATCAATCTCTCTTTCATCTCCCTTTTTATGAGGAAATTCTCTTCCAATTTTTTTTTCAATCTCTTTTAACTTTTTTAAAAGAGTAGAGGGACCAATTTTTGTGCTAATTTCAATAACTCCATTTAAAAAATTACCACCTTTAGCATTTATAGGAGGATTTTCATAAAAAAAAGATATTTTCTTTATTTTAACAAATTTCCCCAGTTCCTTTATTCCTCTTATTATATTTTTTTCTCTATCTCCTTTATTACTCCCGATTCCAATTATTACATTTTCCATTATTCAATAAATTTTTGAAAAAGAATTGAAGAATTTTTATATTTACTCCTTATCCTGGAAGGGAAATTTACACCAAGGAAGAGAGAAAGGCCATTTTCATATTCATAATTTTCATCCATAAATGGATCAAAAATAAATAAAAATTTTATATCCTCTTTATATGATATTTCGCTTAAAATATCTTTTGAAAAATTTTCAAAATTTTTAACCCATATTGAAGGGGAATTTTTATAATCAAGAGAAAAATTAAGCCAGTAAAGTGTGTTATCTTTTATATCATCTATTTTACCCATTTCTTCAAATTTCAAAAATTCTTTCAATCCCTTTAAAGTTTCCGAATCTGAAAAATAAAAAACATCTTTTTTTATAATATCTGAAAATTCAATCCTTTCAGTAGATTTTCCCATACCATAAAAATACAGAAAATTAGCGCATGGTTCATTAAGGTCAGATTTTACTTTATTTACAGGATGGATATTTAAGATATTTAATGAATCCTCCATAATTTTATTTATTTTTCTAAACTCATCTTTTTTATAAAGAACATCTCCAACATTTCTGTTTTTAATTTTATTCGGAAATCCATTTTCAGTTAAAGTTAAATTTTCATAAAATTTCAAAATTATATCCTCTTCAAAAACAAAAAAATCAAAATTGTTCTTTTCTTTCTTTATTGCTTCTATCAGTGCCTTTTTTTCCTCCAAATTTAAAAATATTTCTGTTTCAACAATTTTCCCATCAACTGAAAAGACAAATTTACATAGAAAAATAGTTTCATTTTTATTTGTTGGTATTTTATATTTTAATGCTCTTAAAAAACCTTCTCCTGGGAAAATATTTTTGGGCATTAGAAACTTAAAATAACCTTTTTCAATTTTATTATCAAACTTAACATATCCCCATTTTCCATTTTCCATAAATTTCTCAAAGTTATATTTTCTGGCATAATCAAATAAAGTTTTCTCTCCCCTCTTTTTGAATAATTCAAGATACCCATGTAAGGAGAAAAGGATATATTTCATTTATTCTTGTTCAAGATATTTAAAAATTTCATTTAAATTTTTTAAAAGTTCTTTTATGTCAAATAGCATTTGCAGTTCATCCTCACTTATGAACTTTTTTATAAAATCATCTTTTTTAACAAGTTCACAGAAATCAATTTTTTTGTCAATTGCTTCAAATGAAATTTTCTGGATTTTTTCATAGGCATCTTTTCTCGGAACCCCTTTTAAAACAAGTGTATTGAGTAATTTCTGCGAAAAGAAAACATTATTCAGGATTTTTAAATTTTTTTCCATATTTTCTATTTTAACTTCCATTCCATTAATTATTTTTATAAGTAAATTCAATATATAATCAAGCAAAATCGTTGATTCAGGAAAAATTATTCTCTCTGCTGATGAATGGCTTATATCTCTTTCATGCCATAAAGCAACATTTTCTAAAGCAGTATTTACATTTTTCTTTATAATTCTTGCAAGACCACAAACTCTTTCACATAAAACAGGGTTTCTCTTATGAGGCATTGCAGATGAACCTTTCTGACCTTTTCCAAATGGTTCAAAAACTTCTGAAATTTCTGTTTGCTGGAGTAATCTGATTTGTAAAGCAACTTTTTCACAGGAAGAAGCAATAACTCCAAGTGTAGAGATAAAATATGCATATCTATCCCTTGAAATTATCTGTGTTGAAAATTTCTCTCTTTTTAAATTAAACTTATTGCAGACATATTCTTCAACTTCTGGATAAACATTTGAAAAAGTTCCAACTGCTCCTGAAATTTTACCAACACTTATCTCATCTATTGCTTTTTTTAATCTCTCTTTATTTCTTAAAAATTCAAAATGCCATGTTCCTATTTTAAATCCAAAAGTTATTGGTTCTGCATGAATTCCATGAGTTCTTCCAATCATTATAGTGTTTTTATATTCAATCGCTTTCTCTTTCAATATTTTCAATAATTCTTCAATATCTTTTAAAAGTAATTTTCCTGCCTCTCTCAAAATCAAAGAAAATGATGTATCAATAATATCAGAGGAAGTGAGTCCAAGATGGATATATTTACCTTCTTCTCCAACTGTTTCACTTATTTGTTCAACAAAAGCAATTACATCATGATTTGTGATTTTTTCTATTTCATTTATTCTTTCTATATCTATTTTTGCTTTTTCTTTTATTTTTTCAACAGTATCGTAAGGAATAATACCAATTTTAC
>CAYNUP010000185.1:0-7221 GCA_964400565.1 uncultured bacterium | reverse complement strand
CTGAAAATATTCAAATGCTTTTTTATTATTCCCTCTTTCTTTATAAATTTCTCCGAGAATAAAACATGAAGAGGCAGCATATTCAGATTTTGGATAATGTTTTAAAAGTTTTCTATGTTCTCTTATTGCAAGTTCAATTTTTCCATTTTTTCTAAATTCTTCTGCATATTCAAATTGTTCTTTTGGGGTATCTTTTACAGCATATTTAGGATTTATCCATTTACCTGTTTGGGGAGTCCATTCCCAGTAAGAATATAAATGAAAACCAAGTAAGAAAAAAAATATAAAGATATATCTTTTAATTATTTTATTAATCATTTATTTCCTCCATTTCAAGAAAATTTTTACCCTTTTTAACATCAACTTTTATTGGCACTTTAAGAATTATAGCATTTTTCATAATTTCTTTCACTATATCTTTCACTGTTGCTTCTTCCTCAGGAATTACTTCAAATAAAAGTTCATCATGAATTTGAAGAATAAGTTTACTTTTTAACCTCTTTTCTTTAAATTTGTGATAGATTTTATTCATGGCAACCTTAATTATTTCAGCAGCAGTTCCTTGAATTGGCATATTTATTGCTACCCTTTTTCCAAATTCTCTTTCGTTTTTATTAGAACTTTTTAACTCATTAATATATCTTCTCCTTTTCAATAATGTCTCAACATATCCAATATTTTCTGCTTTATTAACAATCTTTTCAATATATTCCTTAACTTTTGAAAATCTTTCAAAATATTTTTTTATAAAGTAAGAACTTTCTTCAACAGGAATCCCCAGTTCTTGAGACAATCCATGAGCACTCATTCCATATATAATCCCGAAATTTATCGTTTTTGCAATCCTCCTTTTTTCTTCCTTTGTAAGTTCCTTAAAACCTAAAGGAGAAAATAATGAATCAGAAGGGAATACAAGTTCTGCTGTTTCCTGATGGATGTCCCTATTTTTTTCAAATGCTTCCATTAAAACAGGGTCTTCTGAAAAATGTGCCAGAACCCTTAATTCAATCTGACTATAATCAAAAGAATAGAGAAGATTATTCCCTTCAGCATAAAATGCCTTTCTTATTAATCCCCCCCTTTCTGTTTTAACTGGGAGATTCTGGAGATTTGGATTGGAACATGCCAATCTTCCGCTTGAAGTGGAAATCTGACTGTAATTTGGATGAATTCTTCCTGTTTCTTTATTAACAAAATTTAAAATTCCCTCTATATAAGTTGATTTTATTTTATAGAGTTCTCTATATGAAAGTAGATAATTTGGTAAAGGATGTAAAGGCGCCAGTTGTCTAAGAACAGATACATCAGTAGCATAACCTGTTTTTGTTTTTTTGACCACTGGTAATTTTAATTTTTCAAAAAGTATTTCTCCGATCTGGGAGGGCGAGTTAAGATTGAAAACTTCTCCACTGATTGAATAAATTTTATCTTTGATTTCTTCTATCTCATTGGCAAATCTATCATCTAACTCTTTCAGGTATTCTGTATCAACTTTTATTCCATTCATTTCCATCCTTGCAATCACTTCTATAAGAGGCATTTCAACATTCTTGAATAAATCATACATTTCAAAAGAGTGAAGTATTTCTTCATATTTTTCTTTTAACTTAAATATATTATCATCATAAAAAACTTTCCCTGTAAGATGCCTTGCAATAGAAAAATCAAAATCAACACCTTGTAATGAGATATTTTCTTTTTTTAAATCAATTATTTTTTCTTTCAAATTAAATCCAATTTTTTTAACATTTTCGTCTTCAATTATTTTTTTATATTTTTCTTTATTTTCTTTTATTTGAGTATATTTTAATATTTCCCCTGTTGAAAAACCTATAAAATTTTCAATATTCTCAATATTTTTTATTTCAGGATATATTTCTTTTAAAGTTTCTCCCAATTTTTTAAATTCAAAATTTTCAAACAATTCAATCAATCTTTTCAAATCCGGTTGAGTAATTTTCATACTTTCTATATCAATTCTATCAAAAATTTCTTTATTTAATTTCGCCAATTTCTTACTTAAAAAAGCAATCTCTTTATTATTTTTTAGTTTTTCTCTCAATTTTTCAGATTCTATTTTTTCAAGATTATCATATATTTCTTCAACTGAATTAAATCTCAATAAAAGTGAAATTGCAGTTTTTTCTCCAATCCCCGGTATTCCAGGAATATTGTCTGATGGGTCTCCTGCAAGAGCAATAAAATCAACTATTTTCTGAGGTTCAAATCCATATTTTTCAATAAATTTCTTTTTATCAATTATTTCATAATTTACAGGATTAATAATAAAAATATTTTTATCAAGGAGTTGAAATACATCCTTATCACTTGCTACTATAAAAATTTCAAAATTATCATTTTTAAGTTTCTCAACAAAACTCGCTATTAAATCATCTCCCTCAAATCCTTCTTTTTCAATATATTTAATTCCAAGACAATTCACAATTTCTTTAATTTTTGTTATCTGCCCTGATAAATCTTCTGGCATTGGTTTCCTTTTTTCTTTATATTTTTCAAATGTTCTATGCCTGAATGTAGGTACATGAAGGTCAAAAAAAACTACTATATATTCCGGTTTTTTCTCTTTTAAAATTTTAATGAGCGTAGATGTAAATCCATAGATTGCATTTGTGATAATTCCCGTGGATGTTTTTAATAGTGGCAAAGCATAAAAACTTCTGTAAATTAAAGCAGTGCCATCTATAAGATAAATTTTTTTCATTTTTGCTTTAAACACTCTATTGTCATTGAAATATTTAAAAGATATGGTTTGTTTTTATCCCTTTTCATATCAAATTTTGTAATATAAACACCTTCTGTTTTTTCTATCTTTGTTAATATGGAAAGAAGTTGTTCCAATGAGATAAGATTTATGTCAATCTGTATTTTTTCTAAGATATATTTAGTCAATTCCTCTGAAGGGAGAATTTTAATATCCCCTATATTTGTTCTAAGATTAAATTTATCAATTAAATCATTTAAATATGAAAAAAAGGAGAATTTATTTTTGGCAATTTTTAAACCTGTATTTTTATTTTCCTCCATTATTTTTTTGTATTTTTCACACAAATTTAAAAATTCAGAATATTCTTTTTCTTTTTTTAGAATGAGTTTATTAAGGTTTTCTACTTTTTTCCTGTTTGGAAGATATATATACTGATATTCAAAAATAACCACAAAAATGAGAATAAAAATAATTATTTTTTTGTTCATTGTTCTTTCATTGTAAAGAGCAAATTAAATATGATTCTATTTTCTTTTGTAAAAGAGATATTGTTGATATAAAGATCTTTAAAAATTTTTGATTTCTTTACATTTTCTTTAACTCTATCAATATTTTTTAAATTATCAATTGTTCCGGTAAGATTTACATTTTTCCCCGCAAAAACAAGTTCTTCAATTTCAGCATTTATATCTTCTGGAAAAAGCAGTGTAACTTCTTCCAGAATTTTAATAATGGATTTTTCAAAAACAGGAATTTTAATGGATTTTTCATTTTGAGTAATTTTTTCCTTGATTTGAACTAATGGATTGATTATTTTTTCTGTTTCAGGAAAAAGGTCTTTATAAACATTTTCCATTTTTCTGTTTATTTCTTCAATTTTTTTCTCTTTTTTATTTTTTTCAAAATATGGATTTATAAAAAAGAAAGAAATACCAAGCAAAAATAGAAAATAGAAGATATATTCAAAACTGAATATTTTTTGTGGGACAGAAATTGTCTTGAATTTGAGATTTTCTAATTTGATATCTTTTAAAATATCAAAAAAACTTCTTTCACATAAAAATTTCATTTCCTCTGTTTTAACATTCTCATAGATTTCTCTTTTACCAATGAAATAAACAGGTAATTTTTTAGAAGAAAGTAATAAACCTGATATTTCTTCAATATTTTCCTTTATATTATTTGAAAAATAGGAATAAATATTTGAAATTACTGAGTTTTCAATTAGATTAAAAAGAAGATAATCGTTTTCAATAAAAATTCCTATAAAATCTTTTTCCTTTACTTTTTTCCTCATAAACTGATGGAGTAAGACTGAATCAACTGTGAGGATAAATTTAACTTTATAATTTTTGAAAATTCTTTTAAAATATTCTATCTTTTCTTTTTCAATGGCAAAAAGATTAACAATTGTCTTATTTTTCCCAGGATAATAAAATTCAAAATAGAAATAAAAATTTTCTAAAGATTTTGGTAATTTACCTTCAATTTCCTGATTTAAAACTAGATTTATTTTCTTTCTATCTCTAAAATTAAACTCAATTTTTCTGAAATAAGTATTCAGTTTAGAGACGATGAGAATAAATAACTTTTTTTTATTATCTTTTATAAAACCATCTATTTTTTCAGGCAAAATTTCTTCTGTTTTCCCATCGTTCAAATAATAAATTTTTTCACCTTTTAAATAAAGATAGATTCTCATAAAGTACCTTTCTTAATCAATCTTACATTTTCATTCTTTTTGAATATTCCTTCAACCAGTTTTTCATTCCCTTTTATATCTTTTATGTTAATTGAGACACGAAAGTAGTTACTCTTATATTTGATTAAACCTCTATTTTTTAAAAAAGCATTCCTGTTAATTCTCAATAAAAACCTTTCGTTTAAAGGCCTGTTTTCTCTTTCCATTATAATAGTATCAACCTGAGAACCTGTAAACCCCATCGCATTTATTATCTCTCCTCTACAAGTATTTATATTTATTTTATCATCAGAATATATTGTAACAAAACTTAAAATTCCCATTTTTTCTTCATCTCCCTGAATAATTTTCTCATCAAACCCCTTTATCAAAAAAAGTTCTTTTAAAGTTAAAAGATTTCTATTTGGCGGAATGTTTTTTAATCCTATAGAAGAGTAGTAAAAATTTTCTGCTCCAGACGCTCTCGGTAAATTGTCTTCATCAATCCAGTCAAGTAAGCAATCAACTAAAGAAGTAGAATATCCAGATATCTCAAATAGATTTTTTAAAAGATCCAAAAGAGATTGGTTAACCTGTCCTTTTTCTCCAATAACCCTATTTATGTTTATTTTTGAGTTTTCATCTGTAATTGTAATTTTGAGTTCATAATCATCTATTATAAAAGTTCTCTCTTTATTCCAATTTTCTCCTGTCCAGTCATAATTATTTGTATCATTTTCAAGAATTTTTCTTGCAATTTCAAATCCAACTTCTTCTACTCTTTCCATTTTTATTTCTTCATAGGATGATGTAAAATAATCAATATATTTTTTTGTCTCATAATTAAAAAAAAGAATGAGTGAGGCAAGAGCAAGAGAAATTCCAAGGACAAATATTAAAATAACTCCTCTATTTTTATTCATTTTTTCTTTCATATATTAAATATACAGGATAAAATATCTTTTCTCCTTCTTTATATATTTCCACACCTATCCCATCAGGTTTTTTATCAGATTCAATTTCATATTTCCATTCTCCATCTATAAAAAATAAAAAATCAATACTTTCAGCATTTAAAACAGGAATAGTATATTCATATTCTGTAAGAAAATTTTTCTGTTTTCTAATAAGTAATTCACCCTCTGAAGTGTCCTGGATTTTATATGTAATTTCAACAGGATATAAGAAGTCGGGAAGATTTGCAATCAAAATAATTTCTTTGGAATCAAGTTGTAAATTTTTCCAATCACAAATCCCATTTATTTCTGCTCTGAAATTTGTAAAGAATTTATAAAAAATTTCATTATTTTTCATTTTTTGTTGAACTAATAGAATATTTCTCTGTAATATGAAAAAAGTTCTCTGAATAAGGATAAAACTTAAAGAAATAATCAAAAGTGAAACCAGAATTTCAATAAGAGTAAAACCTGTTGTCTTTTCTCTATTCATTCTTTTTTTTGAATTTTTAAAAATGGCAAAATAAAATTATATGATTCAGAAGGTCCTTCTATAACTAATCTGTATGGTATAAACTCAATCTCCTCTATTGTATCATAAAGAGTGATATCTGAAAGTTCTATTCGCCATTTAAATTCTGATTCAGGAAAAATTCCCTCTTCTTCATTAATTTCTCCATTATTCATTTTCAATTCCTCTATTTTTTGTTCTGAGAGTATTAAAGCAAGAATTTTATCATTAACGCTTTTTATACTTTTAAGAGATGTAAGATATCCTGTAAGACAAGCAACAGCAACAATTCCGAATATTCCAATTGATATCATAATTTCAAGAAATGTAAATCCACTTTTAAATGTTTTCAAATTTCACCTCTCCTTTAAAAATTTCTATATCTGAAAATGGATTACTAAAAATTGTATAAACTGAATTACTGGAGATATCAGATGCATAAAGAACTAAAAATCCTTTTTTACCATATGGTTTTATTTTCAGAAATATAATTCCTTCATTTTTTTCTTCTATTTCATTTTTTCCTTGATAAAAATCAAATTGAGAATGGATAATTTCTGAAGTATTTCCTTCTTCATCCTGATACCAGTAAGTATCACTATCAAGGTCAAAACAGAAATATAAAGTTTTTTCATTATTAATTGTTTCTTTTTCTGCCTCTTTTATTTTATCTAAAATTTTCTGTATTTCTTCATTTTGAAATTCAGGGAAGAATGATTTTACAGAAGGTAAAATTAAAGAAAAAAAAAGGAAATTATAATAAGAACAACAAGCATTTCAAAAAAGGTGAAGCCTTTATTCAATTTCCGAACTTGATATGTCAGCATCAGGCCCTTCCCCTCCTTCTTTACCATCCCTTCCATATGAAATAATCTCATAATCTTCTCCATTTCTACCAGGACTTAAATAAATATATTCATTACCCCATGGGTCTTTTGGAATAGTTGGTTTATCAAGATAACCACCTTCCCTCCATTTTTCAGGTATTCTTCCAGTTGTTGGTTTTTCTACCAGTGCTTTAAGTCCTTGTTCTGTTGAGGGATAAAAACCATTATCAAGATAGAAGAGTTTAAGACCACTTTCAAAACTTTTTATTTGGACTTTTGCAGCGGTTATTTTTGCTTCATCAACTCTTTTTAAAAAAGAAGGCATAACAATCATAGCAAGCATTCCAATTATTATTATCACAACCATTAATTCAATAAATGTGAAGCCATGTGGTTTTGAAAGGATGCTCTTTGAAAATTTTTTCTTCATAATTCACCTCCTATTGTAAAATTTTCTCTATATATAATCATCCGCAAAAGGCGGATGGGAAAGGAGGAAATATGAATTATATAGGAGTTGA
>CAYNUP010000184.1:0-4038 GCA_964400565.1 uncultured bacterium | reverse complement strand
TTTGAATTCTGGTTCTAAAATATTTATGGTGCGGAATCTGTATGGATTGGTTTCTGCACCTGGAGTTACATCTATAAAAAGAATGTTTGGGTCGCCATCAAACTTACGAGCCACTTCATATAAAAACTTTTTTGCATATTTAAGGTAAATAGGGTCCCAAAATAAAGGAACAAGGGTTTTGGTTTTTTCTGAATAAACTGTAATTGCACCTTTTTTAATCACAAATTCTGGTGTTGGATTTTTTGCAGAAGGGTCAGGCCAGTTTCCACTTGATGACCAAATAATACGAAGAGCAACCTTTTTACCAGCACTTGTCCAAAGACCAATAAGTTTATCCAGTTGGCTCCAGTCAAAGATACCTTCTTTTTTCTCTATTTCACTCCAAAAAATATTAAAAAGTGCGCCAATAATATATGGATTTTTTGTTGCTTCAGAGTTGTCTCGGTAATGGTAAGAAGCAAGATAAAGTAATCCTTTAGGTTGGTTTATTTTCATGTTGAGATTTGCTAATGATATTCCATCACTTTTTTTTCTCTCATGATTTTCCAGTTTTTTGTTGAAAATATTTTCTGTTTGTATGAATTTGGAAGATTTAATATTTTGGGCTTTAAGATATTGGTCAAAGAAATCGTTTACAATTTTATCTATTTCTGGACTATCAAAACCCTTTCCATGGCCTGCATCTTTAACTATATGAAGTTGGACATTGACTCCTGCTTTTTTTAGTGCTTCAAATAGTAACTGGCTTTGATTAACTGGAACAACAGGGTCTTTTTCGCCATGGAGAATTAAAAATGGAGGGTCATCCGGACTAACATAATTGATTGGATTTGCAAGTTTTGCTTTTTCTGGAAATTCTAAAACGCTACCACCTAAAAGTTTACTTTCAGGAGAATCTTCTCTTGCATGCCTCTCATAGCCAAAAGTTTTAACAAACACAGTAAAATCTGTTGGACCATAAAAATCACATACCGCTTGTACTCTACTTGACTGGTCAAGATTTTCACCTACATCAAATTCTTTTACATCTCCAGTTGTGCCAATAAGTGCAGCCAAATGTCCACCTGCTGAACTTCCCCAGACACCAAAACGATTAGGATCCAATCCATATTCTTTTGCATGTGCTCTTAACCATCTAATCGCAGATTTACAATCTTCAATTTGTGCAGGGAAAGTTGAATGTGAACTTAAACGATAATTAATACTTGCTATAGCATAACCAAAATTTGTATAACCTTTTCTTAATGGTAAGCAATTCTCTTTACTTCCACTTTGCCATCCACCACCATGAATCCAGATAATAACTGGTAATGGACCTGTAGCATTTTCAGGTAAATATAGGTCAAGTTTTTGTCTTTCATGGCCATTTTTAACATATGGAAGATCGCAGAATGCTTTTAATCCTTTAGGTAAAAAATGTTTTGCCGCAGTTTGATATGAGGGAGAAGACATTGCTGAGATACTCACTACATTTTTAGCAGAAACATTTCTCTGCATTTTGATATCAACCTTCTCTAAAACTTCCCTTTTTAAACCCGCTTTTATACATTCTTCACCATGAAATCTTGGTCTAAAATTTTCTGCTGGTAGTAATGGTGTACTTTTTGAAATACCAAAATTTTTCCAGTCCTGAAATTGAGCGTTAGCAAGAGAAAAAAATATACAAATCAAACTAACCATAAAAATACATTTTTTCATAATGTTCCCTTTTAAGTTTACTTCTAAATAATATGACGATTTTGAACCCGTAAAGGTTTAAAAAAATATTTTCAACCTCTGCTAAAAAATTTTAACATTATTGAAGATTTACACTTAAATTTAAATCCCCCTTATTTGTTTAAAACATCTTCTAATTTTTTAAATTTTTTCAAAACAGGCTTTTCATTTTTACAAATATGGTTCAATAACTTTAAAAAAATCTTTTTGATTCGTATCTTCTATATCTAACAAACCACAGGCAATAATAATATTCCCCGAGGGAAAGTTTTTGACTAAAATCTCAAATTCCTCTTTATTTGTCGCATAAACATGGACACCTTTACCTTTTCTAAGAATTTTTTTAATTATAGGGAGCCACAGAGAAGAAGCACAGTGAGGTTTTCCTGCTCCAGGAACAATCTGTATAGTTTTTATATAGGGTAAAGAAAGAAGAATATCAAGATGTTTTATTTCATCAGGACCGTCAAGATGCCAAACCATATATTCAAGATAATCCTTTAATTTTTCAAGTTCATAAACGACAAATTTTTCAAATAATTTTGGAGATATCATTGTTGAAAAATCACATTGACAGAAATAAGTTTTGCCAGGAGCCCACAAAAATATTGAAGAATCTCCTTGTAATTTACTTTTATAAATATTATGGAAAAAATCATGTATTTTTATCCATACCGAAAGAAACTCATCTATTTTTTCAAGGATAATCTTCGGTTTTTCCACAATATCAATCAATAAATTTTCTGCGCCTCTCATTAAAGATAAACAAGTCAAAGCATCTCCAAAATCAGGCAACCAGATAAGAAACTCATCATTTATTTTTTCAAGTTGTTTTTCAATCAATCTTCTACTTGCTTTAACCCACCAGTTTTCAGGATTAAACTCAAATTTAACTTTTTTCCAGTCAGTAATAAATTTTTCAAACCAAACAGTTTCCTCTCTAAAAATTACTTTACAACCAAGATAAGCAGACATTACCATAGGAGTTCCGCGAGAACCCCAGAGATGGGGTAAAACAGGATAAGAAATCCCTAAATATTCCCGTTTTTTTACATTTTCTATCTGTGCATTGACAAATTTTTCAAAATCAGGTAATTCATTTTCTTTATTCCATAAATCATTAAGATTAACAAAATTTTTATCTTTCAAAAGAGAAACCCGTATTAAAATTTTGTCATTTTTTCCATTCCACCATCCTTCTATTTTTTTAAATTTTTCCAGAAATTCCATTTTCATCTATATTTGTTAGCCTATAAACAACCTTATATTTTTTTAGGAGGTAAATGTATACTTTTTTTGTTTAAATCATTTATTGCTTCCATTATCCCTTCTGAAAAAGTTGGATGGCAATAGAATATTTTTTCAAGTTCTTTGATTTTTAATTTATTTGAAATTGCAAGTGCACCAAATGAAATAAGTTCAGTTGCTCCCTTACCAATTATATGAATTCCGATTATTTCCTCTGTATTTTTATCAGCAATTACTTTTACAAATCCATCTATCTTTTTATCACAATATGCTCTACCTAAAGCAGAATATGGGAATTTTCCTACTATTATATCAATCCCTTTTTCTTTTACTTTTTCTTCAGTAATTCCACAAACTCCAATTTCAGGGTCAGTAAAAATAACTTCAGGTATAAAATCATAATTTATTTTTTCTTCTTTTCCACATATATTTTCTGCTGCTATTTCACCTTCTTTTGTTGCAACATAGGCAAGTTGATATTTACCATTAACATCTCCAATTGCATAAATTCCATCTATATTTGTTCTTAATTTTTCATCTGTCTTTATACCTTTTTTATCAAATTCAATACCTTGGATTTCTGGAATATTTGGAATTCTACCAACAGAAACAAAAATTTTCTCTTCATTTATCATATCACAACTATCAAGTTTCTGATTTAAAATTACCTCTATCCCTCTTTTTTCAAATGACTTTTTAAAAAATTCTGTTATTTCTCTATCTTTTCCTGGTAAAAGTGAATCCATCATCTCATAAATTTTAACTTTAACTCCAAATTTATTTAAAATTGAAGCAAATTCACAACCAATAAATCCACCACCAATTATAGCAACACTTTTAGGCAATTGATGAAATTCCCATATATGGTCAGAAGTAATAACCCTTTTATCATTTTTAAAACAATCAGGAACAAATGAAGAAGACCCTGTAGCAATAACAATATTTTTTGCCTTATAGGACTTCCCTTCAACTTCTATTACATCTTTATCAACAAATTTTGCTTTACCTTTTAAAAAATCAACTCCATATGCCTTTAATAACATACTTACACCAGTTCTTAATCTTAAAACAACA
>CAYNUP010000183.1:0-13159 GCA_964400565.1 uncultured bacterium | reverse complement strand
AAAAAAACTCCTATTCTTATCACTCTTAATGTTGGTGGCATTGATGGACCTAATCAGTTTCTGACTATTGGTGAATATTGTGTTGAGAAAGGTTGTTATGTTGGTCAAAATGGACTAACTGCAAGAAGTTATGAAAGTGATAGTTTAATAAAAAATGCTTTTCAAAAATGGGCTAAAAAAACTTGTCTTTATTTTGAGATGTTAGACCCTTCTGGTAATAAAACTGGATCACTTATGGAAATTATGAAGGCAGGAGAAAGAATAGGTGCTGATTATCTTGGTGTTTATGCAATAGATGTATTAAAGGGAATAAAAGGGAACCCAAATTATGACCCTACATACGAAGAAGCACTTGCTTACGGTGCTAAAGTGATTGGAAAAAGCCAAACTAACACAATAATGAAAAACTTTATACCGGAAGGAAACCACTGGATATATGATGATGGAAAATTGAAAATGGATGGAATTTTATTAAAACCTGAAGGTAAAGGTCCTTTTCCTGCTATACTTATCAGCCATGGACTTGGTGGTAGTGCAGAAAGTTTTGGAATGGAAAAAGCACGTGAGTTTGTAAAATGGGGAATGGTTTGTATTGCACCTAATTATACACATAGTATCCATTCTATCAATCAACAAAAAAATTTACCCACTAAATCACAGACCAATTATGGAGCCAGTGAAGAAAATTTACAACGTGCAAAAATTTGTATTGAAATTTTAAGAAATATGTCAGAAGTTGACCCACAAAGAATTGTCGCCTATGGACACAGTATGGGTGGCTTTGTAACTATTGCACTATCTGCAAGTATACCTGATGTTTTGAAAGCAGCAGTTATCACTGGAAGTGGTATAGCACCCAAGTCAGGATTTCCAGCACCATCAATTGAAATTGCAGAAAAAATTAGAGTCCCATTTCTCATTATACATGGGACTAATGACTCTGTTGTACGTCCTGAACAATCTGCATTGTTAAAAGAAGTTCTTGATAGAAATAATATTCCAAATGAATATATACTTTTTGAAGGCGAGAGGCATAATATTGATAAATCTAAAAAAGAAGAAGTATTTCATCTTATTTACCAATGGTTTATTAAAAATGGAGTGTTAAAAACAAAAAACAAATGAATATGATGAAATTAAGACTTATAAATGTAATAAGTTTTTGGTGGAATAAATTTTACTTTTTCTGGCAACGACTTATAATTGGTCAAATGGTATTTTTTCATATGATGGACTCATAGAGGTATACAGGAGGGAAAAATGAAAAGAATAATATGTCTCATAAGTTTTTTAGAAATTTTATGGTATTTATTTGTTTTTACAGAGATACAAGCAAAGCAAGATATAGACAAACTTGAGATTTTTACTGCTGGGTTTCCGCGAACAATTTTATTTCGTCCAAGTCAAGGTGTAATTGAAAAGTGGCATAGAACTGGTAAACTTGATGAGATATTGTGTTGCTTCAATGGAAACATAATGAAGTATGTTGGTGAAGAAGGCCGGTATTTCCCGGAATTACCAAAAATTATGTCAGCATTCAAAAAAAATCATCCAGAAAAACTTTGTCTTTTACATCTTAATGGAGAAGCCCGTACTATTACCAATCGTGTTTTTCACGAAAGATATTTTCCTGGTCATTGGGTTTATAAACCAGGTGTTATTCTTAAAGTTGATCTAACACCTACTACAACCACAATTCCTGTAGATGATGTTCGTCTTTTTTCCCAGAAGGTTCTGCTACGCAGTGGGAATAAAGTGATAGGAGAAATGCTACCCAGTATAATTCTTGTTCCTTTAGATAGTAATGGTAACCGATTGTGGTATGCTTCTGAATATGCTCAGATAACTTCAATTGATCATAATTCTTGTACATTGATAATACAACGTGGACAATATTTCTCTCAAGCACGCTCATTTAAGGCAGGCAAAACTTATGTTGCTCCAATGCATTGTGAACATTGGAATGGGCTTGAATGGACGCTTAACATGTCCACATCTTGTCCTAAAGACAAGAATGGAGAGACTGCGGCTGATGTATGTCTCCGTGAAATAACTAATTGGTGTAGTTCGGGTGGTCCAGCAAGTCATGTTGATGGAATTGGTTTTGATGTTATTTATTTTCAAACGAAATTTTCTGGATGGGATTTAGACAACGACGGGAAGGTAGACGATGGTGTTGCTTCTGATGGAAGAAGATTCTTCTTTGAAGGAGTATATAATTTTCTCAAACGATTACGTGCGGTGATGGGAGAAGACTTCCTAATTACTTCTGATGGTTGGGACCCAAAAAATCAGCGTGCGGTAGGAATATTAAATGGAATTGAGTCAGAAGGACTTTGTGCTCCTAATGATGCATGGAGGAAATATGCGCAAACATTAAATGTTCATACATACTGGAATTTAAACAATAACACTAAATATAGATATAGTTACATCACTTCCAAGATGCTCCATCCCGACGATCAGAAAATTAGATTAAAACTTTGTAGATTAGGTTTAGCAACTGCTTGTATCCTTGGTGTGAGTTATGGAAGTGTAGAGGACTCTGGTCGTAAAGATGGGCTGCCGTTAATACCTGAGATGCACCGAGGCGCAGCTCAAGAAATGAACTGGCTTGGGCAGCCTGTAGGTCCTGTAGTATTTGTGACAGATAAATCTCCTGATTTGCTTTCTGGTAAAGGTAAGTTTTTCACACAGGATTTTGTGCAGAGTTTGGAAAAGAAAAGATGTAAAGTTAATGCTTATCCAGATGGTTCACTTCTTATTCAGGGGACAAGTCATAATCCATATGACACAATGGAAATTACACTGAGAGGTGTTTCAGTTCCAAAAGGAGATATTGTGGTTTTTTTTGAAACACTGGCTATTGATCCATTGTATGGTTTTGACAAGAAGGAAAGAATTCCAAGATTGATCACAATTCATGCAGATGGGCTACCTAAATATGAAGATGAAAGAGGAAGACAAAGTATGTATAATGACATAACTGCTTATATGGGAACTTCTGGGTTTACTCCACAATATGGCTATTTCCGACGTGCAGGAGAAGGTCGTGGATTTATTGATCTTACATTTAGATTTGAAGATCAAGGTGCCTGCAGAATTAAAAACTTATCGATTTACAATGCACCACTTGCTATGGTTCGTGAATTTGAAAAAGGTGTGGTTCTTGTTAATCCATCAGAGGAAAAGGTATTGTTTAATCTGGACCTTCTTATTCCTTCACTTCGTGGAGTTAGATTACGGAGAATTAAAGTTAATCCAGAAGATTATATAAAAAGTTTTGAAATTGAAGAAATGTTATCATATAATGATGGTAGATTTGAGAATAATCAATATATAGAAATACCGCCTCTTAATGCTCTTTTTTTAGAAAAAGTAAAAGATTTTTAGAAAAATAATTTTTCAAAGGAGTTAAAATGGGGAATAATGAAAAAAAGATTGAATATATTAGGCATGGATTTAGTGAAAAAGACAAGGGAAAAAGAAAGTTTATTTTGTCTTTAATTCTTTTAATTTGCTTTCTCTTCTTTACAATTACTATTGGTGAATCACAAAAAGAACCTTCAAATAAACTTATTGAGAGATTTAAACAATTTGACCTTAACGGAGATGGGAAACTAACAAAAGAAGAACTCCCATGGGTTTTGTTTGATCAACTTGATATAAATAAAGATGGTTTTATCACAATTGATGAAGCAAGAAAAATAGAACCAAAACCTCATAAAGAAGAAATCGCAGAACAGAGAGAAGGAGAGCCACCTTTAAAAAAGATGCCAGATGGAGACCCTGCAAGAGATGCATCTGGAAGAGGACAATTATTTGAAAGTATATGTGTGCCTGGCTTAACAGATATTCAAGAAGGAATGAATGGATTTGCAATTGCTGATATTAATAAAGATGGTTTACTTGATATTATTGCAACATATTCACCTCCAAGTTTTTTTGATGGAGCATGGAAAGAAGGGGAGAAATTGAGAGTTTTTGTTAATGAAGGAAATTTTAAATTTAAAGAGTATAAAATTAAAATTCTTGATTCTAAAGTATCTCTTGAAAAATTTTCCCGTGGGCAGGTTCCTAATTTAGCAGATTTCAATGGAGATGGTTTTCTTGATATTTTTATAACAAGACATGCACAGATGTCAGGAGGAAAATCATTTCCATTTGACCAGAAAATCGGAAATGGTCTTTATATAAGTGAAGGTTCTTGGGACATATTTCGTGATGTATCTGCTAAAATGGGAATTCAAAATGAGAAGGCTTATAATCGTCAACCTTCTATAGGCGATGTGAATAAAGATGGTTGGCTTGATATAGCAATTGGATGTGATAATATAGGTAATGCAATGGGTGGTTTTCCTCATAGTCGTCTTTATATTTTTAAACCCAACGGTTCAAATTTTATAGAGGGTCATTTTGAAGATATTGGAGGAACAGAAATTATACCTGATTTTGGAGGATTTTATCATGATAGTAAAAAAGATAAAGCAGGTCCAGATATTAATTTAAGAGACCTTGATAATGATGGAGACTTTGACCTTATTCAAAGTTATCATGTGGATATTAGAGACCCATCACTTCCATATTCACCTATTGAGTATCGTCAGGGTGTTTTTTGCTGGAAAAATTTATTGGTTGAGACAGGGAAACTAAAATTTGAAAAGATTACAAATAATGGACTTGCATGTGAAGGTTATTTAAAACTTAATCCAGATAAAAAAACTTTTGAGCCAGTTGGTAAAGCACCAGGACTTCCTTATCTTTCTTTTGCAGATGTAAATAATGATGGTTTGCTTGATGTTCTTGCTGTTGGACCTGCAGATCCAAATTGGGCACCAAGAACTGAATATGTCTCTGGTAGATTCTGGTTAAATAAAGGAAATTTCCAATTTGAAGAGGCAACTGATAAAGTTGGACTTTCTGCATTGAACTGGAAATATAAGGATTGGTGTAAATTTTTTGATGCTCCTATACCAAAGAAACGTGTTGGTGCAAAAATAGACCCTGGAGAAAGAAGACCATATTTTGGCGATGCAATTTTTGGTGATTTTAATAATGATGGATGGATAGACCTTGTAGTTCTTGACAGAAGTGAATCAATGAATCCAGAGTCAAGAGCAATTCTTTTTATGAATCGTGGAGATGGAACATTTGAACTAAAACCTACTACATGGAGTGGACTTGATGGTAGTGGTATATGTGGAGAAACCGCTGACCTTAATAATGATGGTCTTCTTGACCTTATATTTGCTGCTGACCCTGATAATTCAGGTATACCTACCAGTATGTCAAGATATGAAAGTAAAGTTTACTGGAACACTGGACTTTTTGGTGCAAAAGAAAATCACTGGATAAGAATTCGTTTTAGTGGATTAAAGGATGCAGAAATTATTGGTACTCGGGTTGAGATTAATGCTTCTGGTATGAAACAATATAGGTGGATTCACACAGACAATAGTTATAAAAGTGGAAGTCCTCTTGAAGTTCATTTTGGTTTAGGTAAAAATGAAATAGTTGATATAAATATAATTCTTTTAGATGGAAGGAAATATAAGTTTTCAAATGTTAAAGGTGATCGTTATTTAGATATAAACTTGTCAAAAAATACTGTCACAGAAATTTATAAAAGATAAAAAAGGAAAAAATGGGAAAATTTAAAAATATAAAGAAAAATGTGCTTTTTTCTATGACAAGAAGGGATTTTCTAAAAATAAGTGGAAGTATTGTTTTTGCAACTTTTCTTGATAAATACTTTAAATTTGGGAAGATTCTGGCGGAAGAAATTAAACCTAAAAAGCCCAATATTATACTTATTCTTACAGATGACCTTGGATATAATGAATTAAGTTGTTATGGATGTAAAGATATACCAACTCCAAACATTGATTCTATTGCTGAAAATGGTGTCAGATTTACTCAGGGTTATGTTACCTCTCCAGTATGTGCTCCTACAAGAGCAGGATTACTTACAGGAAGATATCAACAAAGATATGGATTTGAGACAAATCCAGGTCCAGAAGAATATGCAGATGAAAAATTTGGACTCCCTTTAGACCAGCCAACACTTGCTGAGAGACTTAAAGAAGCAGGTTATGTTACAGCAATTATAGGAAAATGGCATCTTGGTTATAAACCTGAATTAACACCAACAAAAAGAGGATTTGATGAATTTTTTGGATTTTTAGGAGGAGCACATATGTATTTTCCTGATAATAAAACAAGGAAACTCTTTCATAATACAGAAATGATAAAAGATGAAAAAGAATATCTGACTGATGCATTTAGTAGAGAAGCATCTTTATTTATTAAAAAAAATAAAGACAATCCTTTCTTTCTCTATTTTGCTTTTAATGCTGTACATACTCCATTAGAGGCGACAGAAAAATATCTTAAGCGTGTTGAAGAAATAAAAGATCAAAAACGTCGTATATTTGGTGCAATGAAAATAGCAATGGATGATGCTGTAGGTTGTGTATTAAATACCCTTAAAGAAGAAGGACTTGAGGAAAATACTATTATTTTCTTTTTAAGTGATAATGGAGGTCCAAGATTTCAAACAACTTCAAGTAATTCTCCTTTACGGGGTGATAAAGGACAATTATATGAAGGAGGTATTCGTGTCCCTTTCTTAATGCAATGGAAAGGAAAAATCCCAGAAGGAAAACTCTTTAATGAACCTGTTTCTTCTCTTGATATTGTTCCAACCGTTCTTTCTGCTATAGGAATACAAATTAAACCAGAAGATAAATTAGATGGAGTAAATCTATTGCCTTATGTAAAAGGTGAAAAATCAGGAAAACCACACGATGTTCTTTATTGGAGATATGTTAGAAAGAAAGCAATAAGATTAGGTGATTGGAAACTTATTAAAGAATCTGAAAATCAAAATTGGGAACTTTATAATATATCTGAAGATATTGGAGAAACAAAGAATTTAGCAGAAAAAATGCCAGAAAAGGTAAAAGAGATGGAAAAATTATGGGAAGAATGGAATAGTCAACTTCAAGCACCAAAATGGTTTCGTCAGGACGTCCGGACAAAAAAACTCAAAAATATTTTAAAAGAAAAGCGTTGAAAAAATAACCACTTTTTAATGATTGTGGTAAAATATAACTTAAAATTTTAAAATATCTTTGGATTATGAAAAAAATACCCTTTTATGTAAAAAAGAGAGTTGCTTTAAATGATGAGTTTCTTTATATAAAAAATCTTTTGAAAGAATATGGAGTTAATACTGTTTGTGAAAATGCCATATGTCCTAATATTTATGATTGTTTTGGCAAAAAATACGCTTCTTTTATGATTCTTGGAAATGTATGCACAAGAAATTGTAAATTTTGTGGAGTGAGTAAAGGAAAACCTGAAAAAATTGATGAAAAGGAACCAGAAAAAATAGCAGAAATTGTAAAAAAACTTAAAATGAAATATGTTGTTATAACTTCTGTTACGAGAGATGACCTTCCAGATGGAGGAGCAACTCAATTTGCAAAAGTTACAGAAGAGATAAAAATAAAATCTTCTGAAACAAAGATAGAACTTCTTATTCCTGATTTTAAAGGAGACATTTCAAGTTTAAAAATTGTTTTTGATTCAAAACCAGATATAATTTCTCATAATATAGAAACTACTAAATCACTTTATCCTTTAATAAGACAAAAATCTAATTATGAAACCTCATTAAGAATTCTTTCAGAGATTAAAAAAAATGGATTTATTACAAAATCTGGATTTATGGTTGGACTTGGAGAAGAAGAAAAAGAAATATTTGAGTTGATGGAGGACATTTTGAAAACTGGTTGTGAAATTCTTGTTGTTGGACAGTATTTGAAACCCTCAAGATATGGATATGAAGTAAGAAAATTTTATAATGAAGTATTTTTTAAAAAAATAGAAGAATATGGACTTAAAATTGGTTTTAAAAAAGTTTTTGCAGGTATTTTTTATAGGACTTCTTATTTATGCGAAAATTCTCTTTAAAAATTTCATAAATTTTTCTCAAAAACTATTTTAAAAAAAGTTTATTCCAGTTTTTGGATTTTCTATTTTTTACTTTTTGATACACATAGGCAGCAATTATTGGGAATGCAATTGTTGCTTCGCAGAATATCATCTGTTCATTTGAAGAATCAACCTTTCCCCAAGAATTTGCTTCTTTAAATGTTGAACCGGATAGAGCACCATCTCTTACATCTGCAACTGTTATCTGAATTGCATATTTATGCATGGGGACTGTTTTTTCAAGTATATCTGCACATACTACAACATCCTGCGTAAAATTTTTTGGAACCCCTCCTCCTATCATTACAACGCCTGTCTCTTTTGCTGCAATCTTTATTTCTGTCAGTTCTTTAAAATCTTTTACAGAATCAATACTTACATGTTTATCAGGATTTTTAACCTGATGATAGACAAGACCAAATCCAGCAGAACAATCAGAAAAAGCAGGAACAAATATGGGAACATTTTTTTCATATGCAGCAAGAACTACTGAATCATCTGTTTTTATTCCTTTCTCTTTTAGATATTTTCCCATTTCCCATATAAACTCTCTTGAAGAATATGGTCTTTTTTCAAGTTTTTCTGCAATTTCAGCAACTGTCATATCACAGATTCTTAATTCGTCTTCATCAATAAATGTGTCATATATTCTATCTATATGAAGTTGATTCAATTCTTTATCATCAACATCAGGACTTCCTATGTAATGTCTGAATCCAAGTGCTTCAAAAAAATCCTGATCTACTATAATTGCTCCTGATGAAACAATAACATCTACAAGGTTGTTTCTAATCAAATCACACACTGCATTTTTAAGACCGGCACTGAAAAGAGAACCAGCAAGACATAGGATTACAGTTATTTCTTCATCGTTTAACATTTTTTCATAAAGAAGTGCTCCATAAGCCAGTGTTCTTGCCTGAAAAGCCATTTTTGAATACATCTGGATTATGGGAATAGCATCTATTTTTTTAATATCAACATGTTCAATATAATCTTTCAAATAATCCTTTTTTGTTCTTTTCATTTTAACTCCCTTTTTTAATATAATTTTAACATTTTTAATGGGATTTGCAAAAGATTAAAGGGGATCAGAAATTCTTTAAATTTTCTTTATCAACTGTAATGTGCAACTCTTCAATTGTAATTGGAACAGGAATAAAATTTTCTTTTATTATTAAATCCTGTAAATATAGTATTAAATCTATTAAAGTTCTACAGGTTTTTGAATTCGGTGAAGTGTAATCATAGGAGGAGTGTGTAAGAAAAACAATTGATTTTACAGGAATTTCTTCTCTTTTAAATCTTTCTATTATATTTTTCAGAATGATTGAATGATATGTTATATCTCCATGCTCAATTCTCAATTCAAAAGGACTTCCATTTATTTTTTTTCTCACGGGGTCAACTGATATAGGGACTTCAAGAAAATCTAAATTTCCTTTTTCAAGACGAGAAAAAGGACTTACATGATGAGGGTCAAGTAAAGCACCTTCCCAGTCAGCAAAAAGTTCAGGGATTTTACGATAAGGAATAGAGCAACTACCCTGAGAAAATCCCAATTCTACAAGAACTGGAAAAGTATGGTCATTTGCAGAAGCATTTCCTGGACGGAAACTTTTTGGTTCCATACCAATCGCATAACTCCAATTTTCTTTATTTTCTTTTAATATTTTTCTCTGTTCTTCCTTATCAAACTGTCCAATATATAATCTTTTTTTAGTTATAGGGTCAAAAGGATGTAAATGCATGCCAACTTCAAAAATTTTACTTATTTTAAAAAATAATTTTGGTTTTTGAATAACAGAAGCAGGGGTTACAAAAAATGTCACTTTTTGTTTATATTTTAATAAATTTTCTGTAAACCCATTTATTGACATTTCTGCAACATACCAGTTTTCAGGCCCTCCAAAAGGACTGTCAGGAGATTCGCAATCCATTGTGAAACATACATAAATTTTTCTTTTATTCATTTTTTTCCTTTTTCTTATAAATAATTTTAGCATTTAAATTGACAGAATTGAAAAAAAATTATAAATTGACTAAACTTTTGGTAAAAATGGAAAATATATACAATTTAACTCTTTTGAAAATTTTTTTACTGGGATTTTGTGCTTTTTTAATAGGAATATCTAAAACAGGAATTCCAGGAGTTGGAATACTTGCTATACCTCTTGCAGCGATTGTTTTACCTGCAAAATCTTCAACAGGAGTGATTTTACCAATGCTTATAATGGGGGATATTTTTGCAGTTATTTATTATAAAAGAAAAGTTGTCTGGAAATATCTTTTTCGTCTTTTACCATATGCTGCATTTGGTGTTTTAATTGGATATTTTTTACTTGGTAAAATAAATGATGAACAGTTGAAACCCTTTATTGGAATAGTAATTTTAGTAATTCTTGGATTAAATTTTTGGTGGAATAAAAAAGAGATAAAAATACCTGAAAAATTTTATTTTGCTTCTTTAATGGGTATTCTGGCAGGAATTACAACTATGATGGCAAATGCTGCAGGTCCAATTTTAATTGTTTATCTTCTTGCAATGAAACTACCTAAAACAGAATTTGTTGGGACAGGTGCATGGTATTTTTTTATTTTAAATTGGTTTAAAGTTCCTTTTAGTGTTAATCTTGGTTTAATAAACTTTTCTTCTTTGAAACTCAATTTTTTACTCTTTCCTGTTGTTGCCATAGGTGGAATTTTAGGGATACTTGTTCTTAAAAAAATGCCTCAAAAGGTATTTAATCAGGTTGTTCAAATTCTTGCAGGGATTGCTGCTTTAAAACTTATTTTTTAAAAATTGAAACTATTGATATGCATGCACAGAAATCTCTGTATTTATCTATTCCCTCGGTTGTTTTTCCTTTTATACCAATCTTTTCTTTTTCTACTCCGAGTATTTTTGATAAACTTTCTTTTATTAAATCAGAAAATGGTAATATTTTTGGTTTTTCGCAAATAATAACATTGTCAATATTTGCTATTTCGTATTCATCTTCTTTTAAAAACTCAATAACTTTTTTCAATATTTTTTTACTTTCAATCCCTTTTAATTTTGGGTCTGTATCTGGAAAATAATATCCGATGTCAGGTTTTCCAAGAGCTCCTAAAATGGCGTCACTTATTGCATGAATTAAAACATCTCCATCGCTATGTCCAACAAGACCTTTTTCATATGGTATCTCTATCCCTCCAATTATAAATTTTCTTCCCTTTTTAAACTTATGAATATCAAAACCAATACCTGTTTTAAACATGTTTTATACTATAATATAAAAACAGCAGCAGCCACCACTGTTGTCCATAAACCATTTTTATCACCAATTGCTGATTGTGTTATATTTGTTGTTTTTATTATTTGACCCGACATTTTCCATATTTCCTTTTTTTCATCATAGGATGACTCAGGGTCAAACTCAAGTCCAAGAATTGTAGCAAGCATTGTTGCTGCAAGGTCTTCTGCATAATCTCCTGCTTTTTCTTCTGTCTCTCCAAATCCTTCATGTTCAGAAAGATATCCATATTGATTAGGGTCCTTTGGGATTGCAATTCCAACAGAAGCGGTTATAAGACGATGTGGTTCATTTGTAGAATTTCTGCTTATAACTGTGTAGAGGATTTGTCCAGGTTTTAATAATTTAAGTCCTTCTTTTTTAGGAATTAATTTACATCCAGGTGGGAATATGCTTGAAATTGAAACAAGATTAAATTGAGCAATTCCTGCATTTCTCAATGCTTTTTCAAAACTTGTCAATTTTTCTTTGTCCTTTCCTACTCCCTTTGTTAAAAAAACTTTTTTAGGCATCATTTTTATCTCCTTTTAAAATTTAAAATCTGGATGAACTGATGTCTTCATTTCTCTTTTTTCTCCAGCAAGAGCCCATAAATAATATATTTGATGTTTTGGAATAACACTTACAGGATGATAACCTTTTGGTATAGTAACGATTTCATTATTTTTTATTAAGAAAAGATTATCCTCATTTTCATCAAAAATTCTTATCATTCCAAATCCTGTTGGAGGGAAAATTTTAAAGAAATAAATTTCTTCAAGAGCATATTCGTTTGGAGGGTTGTTCTTATCATGTTTATGAGGAGGAAAACTTGACCAGTTACCAGGGTCATTTATTGTTTCTCCTACAATCAATTTTTCAGCAAGAAATGTTTCTGGTATTATGTCTGTTATGTTCCTGAAATATGTTTCCTCTCCAACTCTTCTAAATCTTATTTCTTTTGAGTTTAGAAATTTGGGCTTACCAATGCCTTTTCCTATACATCCAACAACACATATTTCGGTTTTCTTTTCAAATTCAATAGAGTATTCAAAAAAAGGGGGAAGATAAACTGCACATGGTGGTTCTTCAAAAACATTTTTTCTTTTCATAACCCCTATTAAATTTTTTTCTATATAAAAATTACATTTTCCCTCTGTAATTATAAATACACTTTCTTCTTTTTCTGTATTTCCTCTTAGAATCCCTTTTTCCTCCTTTATTATAGAGAAGGATAGAAATTTCAAATCAGAATTTTGAGGTGTCAATATTTTCTGATACCCATTTTTTTCTTCTACTTTTAAATGCATAGCCATCTTCTACTCCTTTTTAAAATGTTTCAATAATTTTAAAATCCAACTTTTCACGATTACTATCCACTTTAAATTTTATTCTATCAAAAAATACAAAATCTTTAAATAACTTATTTTTAAAAATAAATTCATACAAATCTGACGAAATTTCAATTTCAAGTTTATAATTATATGACTTATTTGCCAAAATTTCAAAAATTCTTTTTTTCATTTCAAGAAAAATTAATTCTTTACTTTTTTCTATTCCAGAACCTTCACAGAGTTTGCATTTTTTAAATAATAAATCATATAAAGAATAATCACTTTTTTCTCTTGACATTTCTACGAGTCCAAACTTAGAGATAAATGAAACATTTATTTTTGCCTTGTCATTTTTAAAACTCTCAATAAATTTTTTAAAAACTTTTTTTCTATTTTCTTCTGACATGTCTATAAAATCTACAATGATTATACCCGAAATATTTCTACATCTGATCTGTTTTGGTATTTCTTCCGCTGCTTCCATATTTGTTTTTAAAATTGTTTTTTCCATATTTTCTATTTCTGTTCTCCCTGAATTTACATCTATTGATG